>NZ_CAKZJO010000068.1 GCF_936943645.1 uncultured Bradyrhizobium sp. | reverse complement strand
CTCGCCTCGAAGGATGGATCGGGGCACCGTCGCCCTTCGAGGGCTACGCTGCGCTCCGCCACCTCAGGACGACGGTGATCTCAAGGCGTCTCAAATGAACAACCAAACCAACGTCAAGCTCCGCCTCAACAATTCCGAACTCTGGGGTGGCCTGGTCGGGCTCGGGCTCGGCGGCTTCGTGATCTGGTCGGGCATGAAGCTCAAGCTTGGCACCATCAACGATCCCGGCTCCGGCTACGTGCTGTTCTACACGGGCATTCTGATGTGCGTGTTCGCAGGGTCCATCATCGTCTCGGCACTCACCGAGGGGGGGCCGACGCTGGCCTCGCGCTGGGAGAATGTGCGCTGGAGCAAACCACTCCTGCTGATCGCCTGTCTTGCGGCATTCTCCGTCGCACTGGAGCCGCTCGGCTTCCTGTTGTCGTCGATTCCGTTGATGCTGCTGCTGTTGCGGCTGATCGATCCCGTGCGCTGGACGCTGGCAGTTCCCATTGCCGTGCTGGTGCCGTCAGGCATGTGGTGGGTGCTCAAGCGGCTGCTGTTGATCCAGCTTCCCTCGGGCCTGTTCGGAATCGGTTGACCCCATGGATACGCTTGTCAACGTCGCCCATGGCTTCGGCGTCGCGCTGCTGCCGGTCAACCTGCTCTATTGCTTCATCGGCGTCTTCATCGGCACGCTGGTCGGCGTGCTGCCGGGCATCGGGCCGATCTCGGCGATGTCGCTGCTGCTGCCCGTGACGCTGTCGGGCACGCCGGAATCCGGCATCATCATGATGGCCGGCATCTATTACGGCTCGATGTATGGGGGATCGACCACATCGATCCTGGTCAATATCCCGGGCGAGGCTGCCTCCGTCGTCACCTGCATCGACGGCCACCAGATGGCGAAACAGGGCCGCGCGGGTCCGGCGCTCGGCATCTCCGCCTTCGGCTCGTTCATCGCCGGCACGTTTGCGCTGATCGCCCTGATGCTGGTGGCGCCGAAGCTTGCCAGCGTCGCCATCGCGTTCGGCCCGGCCGAATATTTCAGCCTGATGGTGCTCGGCCTCGTGGTGCTCACCTTCCTGACCCAGGGCTCGATGCCCAAGGCGCTGCTGATGGCGTGCATTGGCGTCGTGCTCGGACTGATCGGGCTCGACAGCATCACCGCGCAGCCGCGTCTGACCTTCGGCCGCATGGAGCTGATCGACGGTATCGGGCTCGTGCCCGTCGTGATGGGCCTGTTCGGCGTTGCAGAGGTGCTGCTCAACACCGAGCAGGCGATCAGGCGCGACATCATCAACACCAGGATCACCCATCTCCTGCCGACCCGCGAGGACTGGACGGCGAGCGCCGGTCCAGTCGGCCGCGGCACCGTCCTCGGCTTCTTCCTCGGCATCCTGCCGGGAGGCGGCGCGGTGGTGGCGTCGTTTGCCTCCTACGCGCTGGAGAAGCGGCTGTCGAAGACGCCCGAGCGCTTCGGCCATGGCGCGATCGAAGGCGTCGCGGGGCCGGAATCGGCGAACAACGCCGCGGCGGGCGGCGCCTTCATTCCGCTGATGACGCTCGGCATCCCGCCGAATGTGGTGATGGCGCTGCTGCTCGGGGCCTTCGTCATTCACGGCTTGCAGCCGGGACCGCTGCTGATCACGCAAAACCCCGGCCTGTTCTGGGGCATCGTCGCCAGCATGTATATCGGCAACGTCATGCTGCTGATCCTGAACCTGCCGATGATCGGCATGTGGGTGCAGCTGCTGAAGCTGCCCTACAACATCCTGTTCCCCCTGATCATCCTGTTCACGATCCTCGGCGTCTACTGCTCCAGCAACAACGTGTTCGACGTCTATGTGATGATCGCGTTCGGCATCATCGGCTATTTCATGCGCAAGCTCGGCTACGAGCCGGCGCCGCTTGTGCTGGCCTTCGTGCTGGGACCGATGATGGAGAACAATTTGCGCAAGTCGCTGATCCTGTCGCAGGGCGATCTCTGGACCTTCGTGCAACGGCCGATCTCGGCGGTGTGCCTTGTATTCGCAATGGTGCTGCTGATCGCCCCGCTGCTGCCGTCACTGCGCAGGAAGCGCGATCTGGTGGCGCTGGACGAGGGGGCGTGATCGCGTGGGATGGGCAAAGCGAAGCGTGCCCACGTCTTTTGTCGAAATTGAGAACGATCGTGGGCACGGCGCAAACGCGCCTTTGCCCACCCTACAGCGCCTCAGCTCGCCGCAGGCAGCACATTCTCAGGCGGAGCGCCCCACGGCCGTTCCGCGGAAGCCAGCCCGATCAGGCGGCCCTGGATGTAGTCGCAGCCCCAGTCGCGCAGCATGTTGGCGGCTTCCTCGTCCTGCACCCATTCGGCCACCGTCTTGATGTCGAGGCGGCGGGCGAGGTCGATCAGGGTCTGCACGAAGGCACGATCATCGGCGGAATGGGTGATGTTCTGCACGAAGGCGCCGTCGATCTTCACGATGTCGACGCCAAGCTTGCGCAGGTTTCGGAACGAGGTGTAGCCGGCGCCGAAATCGTCGATGGCAATGCGGCTGCCGAAATGCTTGAGGCGGCCGACGAAGGCGCGGACGTCGTCGATGTCCTGGATAGCGACCGTCTCGGTGATCTCGACGATCAGCCGCTCGGCGACGCCGGGATGCGCCTGCATCAGCGATTCGATTCCGGCCCACCAATCGGGATCCATGGTGGTGTCAGGCGAGATGTTGAGGCTGAGGCTGACGTCGGGCGCAGCCGCGAGTTCGGCCACCACGAGCTCGAGCACGCGATGATCGACCAGGCGGATCAGGCCGAGCCGTTCGGCGACCGGCACGATGTCGGGCGCGAGCAGCACCTGGCCGTCGCCCTGATCCATCCGCACCAGACATTCGTGGAACGCGCGCTCGCGCGAGACGGCGGACACCACCGGCTCGTAGGCGAGCTTGATGCGGCGCTCGTTCAGCGCGGTGACGATCTCGTCGGTGACGCGGATGTTGACGCGGCGCTGTGCGTCGCGCGTGGCGTCGGGGCGCCATACGGCGAACGAGCCGGCGCGGCGGCGCTTGGCGGCATCCAGCGTCTCATGGGCGCGGTTGACGGCCTCGTCGGTATTGCGGGCATAGCGCGGCAGGCTGACTGCGCCGATCGACGCGGTGACCGAAACCGGACCGGATTTGGTCGGCACCACCTCGTCGCGGATGCCGGCGAGGAAGCGCTCGGCGGCGACGTTCATGTCGTCGACGGTGCAGTTCTTCAGGATCAGGCCGAACTTGTTGCCGGAAAAGCGCCCGAGCACGTCGCCGCCGCGCAGGCGCGAACGGATACGCTTTGCGATGTCGAGGATCACGGCGTCTGCGACGTCGAAGCCGAAGGCGTCGTTGACGCGGACGAGATGATCGATGCCGACCAGCATGAAGGCGGCGGTCGAGCGGAAGCGGGTGGTCTCCTCGATCGCCTCGGCCAGCGCCGCGATCAAATGAGAGCGGTTGAGCTCGCCGGTCAGCGGATCGAGCCGGGCCAGCTTGGTCAGCTCCTCGTCGCGGGCATGACGCTCATTGTTGATGCGGACCGAGCCGATCGCGCGCACCGGGCGACCGTCGGCGCCGGCGAACCAGCGGCCGGTCTCCTCGATCCAGATCACGGGATCGGCGGCGCTCATGCGGACGCCGTACTCGACCCGGTAGGGCGTGCCGTCGGCGCCGTGAACGGGTGAGGTCTGCGCGAGTGCGGCGGTGCGCAGCGATGGCGAGGGCTCGATCAGCTTGGCGAATTCGGCGCCGGTCGCCAGCCGCTCGGCGGGAATGCCCGGGAAGACACTCGCGGCCTGGTCACCCCAAACGATGGCATCGCTGGCGATGTCCCAGGCGAACACGGCCTGACCGAGCGCGGCCAGAATGTCGGAGGCTTGCGGCAATGCAGGGGTCAAAATCGCCTCGTTTCGGGACAGCGGGGGAGTCCTGAGTCGGCACAGGATACGGCCAGATTCGCCTTCGACCCTAGGCAAAGTTCATAAACAATTTGGAAACCACGTTCCCGAGGCGCCCAGGAACGATTACGCTCGGCCGGCATGGGCCTTGCGAGACCATCACATGCAACGGCGCCCATGTCCCGAAACGCGCCAGTTGGAGCGGATGAACGGTGCTGTGATGGTGAATGCGGATGGATCGACAGAGACGGAGCGGCAAACCGGCACGGCCCTCGTGCCGCTGATGCCGACATTGCGGTGGGTCCACAAGGCGCCGCTGTCGCGCCCCGATCCCAGCTTCGTCACACAGTTGATCGCCAATGCCGAGCACGCGCCCCAGGCCAGCCGGCTGCGGCGCGCCTCTTCCGAGGATGCGATGACGGCCTATGGCAGCAAGCGCCCGCTGCAAAGCGTCAGCGCGCGGACACGGCAGGTGGCTTGAGGCTGGTCAGCGCGGCGGGGTGTCGGACGGCGGCGGCGTGCCGTTGCCGGGCTGAAGCTGCGGCGAGGGAATTTCCGGCGAAGTCGCGCCCTGCACGGGCTTGGGCGCAGGATGATCCATCAGCACGGATTCCGCGACGGATTGCGCCGAGGGCGCCGGAGGTTCGGCCGATGCCGGCTGCGGCGCAATGACCGGCTCGAACTTGCGCTCGGCCGCCGCATCCTCCGCCGGCGCGTCGGCCCGGCGTTTGGCCTTGCGCGGCGCCGGCACCGTCGTCTCGGCGACATAGGTGACGCGGCGGCGCGTGCGCTGGGCAATGCCGCCGAGGAAATCCGCCATCGCCAGCAGCACCAGCAGGAAATAGGTGGAGTTGCCGAATTTGGGCCACATCACGAATTCGGCGGCCGCTCCGCCGAACAGGATCAGCGACAACAGGTGATCCATCAGAAATTTCGATCCCGGCCGCGCGCCCTTGACCACTTCGAGCAGCAGCAGCACCACGCCCAGCGCGAGCAGGAGATCGGCGAGCGTCACCGGCCAGGCTTCGCCCGTGATCATCGGCACCCTGAACAGCACGTCCGTAAAGGAGACGGTCGGCATCAGGAAGGCGATGATGTTGTACACCGCGAGCGGAATCAGAAGCAGCGGAAAACCGACCATCGGCAGAACGCCTTCTCGATCATGATATCCGGACAGGACAATGCGGCGGCGAAGCATTCGCTCCGCCGCCGTCACTGTCTATCTCATGGGTGGGCCGAAATCAGGCAGACGAAATCATCCTGCCCGGAGAAAGGTCCTGAACTCAGGACTCTTTCTTCTTCAGGACCTGCCGGCCCTTGTACATGCCGGTCTTGAGGTCGAGATGGTGCGGACGACGGAGCTCGCCGGAGTCCTTGTCTTCCACATAGGTCGGCTTCTTGATGGCGTCAGCCGAGCGGCGCATGCCACGGCGCGACGGCGAGGTTTTTCTTCTCGGAACGGCCATTTCAATATCCTCTAGGGATTGGTGTCATCAGGGCATCGTCCGCGAAGGGACGGCTCAGCACCCGCAATCCGAGGCGAGCTGAATGCCGATCAAGGCCGGGCTTATAGAGGAAGGCTGGCCGTAAAGCTAGGCTCTTGGACCGGAAAATATGCCCGGAATGGGCTCAAAATCAGCGATTTTCCGGCCAGCAGGTCGCGAGCGCGCTTGCCTGCCCCCGCGCCATATAGGTGGCCGCCAGCCGCCGGACACCCGGGCCGGGGGTTCTGGCGCTGCGTTTGACCGGATTCGGCAGGATCGAGGCCAGCAGGGCCGCCTCCCGGGGCGAAAGGTCCTCCGCCGACTTGCCGAACGCGTAGGCGCTGCCGGCCTCGACGCCAAACTGGCCCTTGGGGCCGAACTCGGCGATGTTGAGGTAAATCTCCAGGATCCGCGGCTTGGGCAAGACCAGATCGATCCAGAGCGCCAAGGGGAATTCGAGTGCCTTGCGGACGAAATCCCGGCCCTGCCAGAGGAACAGGTTTTTCGCGACCTGCTGGGTAATCGTGGAGGCGCCCCGGAACGGCGTACCGTCCTCTTTCGCGTCGTCGATCGCCTCGCGCAGCGCGCCCCAATCGATGCCGTGATGCTTGCAGAAATGGGCGTCCTCGGCTGCGATCACCGATCGCGGCAGTGAGGGCGACATCGCCGCCAGATCGATCCATTCCCGCTGCATCGGCGCGCCGCGAAGCGAGCGCCAGGCCATCAGCGTCGAAACGGGATGGCCGGTGCGGTAGAACGGCGCGATCACATAGGGCGCGAGAATGACGACCGCGAGCACTACGAGCAGGATTTTGACGATGCGCAAATCGACCTTTCCGGCATGGAACGAGCAGCGGCCACGGATCACCCTATTAAGTCTGTGATAATCCGGGCCTTTTCCAGCACTTTTTAGGCCTTCCAAACGATTGACTGGGGCGGGCGCATAAAGGATTGTCCCGCCGAATTTTAGTTCTGGAGCCCTTCTTGATGACCGGCACGTCCCCGTCCGATTTCGCCAAACGTCTGGACAAGACCGCTGATGACACCGAGGCCCTGCTCGGGCGCCTGCTGTCGGACGACATCCTGCACGATGAGATCGCCCGGCCCAAGCGACTGATGGACGCAATGCGCTATTCGAGCCTGAACGGCGGCAAGCGCCTGCGGCCGTTCCTGGTGGTCGAAAGCGCAGCCGTGTTCGGCGTGCCGCGCGAAGCGGCCCTGCTCGTGGGCGCCGCGCTCGAATGCATCCACTGCTATTCGCTGATCCACGACGATCTGCCGGCGATGGACAATTCCGACCTGCGCCGCGGTCGCCCCACCCTGCACAAGCAGACCGACGACGCCACCGCGATCCTCGCCGGCGACGGCCTCCTGACGCTCGCCTTCGACATCGTCACCCGCGACGAGATCCATCGCGACGCCAATGTGCGACTGCTGCTGACGCGCGCGCTGGCACGCTGCGCCGGCATCGGCGGCATGGTCGGCGGCCAGATCCTCGACCTCGCCGGCGAAGGCCGCTTCGGCGGCAACGAGCCGATCGATGTCGCCCGCATTCAGCAGATGAAGACCGGCGCGCTGCTGCGCTACGGCTGCATCGCCGGCGCACTCCTCGGCCAGGCCTCGCAGAAAGAATATCAGGCGCTCGACGATTACGGCCGCGCGCTCGGCGAAGCCTTCCAGATCGCCGACGATCTGCTCGACGTCGAGGGCGATGCGGCCGCGCTCGGCAAGCCGGCCGGCGCCGACGCCGTGCTCGGCAAGACCACCTTCGTCACCCAGCTCGGCATCGAAGGCGCCAAGCAGCGCGTCCGCGACCTGCTCGCGCGCGCCGACAGCGCCGTCTCGATCTTCGGCGATCGCGCCGCCGTGCTGCAGGCCGCCGCGCGTTTCGTCGCCGAGCGGAAGAGCTGACGACACCGATGGCGGTCGAGGGCAAAGAAGATCCCGTCCTCGCCCGCTTCCGCAAAATGTCGCGGCCGGTGCGGCTGATCTATGCCCGGCCGCGGACCTTTATCGCGCTTGCGGTCGGCATCCTGGTCAGCCTGCTACTGCCTGGCTCGTACCGGCTGGTGACGCGGCTGTTGTTCGGCTGGGATGCGCTGATCGCAGCCTATCTGATGCTGGTCTATGCGATGATGCTGTGCAACGACCACCAGCACATCCGCCGCGCCGCCGCGATGCAGGACGACGGCCGCTTCGTGATCCTGCTGGTGACGGCGACCGGCGCCTTCGCCAGCATCGCGGCGATCGTCTCCGAGCTCGGCACGCCACATCGCGGCGTGCTGGAGCTCTCGATCGCGATCACCACGATCGCGCTGTCATGGGCCGCCGTGCACACGACCTTCGCGCTGCATTACGCTCATGATTACTACCGCAACGCCAAGCCGGGCGGCCTGCAATTCCCGAGCGGCGACAAGGAAGACCACGCCGACTACTGGGACTTCGTCTATTTCTCGTTCGTGATCGGCATGACCGCGCAGGTCTCCGATGTCGGCATCACCGACAAGACCATCCGCCGCACGGCCACGGCGCATGGGATCGTCTCGTTCATCTACAACACGGCCTTGCTGGCACTGACGGTCAACATTGCCGCGAGCGCCATCTCGGCCTGACGTCGTTCCTGCGAACGCAGGGACCCATACCGCGTGATTTATCGCTGGAAGACGAGAGCAGTACCGACGAAGGCTTCTCAACCGAAAGTCTTCGCCAAACAGCCGTCTGTGGTTATGGGTCCCTGCGTTCGCAGGGACGACGGAGGGAGATTAAGCCCTCAATTGCAGACCTCGGCATTGGCGTCATTGGCGGGGCCGCCACCGCCGCGATATTCGAGATGGCAGCCACGGCTGACAGGGCGGCAGCCGGTGCTGTTGCAGAACATCTGCCCGCCACCCGAGGGACGGCTGGCACCAGCCGCGGCGGCAATGCCGGCCGCAGCGCCGTAGCCCCCGGCGGCTCCGGCTGCCGCTCCGCCGGCCTGTCGGCGCTGCCGTGCGGGGCGCTCATCACCGTCGTCGCGCCTTGCCGTTGCAGGCTTGGCCGGCTTTGCGGCGCGCTGCTTCTCGCACTCATTGTCGTCATTGACCGCATAGCCCTCACGGCAAACGATCTTGGTGCACTTGTCGCCGTCGGCCTTGAAGCCGTGCTCGCAAACCAGCGGACAGACCCGCGCCGGCTTGGCCTTGACCGCATCGAGCGCGTCGGTGCTCGCGACCTTCACGTCGAGCTTGGTGCCGGCATAGCGGTTGAATTGCGACAGTGAGCGCCGCGAGGAGGTGTTCCAGTTGCCGTCGGCCTGCCCCGAAAAACATCCGACCCGGCCAAGCTCGGTCTGCACCGAGCGGCTGAGATCCGCCGGCGCGGTGGCCGGCGTCAGCGAGGCGACGCTGGTGCCGGCGGGACTCGCGGTGCTGGCCGGTGCGGCGCTCGGCGCCGCGGCGGCAAGATTGACGCGCTGCTGCTCGGCGGCGGCCGCCTGCTGCTGCGCCTGCTCCTTGGCCTTCTGCGCGGCAAGCTGCGCCTGCTCGGCCGCCTTGGCATCGGCCGCAGCCTTGGCCTGCGCGTCCTTCTGGGCGCCGAGAGCGGCGAGACGATCCCGCTCGGCCTCGGCCTGCTTCGCCTTCTCGATCGCGGCTGCATGGGCCTGCTCGGCCTGGATCTTGTCGATCTGGAGCTTGGCGAGGTTGGCATAGAAGCCGTCGGGGTGCTGGGCGAGGAAAGCTTCCCACGCCGGCTTGTTGCCGACCTGGAGCGCGAGCTCGTAGTCGCGGCGCATGTCGGCCTGCCGGTTCACCACGGGCGCTGCCGGCGCGGCAGTCGCCACCTTGACCGGAACCAGCGGCACATCCTCACCACCGAGCGAGCCGTACACGAACGGCTCCTGCTTGTTGCCGGTCGATTTGAGCACGTCGTCGCGCACGTAGCCGAAGGCGCGGCGGACATCGAGGCCCGGCGTCGTCAGATGCCGCGACAGCGCGACCGTGAAGGGGCTGTTGGCGCCGTCGCCGTCCTGAGCCGTGAAGCCTGCCTTCGCCGAGTAGGCGATCAGCGTATTGGGGCTGGTCGGCTCGACCTGGGCGAGACCGCGGCCGATGCCGCGCGAGGCAATGGTGCGCTTCATGGTCCTGCCGAACGGATTGTCGCGGCAGGCGTCCAGGATCACCAGACGAAGCTGCTTTGCCGGCTCGACGGCGACGAGGACGCGATCGAGCGAAAGCGCCTCGTCATAGACGTCGGTGTCGCGCTCGAGCTTGGCGTCGACAGGGATCAGATAATTCGAGCCCTCGACCTCGATGCCGTGACCGGCATAGTAGACCACGGCGATGTCGGCCGTGCGGGTGGTGTCTGCGAAGTCGCGCAGCACGCGCCGCGTATCCTGCGCCGACAGGTCCTGCCGGAAATCGACGATGTCGAATCCGGCTTCTTTCAGCGTTTTCGCCATCACCGCACCGTCATTGACGGGGTTGGCCAGCGGCGGCGCGTGCCGATAGGCCGAGTTGGCAAGCACCAGCGCGACGCGGTTGCCCGCGAAAGCGGGACCGGAGCCGAACAGCAGCGCTGCGGCGAGGAGAAGCTGGCAGAGTCCGAGCAGTTTGCGCATGACACGACTTCCGAAGTTCGGGACGTTCAAGCCCCTTTGGAACCGCTTTAGCAGGATCTGGCGGCGGTGCTTGTGATGGAGGTCACGAAGGCCGCGCCTCCAGCAACCCGAAAACCCCCCTTTGTTTGTCGCGCCAGCGCTGTCGCGGTTCGCGGCCAGGCGGGCGGATCGAACGAGTTTCCTCAGGCATCGCCGATATGCCCCCGATATTGCGGCAGATCGTCTGTAATTTCGTGCCAGGGCGCCTTCGAGGCCACGAAAATATGGGCGCTGGGCCGGATCGAAGGGGCATCGACCAGGGTTCCCATGGCGACGTGGACCCATTGTCCTTCGCGCACCCGGGAATAAAGCAGCGAGCCGCATCGCCCACAATGGGCGTCATGGGTGGTGTCGTCGCCAAAAATGAGCCGCTGGTCGCCGCCCCGGACGATGTGGAGCTTGTCCTGCGCGATGCCGGCGAACGGCTTGAAGGCCGAGCCGGTGGTCCGGCGACAGTTTGAACAGTGACAGTTCATCGCATAGGAGAACGCATCGGCCACCTCGAACCTGACAGTCCGGCAATAGCATTCGCCGATCAGGATACGAGCATTCGATTTTTCTGATCCGGTCATGGCATGCCCTGGCGCAAATGGCTGACACACCCATAGCGCATTTCGATGCGTACGACTAAGTTCGCCCCAAGCCATCATGCAAAAGGATGACCCATGAGCCAGAACCGGTCGAGCGTCGAAGCCGTCGTGCAATCCTATTTCGACGGCCTTTACGAGGGCGACGCCGAGAAACTCGGCGCCATCTTCCACCCCTCCGCGGATTTGCGCTGGGTCGAGAAGGGCGAATTGCAGGTCCTGACCGTGCCCGACTGGCTCGACCGTGTGCGCAAGCGTCCCTCCGGCAAGGCCGAAGGCAAGCCGCGCGAGGATTTCATCGTCACCATCGACCGCTCGGACGACAAGACCGCCTTCATCAAGGTGCGATGCCAGCTGCCACCACGCTATTTCACCGACTATCTGGTGGCGATGAAGCTCGCCGACGGCTGGCAGATCGTGTCGAAATCATATCGCTATGATTTGAGGGACTGAGGGGTCTTCAACCACCGCCCGAAATCGGACGCACTCGCGCGCCATCCTCCATTATTGCGGGCGCCGCTCTCACCCCGTCATTGCGAGCGCAGCGAAGCAATCCAGAATCCCTCCGCGGAAAGACTCTGGATTGCTTCGCTGCGCTCGCAATGACGATGCGGATGAAGCGAGCGCTTGATCTCCCACCTCCACTTCCCGAAAGCCTCCCATGCCTCTCGACCGCCGCTCTCTGCTCGCCTCACTCGCCTGGATGGCCGCGTCTCCGGCGCTTGCCGCGGAGGCGCCGCCCGAGCTCGAATCCTACGAGCGCGAGAGCGGCGGACGGATCGGGGTCTATGCGGAGAACCTTGCGACCGGCAAGAAGCTCGCCTGGCGCGCCGAAGAGCGCTTCGTGATGTGCTCGACCTTCAAGGCTTCGCTCGCGGCCAGCGTGCTGGCGCGGGTCGATCGCGGCGAGGAGCAGCTCGCAGCGATGATTCCTTACGGCAAGGCCGACCTGCTGGAATATGCGCCGGTCGCCAAGCAGAATCTCGCGGCGGGTGCGATGTCCGTCACCGACATGTGCAAGGCGATCGTCGAGCTCAGCGACAACACCTGCGCCAATCTGCTGCTGGCGCGGATCGGCGGCCCCGCCGCGCTCACCGCGTTCTGGCGGTCGCTCGGCGACACCATTTCGCGGCTCGACCACAACGAGCCCGAGCTGAACCGCTCGCCGCCCGGCAATCCCCAGGACACCACGACGCCGATGGTGATGGCGGGAAATTTGCGGCGCCTGGTGGTGGGCGAAGCCCTGTCACCGGCCTCGCGCACCCAGCTCACGGCGTGGATGGTGGATTGCAAGACCGGCGCGAACCGGCTGCGTGGCGGTCTGCCCGCCAGCTGGAGCATCGGCGACAAGACCGGCTACAATGGCAAGGACGCCGCGGGGGACATCGCAGTGGCTTGGCCCAAGCCCGACACGCCCATCCTGATCACGGCCTACACCCAGGGCGGCACGCCGAATCCGGCGCAGATCGAAGCCGCCTTCGCGCGCATCGGACGCATGGTGGCCGAGCGGCTGGCGTGAGCCCCGCGCATTGACGCAGCAGTCGCTTCCGGGTCAAGACAGACCGCCATGGAAGCGAAATTTCAGACCTTTCTCATCCTGCTCGCCGTGCTGGCGGGCACCGCGCTTGCCGCGCGCCGCTTCAACATCGCGCCCGCCATCCTGCTGATGCTGGCCGGCGTCGGCCTCGCCTTCGTGCCGGGCATGCCGCCGGTGGAATTGCCGCCGGAACTGGTGCTGCTGATGGTGCTGCCGCCGCTGATCTATTCGGCCAGCGTCGCCATGAGCTGGCGCGAGTTCAAGAATAATTTGCGCCCGATCGTGCTGCTCGCGGTCGGCGCGGTGATCTTCACCGCGGCGCTGGTGGCGGCTGCCACGCACTACATGATCGGCCTGCCCTGGACCATCGGCTTCCTGCTCGGGGCCATCGTCGCGCCGCCCGACGTGGTGGCACCGCTCGCGATCGCGCGCCGGCTCAACATGCCGCGGCGGCTTCTGGTCATCCTCGAGGGTGAAGGGCTCGCCAACGATGCCACTGCGCTGATCCTCTACCGCTTCGCGCTGGCCGCGATCATGGTCGGGCATTTCTCGCTGCCGCTCGCGGCCGGCGAGTTCCTCCTCATCGTCGCCAGCGAGATCGCCTTCGGCATCGGCGTCGGCTGGCTCTCCCTTCGCTTCCGCAAATGGTCCGGGGATCCGCAGGTCGAGCTGACGCTGTCGCTGATCACGCCCTACGTCTCCTACTGGCTGCCCGAGCATCTCGGCGGCTCCGGCGTGATCGCGACCGTCGCCTGCGGGCTTTATGTGAGCTGGAACGGCCCGCTGCTGATCTCCTCGGCGACGCGACTGCAAGGCATCTTCTTCTGGGACCTCGTGATCTATCTGATCGAGGGTGTGCTGTTCCTGCTCACCGGCTTCCAGATGCGCGCGCTCTACGAGAAATCGAAGACGTTCCCGCTCGACGACATCCTGATCGCGACCGCGCTGGTGCTGGTGATTATCGTGATCGCGCGTTTCGCGTGGCTCTATCCCGCCACCTATCTGCCACGGATGCTCAGCAAATCGTTGCGCCGGCGCGATCCGTCGCCGCCCTGGCAATGGCCGTTCGTGCTCGCCTTCACCGGCGTGCGCGGCGCGGTGTCGCTCGCGGCGGCGCTGGCGTTGCCGTTCACGCTGCCTGATGGCGACGCCTTCCCCTATCGCGACCTGATCCTGTTCGTGGCCTTCGGCGTCATCTTCGTCACGCTGATCGGCGTCGGCCTCACGCTGCCGCCGGTGGTGCGCTGGCTCGGTGTCGCACAGGCCGGCCGCAACGAGCACGTCGCCGAGCATGAGGCCGAGATCACGGCACGGCGTCAGGCGCTGGATGCCGCGCTGAAATCGCTCGACGCGCTGACCGAGGAGAAGGACGTCTCCGACGAGGTGATGCGGCTATTACGTGCGCGTCACGAGATCCGGGTCAACCAACTGCCTGATTCACTCGACCCTACGCACCACGACGTCTCCGCCGCCGGCACCGCGCTGACCCGCGACCTGATCGCCGCGGAACGAAAATTCATCCACAACCTCCTGCGCGACGGCCAGATCACCGACGAGACGCGGCGGCGGATCGAGCGGGATCTGGACCTGGAGGAGGCGAGCCTGGCGAACCGGGAGTACAGGGGCGTGCCGCTGTAGGCTTTGGTCATTGCGAGCGCAGCGAAGCAATCCAGACTGCCTCTGCGGAAAGACTCTGGATTGCTTCGCTGCGCTCGCAATGACGGGGGTTGAAGCACCTCGGCAAACTACCGCCTCTCGCAAAACTCCCTCATCGCAGCCGCAACGGCCCCCGCGACCGCCTCCTGCCGCTCGGGCGAGTTCATCGCCATCTCCTCGTCGCGGTTGATGATGGAGCCGGCCTCGAGCAGCACGGCAGCGCTCCTGGTGCGCGACAGCACGACGAGCCCATCATAGCGGTAGACGCCGACATCCTTGTCGAGCAGCTGGCGGCGGTAGCGACCCATCACCGGCAAGGTGTACTGGTTGGCATAGTGCAGGCCCTGCTCTTTCAACTGCCGGCCGATCATCCGTGCCAGCATCAGGCTGGCGGTAAAGTGCGGGTTCTGCTGCGACACGAACAATGAGTGCCCCGAAAAGCGATCGCTGAAATTGCTCTTCGCGCCGTCGAATTCCCAGGTGTCGAGCAATTTGTCCGGCACCGAATCGTGGTGAACCGACAGGAAGAGATCCGCCCGGCCGTCATTGGCGGCGCTGACCCGCTTGAACAGGCTCGGCCGCGCCTTGCCGTCCGTGACGAGCAGGCGGGTTGCCGCGAAGCCTTCGGATTTGAGCTTCGCCGTGATGCGTCTTGCAAGAACGAAATTGAAGCCGAACTCCGGATCGTTGCGCGCGCTGAGGGCGCCGTAGGAATCAGGGGTGTGGCCGACGTCGATGACGATCCGGAATTTCGGCATTTCGCACTTGGCGGGCACTTGCGCCTGCTTCGGTCTGGTCTTCGCGACCTTGCGCGCAGCCGCGGCCTCGCTGCGGCCGGCTGGTGCAAGCGATGACAACAGGATCGCGGCGACCAGTCCGGCGATGATGCTGCGCGCTTGCCCCACGCGCTACTCCGCTGCCGCGATCTGCGGGCGGCCGACAAAGCCCGCGACATCGCCAAACCGCTCCAGCATCACGGCCGGCAGATCCTTGGTCTTGCTGGTGACGCAGGCGCCTGAGCGCACGGCATAGCGGTCCTGATGCGCGGCCTGCGGCGGCGGCTCGCCTTGCTGCAGCGCGCGGGCCAGATCCATCACGACTTTCCGGAAATGCATGATGCCGAGATCGGTCGGGCCGAGATGCTCGCGGGTGCGGTCGGCGATCGGACCCTGGCTGTCCTGCACGGCGGCGTCCTGCTCGGACACGCCCTTGATGCCGGTGTAGCTCCGGGTCTTCTGCAGCTTGCGATCGATCAGGTAGTCGTTGCCCTTGTGCCGCAGCGGCACGTAATTGTCGTCGACCTCCGCGATCACGCCGTTGCCGCGGTCATAGGCGTCGCGCTCGGCTTGCGTCAGCGGCCGCTCCGGATTCCAGACATAGGTATAGATCCAGCAATTGGTGTCGGTGACGGGCACGAAAGTCTGGCCAAAAATGTTCTCGCCCGGCATCGCGCTCGGCGCATAAGCGTGGAACGGCATCAGGAACTGCGCAATGCGCCAGTAGATATTGTCGCCGCCCGTGAGCCGGCCACCGGCAATCGTCAGCCCCGCCTCGTGCGGGGTGACCTTGATCACCGGGCGCGGGTCCTCCGCGATCCAGCGCATGTGATCGCTCGACATGCGCGCGATCGGATTCACAAAGTGCTTCTTGATATCGAGGATCTCGTTCTCCTCCTTGTCGAAGGAGAGATGGGCGAAGGTGAAATGCGCGGTGTCGATCGAGCCTTCCAGCGCCTGCACCCAGTTGCAGTCCTGCCATTTCTTGCTGACATAGCGGTGCGAGGCCGGTAGCAGCGCCATTTCGAGATCGGGCAGCTCGGGCATCGCCTCGGGGGGACCCATATATGCCCAGATCATCTCGCCCCATTCCCGCACCGGGTAGGACTTTATGCGAATGAGGTCCTTGGCGTTGAGATCGGGATAGGACGTCGGCATGTCCACACAGCGGCCGTCGGTGTCGAATTTCCAGCCGTGGTAGACGCAGCGGATGCCGCATTCCTCAACGCGCCCGAGCCAGAGATTGGCGCCGCGATGCGGGCAGTATTGATCGATGACCCCGACGACGCCGCGGGAATCGCGGAAGGCGAGCAGCTCTTCGCCAAGCGCGACGATCTTTTTCGGCTCCCCGTCGGGCTCTGGGAGTTCTTCGGACAGCAGCACGGGAATCCAGAACCGCCGCAGCAATTCGCCCATGCCCGTGCCGGGGCCGGACTCGGTCAGGAATTTGTTGTCCTCGGCGCGGAGCATTGAAGATCCTCCCGATGTATTTTTCGGGAAGATTGGCGCGGGAATGCGGAGACGTCAACGCAGGAACGGCTTCCGTGTCCCGGACGCGGCGCGGCATGAAATGACGCGACGCAGAGCCGGGACCCAGCCTGCCGCGAGTATGGGCCCCGGCTCTGCAGCGCACCGCTGAACCGGACGATGCTTCGCATCGCCGGGACAGCGCTGCACTGCGTCCGGGGCACGAGCAGCCTAAACCGGCCGCTCCCCCTTCACCGTCACGCGCGTGCCCGAGCGGGTGTGCGGCCAGTAGTCCCACATCGCGCGATGCTGGGTGCAGCGGTTGTCCCAGAACGCGATGGCGTTCTCGGTCCAGCGGAAGCGGCATTGGAACAGCGGGTTCTCGGCGTGCTGGTAGAGGTAAGCCAGCATCGCGTCGCTCTCATCGCGCGGGATGCCGTTGATGTGACGGGTGAAGCCGCGATTGACGTAGAGCGCCTTCTTACCGGTGACCGGATGGGTGCGCACCACGGGGTGCTCGGCGTTTGGATAGGACGGACGGTCGGCGACGCCGTAGTTTGCATAAAGGCCGCGATAGATCGGCTCGCCGTCGTGCAGCGCGGTCAGGCCGTCGAGATAGGCCTTCATGCGGTCGGACAGTGCCTCATAGGCCGCATACATGTTGGCGAACAGCGTGTCGCCGCCGCGCGGCGGGCACTGCTTGATGTAGAGGATCGAGCCCATCGGCGGCTCGAGATCGCAGGACACGTCGGAGTGCCAGCCCTCGCCATTGGCCCGCGGCGAGTTCTTGTCGGCGTAGATCTTCATCAAGGCCGGGTCTTCGTCCTCGTGAGGAGCGGCCGGATGGAAATGCAGCTCGCCGAATTTGCGACCGAAGGCGAGATGCTGCTTCGGCGTGATGTTCTGGTCGCGGAAAAAGATGACGAGGTTTTCGGCGAGCGCGCGGTGGATCTCGTCCATCTGCTGGTTGGAGCCGGCATCGCCATCGACGAGCGAACCGATGTCGACGCCGGAGATTTCCGCGCCGATGATGGGGGTGAGCTTTTCGACCGCGATGGTCTCGTAGGGCGCGCCGTCCTCGGCCATGTGGCGATAGCGCGGGCCCTGCTTGCCGGCGAGTGAGCTCATGGCGTGTCTCCCGATCGTTCTTGATTGGAAGGCATCGTAGCGCACCGTGATGGATGTGCAATCTGCACCGCAAACACAGTCGTCGTCCCGGGGCGCGCGAAGCGCGAGCCCGGGATCCATAACCACCGGATTGAGTTGGACGAAGACTCGGAATCACCATCTCGCGCCATAACCACGGCCTGTGGCTATGGGTCCCCGCCTTCGCGGGGACGACAGCGGAGTGTGGGCGCTAGCGGAGTGAAATCACTCCGCCGCCGTCACCGGCACCTTGGCGCCCTGGCCGTAGCGCTGGTCGATATAGTCGATCACCAACGCCTTGAAGTCGGCGGAGATGGTCGGGCCGCGCAGCGTGCGGAACTTCTTGCCGTCCACGAACACGGGCGCGGCCGGCGCTTCGCCGGTGCCGGGCAAGGAGATGCCGATATTGGCGTGCTTGGATTCGCCGGGGCCGTTGACGATGCAGCCCATCACCGCGACGTTGAGCTCTTCCACGCCGGGATATTTCGTCTTCCAGGTCGGCATCTCGTCGCGGATGAAATCCTGGATCGAGCGCGCCAGCTCCTGGAAGGTGGTCGAGGTGGTGCGGCCGCAGCCGGGGCATGCCGCGACCAGCGGCACAAAGGTGCGGAAGCCCATGGTCTGCAGCAGCTCCTGGCCGACCTGCACTTCACGGGTGCGGTCGCCGCCGGGCTCCGGCGTCAGCGAGATGCGGATGGTGTCGCCGATGCCCTGCTGCAGGAGGATGCCGAGCGCGGCCGAGGACGCCACGATGCCCTTCGAGCCCATGCCGGCTTCGGTGAGGCCGAGATGGATGGCGTAATCGGAACGGCTGGCGAGGTCCTGGTAGACCGCGATCAGATCCTGCACCGCCGAGACCTTGGCGGAGAGGATGATGCGGTCCTTGGGCATGCCGAGCTCTTCGGCGCGCGCGGCCGACAGCAGAGCGGACTGCACCATCGCCTCGCGCGTCACCGCGCGCACGTCGCGCGGATTGGCGGACGCGGCGTTCTCGTCCATCAGCTTGGTCAGCAGCTCCTGGTCGAGCGAGCCCCAATTGGCGCCGATGCGGACCGGCTTGTTGTTCTTGTTGGCGATCTCGATGATGTCGCCGAACTGGGTGTCGCGCTTGTCCTTGAAGCCGACATTGCCGGGATTGATGCGGTATTTGGCGAGCGCCTCGGCGCAGGCCGGATAGGCGGCGAGCAGCTTGTGGCCGATATAGTGGAAGTCGCCGATCAGCGGCGTGTTGATACCGCGCTTGGCGAGACCGTCGCGAATGTGCGGCACGGCCGCTGCGGCTTCCTCGCGGTCCACGGTAATGCGGACCATTTCGGAGCCGGCGCGCGCGAGCGCTGCGACCTGGGCAATGGTACCGTCGATGTCGGCCGTGTCGGTGTTGGTCATCGACTGCACCACGATCGGCGCACCGCCGCCGACGGCGACGTCGCCGACCTTGACCTGGGTGGTACGATGACGCGGTGCAGGTCCCGCGATGTCGGAATCGATTGATGTTTCGGGCTTGTTCATGGGGTCCAAATATCAGGTTTTGGTGACGTTCAGCAATGCATCAGCTGGCGCCGCGGCCGTTTGGCGGCATCCCTTCGAATTCGAAGGGATACCAAGAACTTATGAATCGAGTGCGGCCTCCGGTTCAGGAGCTCCCTTACGAGCTTGCGGCAACGGGAGAGGGAGCTCCTGAACGGCCGCACTCGGACGGTTAACCAGGAAAAGCCCAGCAATTACAAGGAGGGCAGCCGCCCCGAATGCCAAGCTTAGGGTGTCGTGCATGATGAAATAGCTACCCACCACGCCAAACAAAGGGGTGATGAAGGTAAAAGCCGACAATTTGCTGGCCGAATAGGTCTTCACCAGAGCGAACCAAAGCGTGAACGTGGTTCCAACCACCCAGATCGCCTGGAAGGCCATCAGGCCGAGCGAGGCCGGTGCCGGCGTATGCGTGATGGTCTCGCCGAACAAAAAGGCCGCTAGCCCCAGGATCGGGATCGAGGTCGCGACCTGATAGCCCAGCGCCTTTTCCGGCGCGGCGAAGCGCAGCCGCGTGCCCTTGGCGACCAGCGTCGTCGCCGCCCACAGCGCGGCGCCGCCGACGATCATGAGGTCGCCCAGCAGAACGTGCGCGTCGACATTGGGCTGCGGCACGCCGATCGCGAGCGCGACGCCGGCAAAGCTGATGGCAAGGCCCAGCCATTGCGAGGCGCCGAGCCGCTCGCCCAGCACCTGGTAGGAGCCGAGCGCGACGAAGAACGGCGCGGTGTAGAGAAACACCACCGCGCGCGAGGCCGAGGTGAGGCGCAGGCCCTGGAAAATCAGCACGAACTCGATGCCGAACATCAGCCCGGCGATCAGGCCCGGCTTCCACGTGCCGTCGTTCTCGAAGAATTTGACGCCGCGAAGCGTGCCGATGATGAACAGCACCGGCAGCGCGCCCGCCGAGCGGATCGTGGCCTGAAGCATCGGCGGGATATCAGGCATCACCAGCTTCACCGCGATCTGGTTGAACCCCCAGGTCAGGCACAGCATGAGCATCAGGGCGATGGCGCCGGCACTGAGGGGACGTGCGGCGGAAGGGTTGGCTTGTGGCGAGGACATATCTTCCCGAAAAACCGGCTTTGCGCCGTTGTTGCTTTATGCAGCTTTCTGACAATGGGTGCAGACGCCCGTGATCTCCACCACGGACAATTTGGGAGCAAAGCCCGAGCTGCGCGCTGCCGCGTTGAGATCTCCGGCAAAGGATGCCGACGGAATCTCGCCGACCAGGCCGCAGCGCTCGCAGATCAGGAACGCCACCGCCGACGTCGCATCGTGGTCGTGGGCGGCACAGGCGAGATAGGCGTTGCGGCTTTCAATGCGGTGCACGAGGCCGTTGGCCATCAGGAAATCGAGCGCGCGATAGACCGTGATCGGCGCCGGCCGGGACATGGATTTGGCGAGCTCGTCGATCACCTCATAGGCGCCGAGCGGGCGGTGGCTGGAGAGCAGCGCACCTAAAACCTGGCGGCGAATCGGCGTGAATTTCTGGGAGCGCTGCTCGCAGACCTCCTCGGCATGCGCCAGCGCATCCGCGGTGCAGCGGCCATGATCGTGATCGGGCGCGGGAAAAGCCGGCTTTGCGAGGGTCATGCGGCGATGTTCTAGCATTTGGGCCCGGGAACCCAAAGCACGACCCTGCAAACGGCTGCCAGCCATGCTCGCGCTGCGGGACAGCCTCCTGCTAATCGGCGATGGAATAATCATAAGCTTGCTTATTATATTCAAAGCTTATTGGAGACCAAGCTTATGACCCGCGGGTCCGTCGACCAGAACTTCCTGTTTACGCTGGGCGAGCTCTACCGCCTTTTGCGCGTCTATGCCGACAAGGAGGCGTCGCGGTTCGGCATCACCCGTGCCCAATGGGCGGTGCTGGCCAAGGTCGAGCGCAGCGAGGGCATGAAGCAGTCGGAACTCGCCGAGCTGCTCGAGATGCAGCCGATCACGCTGACGCGCCTGATCGACAAGCTCTGCGACAGCGACTGGATCGAGCGCCGCAATGATCCTTCAGACCGCCGCGTCAAGCGGCTGTATCTGAAGAAGGCCGGGCGGCAATTGCTGGGCCGGATGAGCGGGCTGAAGTCCGAGCTCACCGCCAACGCGCTGGACGGCATCACGCCGGCGGACGCCCATCGCCTCCTGACCCAGCTCGAAACCATCAAGGAAAACGTCCGCACCGCGATCCAGACATCCGGTGCGGAACAAGCGCGCAAGGAGCAGCGCTATGGCTGATCAAGTCCTCAAATTCCAGCCCGAGCAGAAAGCCGACAGCGGCAAGCCGACCAAGAAGGCCGGCACCGATCCGCGCCGCCGCTTCATTGCGGGCTTGCGCCGCTATCGCCGCTTCCTGCTGCTGGTCGTGCTGCCTGTTGCCGCCGCGATCGCCGGCCTCACATTCTATTTGCATGGCGGGCGCTATGTCGGCACCGACGACGCCTATGTCGGCGCGCAGAAGGTGCTGGTGACGCCCGACATCTCCGGCAAGATCCTGAAGGTGGTCGTGAAGGAAGGCCAGTCGGTCAAACGGGGCGACGAGCTGTTCGAGATCGACCCCGTTCCGTTCCGCCTCGCGGTGGAAGAGACCAAGGCGCAGCTCGCGCAGGCGCGCACGACCTATGACAACCTCGTCGCCAACATCAAGATCTACGGCGACATGCTCGATCTGGCTCAGCAAGGCATCGATCTGAAGAAGCGCGACGTCGAGCGCAAGCAGGCGCTGGTGAAGAACAATTTCGGCTCGCAGCTCGATCTCGACAACGCCTCGAATGCGCTGGTCACCGCCGGCGCGCAGGCGCAATACATCAAGCAGCAGCTCTCCAACGCCAAGACTCAGTTGCTCGGCAATACCGAATTGCCGCTGGAGCAATTCCCGCCCTACGCACAGGCAAAAGCCAAGCTGGACGATGCCCAGCGCAACCTCGACCACACCGTGTTGCGCGCGGCGATGGATGGCGTGGCGACGCAGGTCGAGCAGATCCAGCTCGGCCGCTTCGTCACCGCGGGCACGCCGGTGTTCTCCATCATCGACGTCGCCCATCCCTGGGTCGACGCCAATCCGAAGGAGAGCGACCTCACCCACGTCACCGAGGGTCAGCCCGTCACGCTCGAGGTCGACGCGTTCCCGAACCACGTCTTCAAGGGCAAGATCGGCTCGCTCTCGCCCGGCACCGGTGCGCAATTCGCCATCCTGCCGCCGCAGAACGCCACCGGCAATTTCGTCAAGGTAGTGCAGCGCGTGCCGATCCGCATCTATTTCGACGAGACCGACAAATACGTGCGGAAGCTGAAGGCCGGCATGAGCGTCTATGCCACCATCGACACCGGCCATCAGCGTTCGCTCGCCGGCCTGTTCGGGCTGTCGGCGACCGCGAGCCAGGACAAAGACGAATAAGGACTGAACGATGTCCGGTCCCAATGCGCATTTGATGGTCCCCGGCCTGCGCCGGAACATGGTGACGATCTGCGCCATGACGGCGACGATCATGCAGGCGCTGGACACCACCATCGCCAACGTCGCCCTGCCCTATATGCAGGGCACGCTGTCGGCCTCGCAGGACCAGATCAACTGGGTGCTGACCTCCTACATCGTCGCCGCCGCGATCATGACGGCGCCGGTGGGCTGGATCGCCAACCGCTTCGGCCGCAAGCGCATCTTCATCATCTGCTCGGCCGGCTTCACCATGGCCTCGGTGCTGTGCGGTCTCGCGCAGGACATCAACCAGATGGTGCTGTTCCGCCTGCTTCAAGGTGTGTTCGGCGCCGCCCTGGTGCCGCTGTCGCAATCGGTCATGCTCGACTATTACACGCTCCAGGAACGCGCCAAGGCGATGTCGATCTGGGGCATGGGCGTGATGATGGGGCCGATCATGGGCCCCTCGCTCGGCGCCTGGCTGACCGAGACCTATTCCTGGCACTGGGTGTTCTTCGTCAACCTGCCGTTCGGCGCCATCACCGTGCTCGGGCTGATCGTGTTCATGGACGAGACCCGGAAGGATCTCAGCCTCAAGTTCGACTTTTTCGGCTTCGCGGCGCTCGCGGTTGCGATCGGCGCGCTGCAGCTCGCGCTCGACCGCGGCGAGCAATTGGGCTGGCTGGAATCCAACGAGATCCTCGCTGAGTTCATCGTCTCGGCCGTTGCCTTCTACTTCTTCCTCGCGCACTCCTTCACGACCTCGACGCCGTTCATCCGCTTCGCGCTGTTCCGGGATCGCAACTTCGTCACCGGCTGCATGTTCATGGTCGTGATGGGGCTCGTGCTGTTCTCGACCATGGCGCTGGCCTCGCCCTACATGCAGAACGTGATCGGGTATCCCATCATCACCGCCGGCCTGTTGCTGGCGAGCCGCGGCTTCGGAACCTTCTTCGCCATGATGCTGGTCGGCCGCATGATGCGCTATTTCGAGGCGCGTACGCTGATCATCTCCGGCCTGACGCTGACCGCGGGCTCGCTGTTCCAGATGACCGGCTGGACCGACCTGACCCAGGTGCCGGAGATCGTCACCGTCAGCGTCATCCAGGGGTTTGGCTTCGGCCTCGTCTTCGTGCCGCTCTCGACCGTGGCGTTCCTGACGCTGTCGAACGATCTGCGCACAGACGGCACCGCGATGCTGACCCTGATGCGCAACGTCGCGAGCTCGGTCGGCATTTCCGTCGTCATCGCGCAGCTGACGCAGGGGACGCGGCGGACCTACGCGATCCTGTCCGAGCACATCAACCCGTTCAATCATGCGCTGCAGATGCCCGACGTCCGCGGCCTGATCAACCTGTCCACCGACGCCGGCCGCGCCATGGCCGACAGGATGGTCAGCGTGCAGGCGCAGATCATCGCCTTCGCACACGACTACCAGCTGGTGATGATCTTCATCCTCTGCACCATCCCGCTCGCCCTGCTGATCGGCTCGACCAAGGCCACGCTGCGCAAGCAGGCGGCCGGGCCGGAACATGCGGTGATGGAGTAGGCACGCTCGATCCACACTCTCCGCTGTCGTCCCTGCGAACGCAGGGACCCATAACCACAGGAAGTGGTTTGGCGAAGACTCGGAGTTGGCAGCTCGCGCGACGACCTCTCCTTGTGGTTATGGGTCCCCGCCTTCGCGGGGACGACACCGAGAAGGTTGACCCGGCACCGCGCCTCACACCGCACCGAGCGAACGGCGCGACCTACCCCAACAATTCCTCGCAGCCCAGATCATCTACGGCCGCAAACACCCGCTCCAGATTGTTCCACCAGATCACCGGCGGAATGTTGACGCTCCACTGCCAGACCGGTTTGGTAATGTGCCAAAGCACTGACCGGCGATAGTCCTGGTCGAGCGTGCCTCGGGTGTAGCCTGCGACACCGTGCTGCATCAACGTCTGGTGATAATGGTTGAGCAAAGGCCGCTCGAGCGCCTGCCTGCGATCCGGATACCACTGTGTGGCCATCATGTAGGCGAGGTCATTCGTCGGCACGTTGATGCGCCATTGGTCGAAGTCGAATATGCGGACGGTATCGGTGACGCCCGGGCGTGGTAGCAGGAAATTCCAGGTATGGGCATCGCCGTGCGCGATGGTGACGTGGCGATGCGAATGGTAGCGCTGCAACAGCCGCTCCGCCTTCTCGATCAGTCGCCGGTACAGGATACGCCGCTCCTCGCTGAGGCGGTCACCGAGCAGATCGGCGAAGCGATCATAATGCCCCGCGAAAGTATCCATCAGCTTCGCGCTGTCGTCGGCACTCGCCCAGGCACCGACAGTCGCGCCGAGTCCGGAGTGGTCCCACCAGGCTGCATGCCACCGGCCGAGCGCCGTGACGATTGCCATCGCCTGATCGCGCGAGGGCGGCAATGGCCAGTCGGCTGCGACCTCATGGCTCTCGGTGAGGTCCTCGAGCAGGAGATGCCACGCCTGACTCTCCTCGTCGAAATGACCATCGTAGCAGCGCGGTACGATCTGCGACGGCATGTTCGGCGCAAGACGCGTGTAGAAAGCCACTTCCTGCCGGCCGGCATTCGCCAGCGTCTTGGCGTAGGCCGGATGCGGCATCTTGAGGATGACGGAGTGCGGGGCCCCGGCGGATTCCCCAACATAGCGCAGCCCAAGACGGATGACGCGCGACACCAGGGCCGGGTGCTGATGCAGCACCTTCACCTCGCGCACCGCACCGGCGTCCAGCACGCCGCTTCGGCGTAGCGCAGCCGTCAGTCGGCCCGGTTCAACGATGTCAGGCAATTGTGGAGGTGTCATAGCCACCGTGCCCCTGTCCCGCGCCATACTGCACGATCACAGTCCCGGGCACCAGCAGCAGGCCTCGTGCCCCGCTTCAAGCGGCCGCGGTGGAATCGCGCACGGTCCTCACCACGACCGACCGTAGCTGTTCGAGATTGGCGGCCATGCCGGCGATCGCCTGCCTGACCTCTGCCGCGCGATCGTTCACGGACGTGGCGTCGCGGCTGACATTGCCGATCTTGGCCGAGACTTCCTTTGCCGCGGACGCCGATTCGGAAATCGACCGCGCGATCTCGCGCGTCGCAGCGTCCTGCTGTTCCATCGCGGCGGCAACCGAGGTCGCCACGCCGTCGATCTCGACGATGTGCCCTCCCATCGTCTCGACGGCGTCGACCGCGGCCTGCGTCGAGGCCTGGATCTCGGTAATCAGCCGCGTGATTTCCTCGGTGGATTTGGCGGTTTGGTCCGACAGGGATTTCACTTCGGCCGCGACCACGGCGAAGCCGCGGCCGGCCTCGCCGGCGCGCGCCGCCTCGATCGTGGCGTTGAGCGCCAACAGGTTGGTCTGGCCGGCGATGCCGCCGATGAGGTCGGAGACCTCGGCGATCTTCTTCACTGATCCCGCCAGCGACTGGATGGTCGAGCGCGCCTGCTCGCGGCCGGCGACCGCCGATTTTGTCACAGTGCTGGTCCGCAGGACCTGGCTCGCGATCTCGCGGATCGAGGCGCTCAGCTCTTCGGCCGCGGCCGAGACGGTCTGCGAGCTGCCGAGGGCCTGGGTGGAGGCTGCCGCGACCGCCTGCGACTGCGCGGACAGCGATCTTGCGATCTCCGACAGGCTGGACGCCGCCCGCTCGACGCCTTGCGTCGCCGCACCGGCGGTGTCGACCGAGCGGCCGGTCTCGCGTTCGACGGTCTCGGCCATCTGGTGCAGGGCGGAGCGCTTGGCCTGCGCCGCCTCCTGCTCCTGCCGCAATTGCTCCTCGCGCAGCCGGGCATTCTCGACCGCCGCCTGCTTGAACACCACGAGCGCGCCCGCCATCGAGCCGACCTCGTCCTTGCGGTCGGCGAACGGAATGTCGGCGGCGAGATCGCCGGTCGCGAGCTTCTGCATCGTACCCGTCATGCGCACGATCGGGCGCACCACGCCGAGCGCGACGCCGAGCAAGCCGGCGGCAACGAAGGCAAGAACGGCAGCGGAGACGCCGAGGAGGATATAGAGCATCGAGCTGTCGCGGTCCGCCGCCAGCTTCTCCATGGCGGCATTCTGCTTGTTGGCGTTCTCGACGATGCTGTCGATCACGGCGCGATGCGCGGTGTAGGCGTCCTTGAGCTGCGCATAAGCGCGCTCGGAAGCGGCCGCGTCCTTGGCCTTGAGGGCCGGCAGGAGCTGGTCCGACGCCTTCCAGAACTTCTGCACCTCGGCGTCGGACTTCGACACCAGCGCGGTCTTCAGGTCGGCCGAGAGGCTGGAAGTGACCCAGAACGCCTTGCGCTCGTCATAGTCCTTGCGGAGCTGGACCAGGCGTTCGCCGTGGGCCGCCAGCTGGTCCGGCTCGCGCATCGCCAGGGTCGCCTCCAGATAAGCCTCGATGACATATTCCGGCGGCGGCAGGATGTCCGCGATGAGGTCGTTGCCCAATTTGATGTCGGAATAGAGCGGACCGCCAACCTTGAGCTCTTTCAAGGCGTACAGGCTGGTCGAAACGACGGCGGCAAAGCCAATGGCGAGAACGATGCCGAACGCGACGATCGCAGAGGACAACGACAGACGAAATTTCATGAAACAATCCAGGACGGCGTCCGAAACTGCGGCCACCCTAGACGAATACGGTAAATACGGAATTGCTTCGCGGCGGAATAATACCGTACGAAGCCCGCAGAACTACGGGATTTGAAGGTCGAGCCATCGGTATTTGAGTCAGTTAAACTGACGCACACGCGTGCGAACGAATCTTTTCGGCCGAAGGCAACGCAGTCCCGGCTTCGGTGCGCCCCATGAGACAGCATGCCGGGGAGGAGACCTCCCCGGTACGCATCGCCCCTCAGACGTCGAAGAACACCGTCTCGTCGTCGCCCTGGAGCCGCAGGTCGAGCCGGTAGACCGGCTTGCCGGCCTCGCGCACCGCGGTCAGCGTGGCGCGGCGATCAGCAGGCACCAGCGCCAGCACGGGATCGGAAGCGTTGCCGGTCTCGTCGCTGAAATAGATGCGGGTGTAGAGATGCCGCAGCATGCCGCGGCCGAACACCGCGAGCAGGATATGCGGCGCCTGCGGCTTACCGTCGGGATCCGGCACCGCGCCCGGCTTGATGGTCTCGAAAGCGTAATTGCCGTCCTTGTCGGTGCCGCAGCGGGCAAAGCCGCGGAAGCTCGCATTGGGCAGCGCGCGCTTGTCCTGCGGGTCGGCAAAGCGGCCCTGCGCGTCCGCCTGCCAGATCTCCAGCATGCAATCCGGCACGACAACGCCGTCGCCGTCGAACACACGGCCTTCGATACGGATGCGATCGCCGGTGACGTCGGGCGTCAGCGTCGAGTGGGTGAACGCGTCGTTCCAGGCGTAGTCGCCGGTCGGCGTCAGGCCGTATTTGAAGAACGGGCCGACGGTCTGCGACGGCGTGATCCCATTATCCTGCACTAGTGATTCTCCATGGGGGTGGCGTTCTTGCCGCGCAGCACGATGTCAAACCGGTAGCACAGCGCCCATTCGGGCTGGGTGTTCTCGAGGTCGAACGAGGAGACCATCCGCGCCCGCGCCTTCTCGTCCGGTACCGAATTGAAGATCGGGTCGAACGGAAACAGCGGGTCGGCAGGGAAGTACATCTGCGTCACGAGGCGCGTGACGAAGGAATGGCCGAACACCGACAGATGGATGTGCGCGGGACGCCAGGCGTTATGATGATTGCCCCAGGGATAGGCGCCCGGCTTGATGGTGACGAAGCGGTAGTAGCCGTCGGCATCGCTCACGGTGCGGCCGGCGCCGGTGAAGTTCGGATCGAGCGGCGCCGGATGCTGGTCACGGACATGGACGTAGCGGCCGCAGGAATTGGCCTGCCAGATCTCGACCAGAGAGCTCGGCACGCCCCGGCCGTCCTCGTCGCGCACATGGCCGTGGACGATGATGCGCTCGCCGATCGGTTCACCAGTGTGTTGGGTGGTGAGGTCGTTGTCGCCCTTGCGCACGGTCTCGTGGCCGTAGACCGGACCGGTCAGCTCCGACAGCGTATGCCGCATCGGGATCAACGGCTTGTTCGGCGCGCGCTTGATCGAGCTCTTGTAGTCGGGCGACAGCGGCAGCGGATGCGCCTTGTTGCTGTCTGTGGGATAGATGAATGTCATGGGCGAACTCCTCCCCGGCCATTTTCGGTCCGGCCGGTCAACTTCCGCCAATCATTATAGGATATAACTAATTTGGGGAAGCGGGTTTGGCGGCCATGCCGCGCCCGGCGGGCCCGCGCTATTTGATCGGCGGACGCGGCAGCACCGCCTCCCCGGCTTCGAGCCGGTAGGTGTGGTCGAGCGAATACCAGGGCGCCACGACATCGGGCGCGGTCGGATGCGGCGTGTCGTGGCGCTGGAACTTGCCGATCAGCGCCCGCGTCACCCCGAACTGCACGTCGCTGTCGATATGCGGGTCGGTGGGGTCGTAAACCTGCGAGATCAGCACCTTGAAACCGGGCTTGAAGATCAGGGCGTGGAGATGCGCTGGGCGGTAGGGATGCCGGCTTTGCGCTTCGAGCAGACGGCCGACCACGCCGTTGGTCGGAATGGGATAGCCGACCATCATCACCGAACGAAAGGAGAAGCGCCCTTCCCCGTCGGTCGTGAACTTGCCGCGCAGGTTCATGTCGGCCTGCTCGGGGTCCTGGTTCTCGTAGAGGCCGACCGGCGAGGCGTGCCAGACATCGACCTCCGCGCCCGCAACGGGACGGCCGTCCTTGTCGACGACTCGGGCGCTCACGAACAGCGGCGCCCCCGGCGTCTCCGAACGCACGATCGATCCGCCATTCTCGACCCGCGGCGAGTTCAGCCGCCAGAAGGGTCCGAGCAGCGATTGATCGGTCTCCGTATTGCCCTGGTCGCCATTGTTGAGCAGGCACACCAGCGGCGAGACACCGAGCGAGCCCGCCATCAGCACGACTTCATTATGGGTATCGGTCGTCAGCTTGCCGAGCTCGGCGATGACCGCGGTGGCGTCGCGAAACTCTTTCTCGGTCAGGCGGACATCGCGCACGAAGGCGTGCAGGTGCTTGACCAGGGACACCATGATCTGGCGCAGCCGCGGATCCGACGTCCGCTCCATCACCGCCAGCGCCGCGGCCGTGACGTCCTGCTCGCGCTCGATGATCATGGCTGTCTCCACTCGGCCCCTTCGCCTCTCCCCGCGTGCGGGGAGAGGGAGAAGAGAGAACTCAGTTCACCTTCTCGATCGCAACCGCGACACCCTGGCCGACGCCGACGCACATGGTGGCGAGCGCGAGCTTGCCGCCGCGCTTCTCCATGCCGTGGACTGCGGTGAGCGCGAGGCGCGCGCCGCTCATGCCGAGGGGATGGCCGAGCGCGATGGCGCCGCCATGCGGATTGACGAAATCGGCGTCGTCGGCGACGCCGAGCTGGCGCATGCAGGCGATGCCCTGCGAGGCGAAGGCTTCGTTGAGCTCGATCAGGTCGAAATCGCTGATCTTCTTGCCGAGCCGCTCCATCAGCTTGCGGGTCGCCGGCACCGGGCCGATGCCCATGATGCGCGGCGGCACGCCGGCCGAGGCAAGGCCGAGGATGCGGGCACGCGGCGTCAGGCCGTGCTTCTTCACGGCAGCTTCGGATGCCAGGATCATGGCGGCAGCGCCGTCATTGACGCCGGAGGCGTTGCCGGCGGTCACCGTACCGGGATTACGCACGATCGGCTTCAGCTTGGCGAGGCCTTCCAGCGTGGTCTCGGGGCGCGGATGCTCGTCCTTGTCGACAGTGATCGGGCCGGCCTTGCCGCCGGGAATGGTGATCGGTGTGATTTCCTCGGCGAAGTACCCAGCGGCAATCGCCTTGCCAGCACGCTGCTGCGAGCGGATCGCGAAGGCATCCTGGTCAGCGCGCGAGACCTGGAATTCCTCGGCAACGTTCTCGCCGGTCTCCGGCATCGCATCGACGCCGTACTGCGCCTTCAAGAGCGGGTTGATGAAGCGCCAGCCGATCGTGGTGTCGAAGATCTCGGCCGAGCGCGAGAAGGCCTCCTGCGCCTTGCCCATCACGAAGGGCGCGCGGGTCATGGATTCGACGCCGCCGGCAATCGCGAGCTCGATCTCGCCGGAGCGGATGGCGCGACCGGCCGCGCCGACCGCGTCGAGGCCGGAGGCACAGAGCCGGTTCAGGGTCTGGCCGGGAACCGAATCCGGAAGACCAGCCAGCAACAGCGCCATGCGCGCGACGTTGCGGTTGTCCTCGCCGGCCTGGTTGGCGCAGCCGAAGAAGACCTCGTCCACCTGCGCCCAGTCGAGGTTGGGGTGCTTGGCCATCAGCGCCTTGATCGGGGCTGCGGCGAGATCGTCGGCGCGCACCTTGGCAAGGGAGCCGCCGAAACGGCCGATCGGGGTCCGCACGGCATCGCAGATAAAGACGTCACGCATCGTTGTTCTCCCTGAATGCCGCGGTTCGGCCAGAATTCTTCAATGTCGGCGGAGTTTTAGGAGGGCGCCCGCGGCAGGTCAATTGACGGTTTCGCGGGCGGCGTATTCGGCTCAGCGCCACGAAATTCCGTCGTCATTCCGGGATGCGCCGACAGGCGCAGGCCCGGAATGACGACGGAAAATGTGGCAACCGCTTCCGCCACACGGACAACGTGGAAAACCTCCCCTGTCAGGCCAAAGCGATAGGAGCAGGGGACGAAATTTTGTAGGTTGCGCCGCCCATGACCATGCAACAGCCGATCCCCGTTCCGCCCCCCGACGAAGCGCCCGCGCCCCAGGCGGAAGCTGCCGCGCGCGTCACGCCGATGATGGAACAATACCTTGAGATCAAGGCGGCGCATCAGGGCCTGCTGCTGTTCTACCGGATGGGCGATTTCTACGAATTGTTCTTCGAGGACGCCGAGATCGCCTCCAGGACGCTCGGCATCGTCCTGACCAAGCGCGGCAAGCATCAGGGCGCCGATATCCCGATGTGCGGCGTGCCGGTCGAGCGATCCGAGGATTATCTGCATCGTCTGATCTCGGCCGGCCACCGGGTCGCCGTCTGCGAGCAGACCGAGGATCCCGCCGCAGCGAAGGCGCGCGGCAACAAGAGCGTGGTGCGCCGGGGCGTGGTGCGGCTGGTCACGCCGGGCACGCTGACCGAGGACAATCTGCTCGACGCGCGCGCCAACAACTATCTGCTGGCGATCGCGCGGGCCCGCTCCTCTGCGGGCGGCGACCGCTTCGGCCTCGCCTGGATCGACATCTCGACCGCCGAATTCATGGTCACCGAATGTTCGGGCGGCGAGCTTGCCGCGACGCTGGCGCGCATCAACCCGAACGAGGCCATCGTCACCGATGCGCTCTATGGCGACAACGAGCTCGGACAGACCCTGCGCGAACTGCCGGCAGTGACGCCGCTGACCCGCGACGTCTTCGACGGCGCCACCGCCGAAAAGCGCCTGTGCGACTATTTTGCGGTCGCGACCATGGACGGCCTCGCGCAGCTCACGCGGCTCGAAGCCACCGCCGCGGCCGCCGCCGTCACCTATGTCGACCGCACCCAGGTCGGCAAGCACCCGCCACTGTCGCCGCCTGCGCGCGAGGCCTCGGGCGCGACCATGGCGATCGATCCGGCCACCCGCGCCAACCTCGAGCTGACGCGGACGCTTGCCGGCGAGCGCCGCGGCTCGCTGCTCGACGCGATCGACTGCACCGTGACCTCGGCCGGCTCGCGCCTGCTGGCGCAACGGCTGGCGGCGCCGCTGACGGACGCGCCCGCCATTGCGCGCCGGCTCGATGCGGTCGGCACATTCGTTGCGGACTCCGCCGCGCGCGAGGACGTCCGCAGCATATTGCGCGGCGCGCCCGACATGTCGCGCGCGCTGGCCCGTCTCTCGGTCGGCCGCGGCGGCCCGCGCGACCTTGCGGGGCTGCGCGACGGCATCATCGCCGCCGACCAGGTGCTGGCGCGGCTCGGTGAATTGGACCAGCCGCCGCAGGAGATCGCGGTGGTGGTGGCCGCGCTGCAAAGGCCCTCGCGCGAGCTGGCAGCGGAATTCGCCAGCGCGCTCGACGAGCAGCTGCCGCTGATCAAGCGCGACGGCGGCTTCGTGCGGCAGGGCTATGAACCCGCCCTCGACGAAGCGCGCAATTTGCGCGACACCTCGCGCCTCGTGGTGGCCTCGATGCAGGCGCGTTACGCCGACCACACCGGCGTCAAGGCTCTCAAGATCCGGCACAACAACGTCCTCGGCTATTTCGTCGAGGTCACCGCGCAGCACGGCGACAAGCTGATGTCGGCGCCGCTGAACGCGACCTTCATCCATCGCCAGACGCTGGCGGGCCAGGTGCGCTTCACGACGTCGGAACTCGGCGAGATCGAAGCCAAGATCGCCAATGCCGGGGACCGCGCGCTCGGGCTCGAGCTCGAGATTTTCGAGCGGCTGTCAGCGAAGGCCATGGCGGTGAGCGACGAACTGCGCGCCGCCGCGCACGCCTTCGCCCTGCTCGACGTCGCGACCTCGCTGGCCAAGCTCGCGGTCGACGACAATTATGTGCGCCCCGACGTCGATGATTCCCTCGCCTTCGCCATCGAGGCCGGCCGCCATCCCGTGGTCGAGCAGGCCCTGAGGCGCAATGGCGAGCCGTTCATCGCCAATGCCTGCGATCTGTCGCCGGCGCCCGCGCAAAAGTCCGGCCAGCTCTGGCTGCTCACCGGCCCCAACATGGCCGGTAAATCGACCTTCCTGCGCCAGAACGCGCTGATTGCCTTGCTCGCTCAAATCGGCAGCTTCGTGCCGGCGACGCGGGCGCGGATCGGCATCGTCGACCGCCTGTTCTCGCGCGTCGGCGCTGCCGACGATCTCGCCCGCGGCCGCTCCACCTTCATGGTGGAGATGGTCGAGACCGCGGCGATCCTCAACCAGGCCGGCGAGCGCGCGCTGGTGATCCTCGACGAGATCGGCCGCGGCACCGCGACTTTCGACGGCCTCTCGATCGCCTGGGCCGCGATCGAGCACCTGCACGAGAGCAACCGCTGCCGCACCCTGTTCGCGACGCATTATCACGAGCTGACCGCGCTCTCCGCCAAACTGCCGCGCATGTTCAACGCCACCGTGCGGGTGAAGGAGTGGCAGGGCAACGTCGTGTTCCTGCACGAGGTTCTGCCGGGCTCGGCCGACCGCTCCTACGGCATCCAGGTGGCCAAGCTCGCCGGCCTGCCGCCGGCCGTGATCACACGCGCCAAATCGGTGCTGTCCAAGCTGGAGGCGCAGGACCGCGGCCAGACCGCGCGCGCACTGGTCGACGATCTGCCGCTGTTCGCGGTGCCCTCCCGCGCCGCCGCCGAAGCCGCGCCGCCGAGCGAAGCGGAGCTGCTGATGGACGCCGTGAAGGCGCTGCACCCCGACGAGATGTCGCCGCGGGAAGCGCTCGATGCGCTCTATGCGCTGAAGGCCAAGCTGCCGAAGCAGTGACGGTGCCGTAGGGTGGGCAAAGCGTAGCGTGCCCACGCATATCGGCTGGATCGCGAAGAGATCGTGGGCACGGCGCGCGAAGAGCGCGCCTTTGCCCACCCTACGATTCCGTCCGCTTGGCTACGCCCGCGCCGCGATCGCGGCCGCTTCCGCGGCGGCGCGCTGCATGCTGGTCGACATCTCGTTCGTCACCGTGCTCTGCTCCTCGACGGCGGCGGCGGTCGAGGTCACGTATTCGCTGACATTGTTGATGGCCTGCTTGATCGAGCCGAGCGCGCTGACGACGTCGCCGGAGATGCCGTTGAGGCTGCCGATCTCCTGGCCGATCTTGTCGGTCGCCTGCTTGGCCTGGTTGGCGAGGCTCTTCACTTCGGAGGCGACCACGGCAAAGCCGCGGCCGGCTTCGCCGGCGCGAGCGGATTCGATCGTGGCGTTCAGCGCCAGCAGGTTGATCTGGCCGGTGATGCTGTTGATCATCTCGACGATGCCGCTCATGGCCTGTGCGGCGTCGGTGAGGCGTTGGGCCTGGGCGTCGGCGGAGGAGACCTGCTCCACCGCGCTCATCGCGGTCTCGCGGGATTTCGTCATCGCCTCCGAGATCTCCCGCACCGAGGCGTTCAGCTCTTCCGAGCCGGCGGCGACCGATTCCATCATGCCACGGACGCGCTCGTTGCCCATGCGGACCAGCACCTGACGCGTGGTGTCGGTGGCATATTTCACGACCTTGAACGGCTTGCCGTTGAGGTCGAGGATCGGATTGTAGGAGGCCTGGATGTAGACCTCCTTGCCGCCCTTGCCGATGCGCTTGTATTCGGCCGCCTGGTACTGGCCGCGGTTGAGCGCCGCCCAGAATTCGCGGTACGCGGCGCCGTCGCGTTCCGAGGGCTCGACGAACATGCTGTGGTGCTTGCCCTTGATCTCGGCCAGCGAGTAGCCGAGCGCGCCGAGGAAGTTGGCGTTGGCGGTGATGATCGTGCCGTCCATGTTGAACTCGATCACCGCCTGGGCCTTGTCGATCGCCGAGATCTGGCCGGCGAGGTCGGCGTTCTTCAGCTTCTCCGCGGTGATGTCGGTCGCGAACTTGACGACGCCGTAAGGCTTGCCGTTCTCGTCGATCAGCGGATTGTAGGAGGCAAGGATCCACACCTCGCGTCCGCCCTTGCCGATGCGCTTGAACTCCCCGGCCTGGTAGTCGCCGCGGTTGAGCGCGGCCCAGAACTCGCGATAGGCGGGACCGCTGCGCTCGGTCTCGGCCACGAACAGGCTGTGATGCTTGCCCTCGATCTCGGCCAGCGAATAGCCGAGGGTCTTGCAGAAATTCTCGTTGGCGGTGACGATGGTGCCGTCGAGCTTGAATTCGATGACGGCCTGGGCACGGCTGATGGCCGCGATCTTCGACGCATCCGTCATGCTCCGGATCTTCTTCGCGGTGATCTCGGTTGCGATCTTGGCGACCATCACCGTCTTGCCGTTGCCGTCGAGCACCGGATTGTAGGATGCTTCGATCCAGACCTCGCGGCCGCCCTTCGCGATCCGCTTGAACTCGCGCGCCTGATACTCGCCGCGGCTCAATGCGGCCCAAAACGCCTTGTACTCGGCGGTGTCGCGCTGGTCGGCCGGCACGAACATGGAGTGATGCTTGCCTTTAATCTCGTCGAGCCGATAGCCGAGGGCGTCGAGAAAATTCTGGTTGGCCGTGATGATCGAGCCATCGAGATTGAATTCGATCATGGCCTGCGAACGGCCTATGGCGTCGAGCCGCGCTTGCGCATCACTCTGGGACTTGCGACCGAACATCGAACAATCTCCATCTCGAAATAACGTGGATAGCCTGCAGGGAAGTGGCCGTTGCGGCAACACAGCCGTACTCAAATCGACAATCCCCGCGAGTCCCTGCGCTCGGATGCAGCTCGGACGGGTTCGCGCCGGCGACGGCGCGAGCGGGTAAGCAATATTATTCCTACGGGAAAAGCTCGAACAAAGTTCTAATAGAAGTGTCGGAAAACGGCGGGAGCTGGAACGAACGCTGCCTCCGTCGCGATCAGGTCCGATCGGCGGCGCGACTTGAAATGACGCATCTCATTCAATGGCTTGCAGAGTTGCCGCGGTGCCCCTGAGCGTGAGGCCCATATCCTGCAAATGACTTTTCGCGCCGCGGTGTCGCGCTTGTCCGTAGTCTCACGGCTGTTGGCGCGCATTGCGCATCGCACGCCGGCCGAGCCCCCACAGCGTCAAGTTCCAAGCAATGCAGGTGCCGAGCGCGAGACACAGACCGACGGCCAGGCCGAACGACACCACCGCCACGTGCAGGACGGCGATCGCCATGCCGAATCCGAGCAAACCCCAGGCGGAGTTGGCGAGCACGGCAGCGGTCGGCGGGCCGCCGATGCGCGGATGCAGGATCACCATGATGCTGGAGAACACTACGGGGTACAGGGCGATGATGCCGCTGATGCGGGGGCCGACCCAGCCCGAGGTGGAGACCACGATGGCAACAAGGGTCGCCACCAGCGCAGCCCGCATCGGCACGTCGTACCAGCGGCGTGTCACCAGCGGCATCTTGGCATGGCGGTAGCCGGCCAGCAGCGGAATGCAGATGCCGAAGGCGATCAGGTTCGCGGCGAGGCCAGCGCTGAGCGACCAGTCGAACTGCCGGATGATGGAAGCCAGCGCGATCCAGACCACGACCGCGCTTCCGCAACTCACGGCGAAGCTGTGCCGCTGCGCCAGCACGACGTAAGCGAGGCACATGAAGATCGTCGCCGCGTTGACCGGCAGGCTCGCCAATGCCCCCTGCGCGATGAAGGCAGCGTCGTGGTCAAGCGCAAGGAAGACGTAGGAGGGACCCGCCGACACCGGCAATGTCGCGATCAGCGCGCCGATCACCGGACCTGCGCGTTCAGTGATGATCGACGCCGACACGACGAACGCCGCCGCGATCGCCATCCGCAAGAGAAGGAAGAGGAGAAAGTGAAGGTCGAGGGACATTCTGGCTTCTTACCCTCCCCTGGAAGGGGAGGGTCGGCTCATATGGAGCGCCGCGGAATATGAGACGGGGTGGGGTGACAGTCTCTCGACCGATGCAGTGCCCGAGTGGAGAGATCACCCCACCCCGGCTCACATTTCGCTGCGCTCAATGTGAGCCGACCCTCCCCCTCCAGGCCCCCTCCAGGGGAGGGTAAGAGAAAGCGTCACTTCCGCGGCAGCGCCGCCGCTATCGCCACCGCCAGCCAGCTCGCAATCATCACCGTTCCACCGGTCGGTGCCGCCATGGGAAACAGCGCGTGCCCGGCAAATTGCCGCAAGGTGAGGTCGCCCGCGAACAGCGCGGCGCCGGTCACGAAGCCGAACGCGGCGATGAGGCCAATTCCGCCGTGCAGAAGGCCGCGCGCGAGCAGAGCGGTGGTCGCCAATATGGCGGTTGCATGAAACAGCAACATGGCACTCGCCGTGGCGAGCCGGCTCGCATCCGCGCCGTGGGCGGAGGCGGCGGCCAATGCGACGCCGGCGGCGCCCATCACGCCGGCAAGGGCGATCAGCAGGCGATGCGCCGGCATCACGAGGCCCGCTCTTCCACGAGCTTCGCCATCGCGGCGCGCAGGCTTTCCATGCCGGTCGAGCTGCGCGACGAGGTCGCGAGCACGTTCGGGAACGCGGCCGGATGTTTTGCCAGCGCCGCCTCGGTCTCGGCGATGCGTGCTTGCAGCTCGGAGGCCTTCACCTGGTCGGCCTTGGTCAGCACGATCTGATAGCTGACCGCGGAGCGGTCGAGCGTCTTGAGCACCTCGAGGTCGACGTCCTTGATGCCGTGCCGCGCGTCGATCAGCACGTAGACGCGTGCGAGGCTGGCGCGTCCCAGCAGGAATTTGTGGATCAGCTCGGTCCAGGACGCGACCTGGCTCTTCGGCGCCTTGGCATAGCCGTAACCGGGCATGTCGACGAGGCGCAAATCGTTCTTGCCGGGGACCTCGAAGAAGATCAGCTCCTGGGTGCGGCCCGGCGTATGCGAGGTGCGCGCCAGCGCGTTGCGCCCGGTGAGTGCGTTGATCAGGCTGGACTTGCCGACATTGGAGCGCCCGGCAAAGGCGACTTCGAGCCCCGCCATCGGCGGCAACGTCTGAATCGAGGGCGAGGCCCAGATGAATTGCCAGTCGCGGGCGAACAGCTTTCGCCCGGCCTCGATCAGCTTGTCGTCTGACTTGTCGGTCATCTGAAAGTCTATCCTCGCGTCATGGCCGGGCTTGACCCGGCCATCCACGTCTTCACGGAGCAAGCTTCCAAAACGTGGATGCCCGGGCCTTCGCCGCGCCGAAGCGGCTTCGGCCGCGCAGGCGGGACAAGCCCGGGCATGACGACTTGGAAGCATTGTGCCCGCATGACGTAGGCGGGCACCTGTCTGACGCTTACGTCGCCTTCCGCGCGAACGTCGCCTTGAGATTGTCGAACAGTTCCACCTTCACGCCGTTGCGGCGCATGATGTAGCTCTGCTGGACCACCGAGAGCGTGTTGTTCCAGGCCCAGTAGATCACGAGGCCCGCCGGGAAGCCCGCCAGCATGAAGGTGAAGATCAGCGGCATCCAGTTGAAGATGATCTGCTGGGTCGGATCCGGCGGCGTCGGGTTCAGCTTCATCTGGAACCACATCGTGATGCCCATGATGATCGGCCAGATGCCGAGATGCAGATAGTGGCCGAACACGGGAAGCGTCGTCGGATCGATCGGGATCAGGCCGAACAGGTTGAAGAGGTTGGTCGGGTCCGGCGCGGAGAGGTCCTTGATCCAGCCGTAGAACGGCGCGTGCCGCATTTCGATGGTGACGAACAGCACCTTGTAGAGCGAGAAGAACACCGGGATCTGGATCACCACGGGAAGACAGCCGGCGACCGGATTGATCTTCTCCTTGCGGTAGATCTCCATCATCTCCTGCTGCTGCTTCACCTTGTCGTCGGGATAGCGCTCTTTCAGCGCCTGCAGCTGCGGCTGGATCGACTTCATCTTCGCCATCGAGGCGTAGGACTTGTTCGCCAGCGGGAAGAACAAGAGCTTCACGATCACGGTCACGAGCAGGATCGAGATGCCGAAATTGCCGAAGAAGCGGTAGAAGAAGTCGAGGCCGAGGAACATCGGCTTGGTGATGAAGTAGAACCAGCCCCAGTCGATCAAGAGATCGAAATGGTTCAGCCCCAGCTCCTTGTTGTAGCCGCCGAGACCGGCGAACGGGAACACGCCGACGACGCCGGCTTCCTTGGCGCCGGCGAACAGCCGCGCGTTCGCGGTGGCGGTGCCGCCGATCGCGACGGTGACGGGGTCGAGCAGATAATCGGTCTGGTAGGTGTGGACGTTGCCGGTGAGGTTCGAGGAGAACTTCGCCTGAAGCGGCGCACTGGTGTCGGGCAGCAGCGCCGAAGCCCAGTACTTGTCGGTGATGCCGAGCCAGCCATTGGTGGCCTTGAAGTCGACCTTCTTGGCTTCGTCGATCTTCTTGTAGGCATATTCCTGCAAGCCGTGATCGCCGAGATAGCCGATCAGGCCCTCGTGCAGGATGTAATAGCCGGACACCTGCGGCGTGCCGTGGCGCGAGATCAGCGCGTAAGGATAGAGCGTGACCGGCGCATTGCCGACATTGCTCACCTCGTCCTTGACGGTGAAGAGATAATGGTCGTCAACGGCAATGGTGCGGCGGAAGGTGAGGCCGTCGCCATTGTCCCATTTCAGCACCACCGGCGTCGTCGGCGTCAGGTTGCCGCTGCCGTCCTGCTGCCAGACGGTCTGGGCATCCGGCATCTTCGCCGTGACGCCCGTCGCCGCCACCCAGCCGAATTCGGCGTAATAGGGCTCTGCGGTGCCCGAGGGCGAATAGAGGATGATCGGCGGCGACTTCGGGTCGACCGTTTCGCGGAATTGCACCAGCGCAATGTCGTCGATGCGGCCCCCCTTCAGCGCGATGCTGCCGGCGATCCGCGGCGTGTCGATCTTGACGCGCGGGCTGGCGGCGATCGCGACGTCGCGCGCAACGACCGGCTGGGCCTGGTTCGCGGCCGGCGACGCCGGCTGGGCTGCGCCGGGCTGCGGCGTGGCACCGGGCGTCGCGGACGCGGTCGGCTGCGGCGTGGCCTTCTGCAGCTCGGCCTGCGCCTGCTGCTGGGCGCGCTGCTTCTCCATCGCCGGCACGTTGTAGAAATATTGCCAGGCGATCAGGACGAGGCCCGACAGAATGACGGCGAGGATGGTATTGCGATTGTCGGTCATCACTGTTGTCTCGTCATCAATCCGGTTTGCGGCTGGCAGCTGAGGCGGGACCCGGCCTCTGGCCACGCGATCCCTTGTGCGTATGCCGCGCAGGCTTCGTGAACGCTATGCGCAGATCGTCGAGCATGGTCGCGAAGTCGCGCGAGAGCGCGTCCCTTCGTCCGACCAGCACATAATCATGATGGGGCTGCATCGATACCGGATCGAGCCGCTTCACCAGTTCGCGAAGCCGGCGCCGGATGCGATTGCGCTCGGGGGCGTTGCCGTTCTTTTTGGTAACGGTGAAGCCGATCCTGACAGGGCCGGAATCATCGCGGGGGCGGCTTTGCAGGACGAACGCGGGACTATTCGCCCGCGCGCCATTGGCAACGGCGAGGAAATCCGCCCGCTGCCTCAGCCGATCCATGATGAAATCCCGGAAAAGGGGGTCCGGCTCAGGCGCTCAGACGCTTGCGGCCGCGGGCGCGGCGGGCGGCGAGAACCTTGCGGCCGCCGGCAGTGGCGAGACGGGCACGGAAGCCGTGACGGCGCTTGCGCACCAGTTTGCTGGGTTGATAAGTCCGCTTCACGGGTTTTTCTCCGCTGACCGGGCAATTTGCCTGTAGAATTGATAGGAAAGTCCGGAAGATGCGGCCCAAAACGGGCCATTTTCGGCCCCAGAAGAGCCGCTCCCGGCGTCACACCGGGTCATCGCGGACAATTTGCGCGGCTTATAAGGGAGCGCCTTGTTTTCGTCAACGCCGCACAAGCGCACGTTTCCGGTGAATATCGCTGTTTGCTAGGGGTTTTTAACCCTTGAGGTGGCGACTCGCGATATCAGCGCCTACATCCCACCTCGGCAGATTAGCGATCCGTAATTTGACCGGACCGGGGTCGGACCGCATCTTCCTACCGCCAATCCTTCAGACGCCAAGGGCAGCGAGGGCGAATTTCGTGGCAGCGACAGACCTCCAGCCGATCCAGGATCAGGATCAGCCGGACCAGCCGGCGGTGCGCCCCCGCGGGACGCGCGGGCTTGGGCTGTCGGGCAAGCTGCTGCTGCTGACCGTCCCCCTGGTCATGATCGCGGCCAGCCTGCTCTATGTGCCCGCCATCGCCAACTTCTGGGTCAACCGCCTGAACGACCGCGTCGCGGCGGCCAACACCGCCGCGCTGGTGCTGGATGCCGCGCCGCTCGGCATGGTTCCCGATTCGCTGTCGCGGCAGATCCTGAAAAGCATCAATGCCCGGGCCGTCGCCATCAAGATGGGCCAGCAGCGCCGCCTGCTCGCCAGCGACAACATTCCGGCCGCCATCGAGCACGACATCGACCTCCGCGACATGACGGCCTGGGAGGCGATCACCGGCTCGTTCCGGATGATGCTGGAGACCGGCAACCAGGCCATCCGCATCGTCGGGCCCGGGGTCGGCAATGCCCAGTTCATCGAGATCGTGACCGACGAGCTGCCGCTGCGGCAGCAGATGTATCGCTTCTCCCGTAACGTCGTGGTGGTTGCGCTGATCATCGCGGTGCTGACCGCGGGCCTCGTCTATCTCGCGCTCCATTATCTCTTCGTGCGCCCGATGCGGCGGCTGACCGCGAGCCTGGTCGGCTTCCACGAGAACCCCGAAAGCTCGGCGGGAATCATCGTGCCGAGCCAGCGCAGCGACGAGATCGGGGTCGCCGAGCGGGAATTGTCGGACATGCAGCGCGATCTGATGTCGATGCTGCATCAGAAGAGCCGGCTCGCCGCCCTTGGCCTCGCCGTGTCCAAGATCAACCACGATCTGCGCAATCTGCTGGCTTCGGCCCAGCTGCTGTCGGATCAGCTCGCCAGCGTGCCGGATCCGCGGGTGCAGCGCTTTGCGCCGAAGCTGGTCCGCTCGCTCGAGCGCGCCATCGCCTTCTGCCAATCGACGCTGTCCTATGGCCGCGCCCAGGAGGCCGCGCCCGACCGCCGCATGATCCTGATCGAGCCCGTGGTGCTGGAGGTGCGCGAGACCGCAGGTCTCGCCTCCGACGTTTCGATCGCCTGGGTCGCCGCGATCGAGCGCGGGCTCGCCATCGATGCCGATCCCGATCAGCTGTTCCGGGTGCTGCTCAATCTCGTGCGCAACGCCGCCCAGGCGCTGGAGAGTCATTCCTCCGGTGACGGCGGCCCGCAGCAGATCCGGATCACCGGAAAACGCGAAGGCGCCGTGGCGATCATCGAGGTCTCCGACACCGGCCCCGGCGTGCCCCAGAAGACCAGGGACCATCTGTTCGAGGCGTTCCAGACCTCCGGCCGCCCCGGCGGCAGCGGTCTCGGCCTTGCCATCGCCGCCGAGCTGGTCCGCGCCCATGGCGGCGACATCCATCTGGTCGAAGGCACCATCGGCGCCACCTTCCGCATCGTCATCCCCGACCGCCCCGTGGAGCTGCTCTCGATCCGCAACGAGCGGCAGCGGGCGTAGTCGGCCAGAGGCCGAGTGGGCGCAATTTCACTCTTTCCTTCATTCCGGGATGGCCCGAAGGGCCAGGCCCGGAATCCATAACCCCGGCTGGTGGTTATGGATTCCGGGCTCGCCGCTTCACCTCCCCCCGGAATGGCGGAGGGATCAGTGAAGATCCGCGAAAATCTCCCCATCCCGGACCTTGCCAATCCGGCCAAGAGCGGTTAGTCAGAGCGCTCTTTCGCACCCCCTCCGGCTTTGCCGGGGGCTGCGTCGCGGGTCACGCCCGCGCTGTTTGCGAAACACGCGCCCGTAGCTCAGCTGGATAGAGCATCAGACTACGAATCTGAGGGTCGGACGTTCGAATCGTTCCGGGCGCGCCATTCTTCGCCGAAAGGTCAGGACCAAGCAGCATCTGGTCGCCAGACGGGCCTGAGACCGGATGGCGACGTCGTGTGAGGAGCTGGATGAGGATATCGCAGGCGTTCAAGTTCGAGGCGGCGCATCGGCTGCCGAACGTGCCCGAGACCCACCGATGCCGCCGGCTGCATGGTCATTCCTACCGGGTCGAGGTCCAATTGGACGGGCCGGTCGATCCGCACACCGGCTTCGTCGCCGATTTCTTCGACATCGAAAACAGCTTCGCCGACATCATGGCTGCGCTGGACCACCAATGCCTGAACGAGGTCAAAGGCCTCGAGAACCCGACTGCCGAGAATATCGCGGTCTGGATCTGGGACCGGCTGAAGCCGAGCCTTCCGCAGCTATGGTCCGTCCGGGTCTATGAAACCGCGGATTGCTGGGCCGAATATAACGGGCAGTGACGACGGCCTCGCGCTGACCCGGCCCGGGCATGTCAGACGACGAATCCGAGCGTCGGGCGTTCGAGGCGTTCCGGGCGCGCGATTTCGAGAGTAAGTTCGCTTCATGCGCAATCTCGATCGTCTGTTCGTTTTCCTCGCTCTCGTCCTCGCCATCGCCGCCGCCCCCGTGCTTCCCGTGCGCGCGGCCGAAACCTGCCCGTTCATCAGCGCCCAGGAGCTCGCCCGTGCGATGCCGGCGCTCAAATGGTCGCTGATCTCAAATCAGGACGGCCGCGGCTGCATCTACCAGGGCGGGCGCGGCGACACGATGATGCTCTCCGTGTTCCGCAATCCCGACAAGGACCGCGCCCGGGAATTGTACGCGACCTTCGTCAAGACGCTCAGTGAGCGCATGCCGCTCAACGCCGTGTCCGGGATCGGCGACGAAGGTCAGGGCGGAACGACCGCCGCCGGCGCGGAGCGCCAGGAGGCCTCGGTCGTCGCCTTGTCAGGCGACTACATTCTGCAGCTTACCGTCTATCCGATCGGCCGGCGCGCCGACGACGCGCTGCTCGCGCCGGTCACGGAAGCCGCGCGAATTGCCATCGGAAGCGTCGGCAAGAGCAGCGAGCGGTTCGGCACTTGCGAGTGGCTCACGGCCGCCGATGCCGACGGCTTTCTCGACAATAGCACGCTGACGGTGCAGCGGACCGGCGCAGGCAGCTGCATGATGTTCGATCGCGAAGCCAACACCATGACCGTCGCGGTGATCGCGACCTCGCGCGACACCGCTGCCGGCATGATGAAACGCGCAGGCCCCTGCAAGCACGTGGCGATCCCCGAGCTCGGCGGCGAAGCCTTCGGCGAGCATTCCTGCACCAAGGGCAACGGCAACGCCGTCACCATCTATGTCTGGAAGAACGGCAGGCAGGCCTCGATCCTGTTCGCGCCGGTCAAGCCGCATCCGGAGTCCGGCTCGGTCGAGCGCCTGAAGGCGGTCGCCGCGCGAGTCTATGGGAAACTGTAGCGGCGCCGAGCTCCTTTGAAATGCCACGAGCCTACCCTGTGTCCTCATCGCCGGCGGGTGGGACATGGCGCCGAAAGTCAATTCTGTCGTGAAGGATACGCACGATTTCGATCGTGTTGCCCGGAGCCGCTCGAAACATCAGGAAATGGCTTCCGCGCCGGCCGTGCCGTGCCACGTGAAGCGTACGAAGGCCTGCCATGATCTCGTCTCGCGGCCTGGAGCCCGCAATCTTGGGACCCTCAGCCAGCTCGCCCATCGCCTGAACAAGGGTATCGCGATAGATTCGAGATTGTCGCGCGCCAAAGTTCTCTGCGGTCCACCTGAGGATGTTGGCGAAGTCGACCTCTGCGGCTGCACCGAGACGAATGCGCCATCTCCGCCCGGCCATGACAGCTCTATTCGGCGGTTCGAGAGATGATCTTCTCCGAGAGATCGTTCAAATAGGCTTGCAGGTCTTCGATACTTGCAAATTCCTTGTAGTCTCCCTGATCCAATGCCCCGACGCCCGCGCGCGCGGCTGCCCGCAGAGCTTTCAGCTTGCCTGCATCTTCCGCCTCGCGTTGCTCCACCAGCCGCAATCCGTCGCGCAAAACCTCGCTGGCATTCTGGTAGCGACCGGACTTGACGAGGGTCTCAAGCAGCTCTTCCTGCCGCTCTGTCAGCACGACGTTTCGGGTGGGCATCGGCATTTCCTTTTTGTTCACAGTCAAGCTGCTTATGGCATATTATGCCATATATGGGCGATCGTCTCAACCCAGCACCTCCTTGCACTTCGCTGCGAAGGCGGTGAGGTATGCGCCCATCTCGCCCGCCAGCGCATCGGACCGGTCGACATTCTGCAGGCTCATGTTGATTGCGTAGACCGGAAGCCCGTCCAGCACGATCGGCGTTGCAACGGCGAGCACGGCGGGCTGCCAGGATACGGCACAATAGCCGTTGCGCTCGACGGCGCTGATCGATCTTCTGACATCTGCGAGCAGCGCCCTCGTGGCAGCAATGCTGCGTCGCTTGAACAGTTTCAGCAACCGTTCGCGCTCGGTCTCGGCAATGCCGGCGAGGTAAGCGCGGCCGAGCGAGGTCAGCTCCATCGGGACCTGCTGGCCGGCGACGACGTTACGCAGCGCCGCGCGCGGGCTGTAGCGGATCGATTCGAGATACACCATCATGGTTCGATCCGCGGTGGCCAGCCCGACATTGAGCCGGCGCTTGGCCGATTCGGCCCGCATCATCGGTCCGATCGCGTTGAGTACGGGTGATCCCGTCCGCATTGCGTGACCGATGCTGATGACGGACGCGGCAAGGCGATAGGTCCGCTCGCTGCGGACTTCGTCGAGCATCCCGGAATTGACCAGTGTTCGCGTCAGCCGGCTGACCGTCGAGCGCGGCAAGCCTGTTCGTTCCGCGATCTCGCCATTGCCCAGCGTGTCGACGCCGGGCCGGAACGCCCGAAGGATCTCGATGCCGCGTTCGAGCGACCGGTTGCCATCGACGCCGCCCGCATATCTGCGCACCTGTGCCAACATCCGCCTCCGCGAACCATTTCCACTAAGTGGAATTAGGGGGATGTTCCAGCGGGTGCAAGCCGCTACAGGCATGGGGAAGAAGAATGCCCGGCCGCAGCTGGCTCATTGAGGACACGCCACGGCCGAGATCGGCATTCGACATCCGCAATCCCTTGCGGAACATCGATCCGTCTCCAGCCAGGGAGCCTGCCATGTCCTATCAGCTCATCGAATTCTCCGTCGGGGCCGGAATCGCGACGATCGCCTTCAACCGTCCGGAACGGCGCAACGCCATGAGCGACGAGATGCGCGCCGAGTTCGTCGGCGCGCTCGAAACCGTATCGCGCGACAAGGCGATCAGGGCGCTGGTGCTGACCGGCCGCGGCAACGCCTTCTGCGCCGGCGGCGACATCAGCGGCATGAAGCGCCGGCTCGAGGCGCCGCAGGGTGAGGTCGCCTTCAACGGCTGGAGCCGTCAGCAGGGCGTGCATCACGTGCAATCGCTGCTGCTGGGCCTGCCGAAGCCGACCATTGCCGCCGTCAACGGCGCCGCGGCGGGTCTCGGTGCCGACACTGCGCTGGCCTGCGACTTCGTGATGGCAACGGAGCGATCGAAATTCACCTGGTCCTACATCAAGCGCGGTCTGATACCTGATGGCGGCGGGCTGTATTTCCTGCCGCGCCGGGTCGGGCTTGCGAGCGCCAAGGAGCTGATCTTCACCGGCCGCGTCGTCGAAGCGGATGAGGCGCTTGCACTCGGCATCGTCGACCGCAAGGTGGCGGCGGCCGAACTGCTGCCGGCCGCGCAGGCCTGGGCGGCCGAATTGGCGGAGGGATCTCCCACGGCTCTCGCGTTGAGCAAGAAGATTCTGAACGAGACCTTCGAGCATTCCGCCCACGACATCTTCAGTCTCGGCAGCCAGGCGCAGGCCATCTGCTACACCAGCACCGAGCATCGCGACGCCGTGACGGCGTTCCTCGCCCAATCCACCTCGAAGGGTTGAGCGATGGATGCGATCGAACGCCTGATCCGGCCGCGCAGCGTCGCCATCATCGGCGCGTCCGCCGACCCGAGCAAGACCTCTGGCCGGCCGGTCGCCTATCTCAGGAAGCACCGCTTTGCGGGCGCGATCTATCCGGTCAATCCCAAGGTCGCGGAAATCGGCGGGCTCAAATGCTATCCCGATGTCGCCTCGCTGCCCGATGTGCCTGACGTCGGCATCGTCCTGCTCGGCGCCGAGCGCGCGCATATCGCGGTGCGCGAATTGTCCGAGCGCGGTGCCGCCGCAGCGATCGTTCTGGCCAGCGGCTTCACAGAAACGGGCATGGAAGGCGCCGCGCGCCAGACCCAGCTCATGCAAGCGGCCGGCTCCATGCGGATTCTCGGGCCGAACACGATCGGTCTCGTCAATCTCACCGACAATATCGTGCTGTCGGCGTCGGGCGCGCTGGCGATGGATCACTTCGCGGCGGGGCCCATCGGCGTGATCTCGCAAAGCGGAGGCATTCTCGGATCCCTGCTGTCACGCGCCGCAGCGCGCGGGGTGGGGCTGTCCAAGCTGGCGTCGACCAGCAACGAAGCCGATCTCGAGCTTGCCGATTTCATCGACTATCTCGCCGGCGACAGCGCCACCGATGTCATTGCGCTCTATATCGAGGCGATCCGCAATCCGGCTCGCTTTCGCGAGGCGGTGCTGAAGGCGCGCCGCGCCGGCAAGCCCGTCGTTGCCTTCAAGATCGGTCGCTCCGAGGCGGGCGCACAGGCGGCGGTCTCGCACACCGGCGCACTGGCCGGCTCCGATCGCATGTACGATGCCCTGTTCAGGCAGCTCGGCGTGATCCGCGCCAGGACGTTCGAGGACCTGCTCGATATTCCCGCGGCCCTTGCAGCGGGACGGGAGCTTGCCGGCCGGCGTGTCGCGATCCTCACCTCCACCGGCGGCGCCGGCACGATCGTATCAGACAGTCTCGGCGTCGCCGGCTTCGCGACGCCCGCACCCGATGCGGAGACGGCCGCGCAATTGCGCAGCTTGCAGTCGGGATCGCACGCCAATCTCGATCGCAATCCGATCGACGTGACCCTGGCCGGCCTGCAGCCGGATCTGCTTCGCGGTGCAATTCGCATTCTGCTCGCAAGTCCGTCCTACGATGCGCTGGTCGTCATTGCCGGCTCGTCCGCCGTGGGGTCGCCGGGCCTGATGGCCGATGCCATCCACGACTGCCTGCCGCTCAGCGACAAGCCGGTCATTGCCTATGTCAGTCCGCATGCGCCCGAGGTGGTGTCCGTTCTCACCCGCCGCGGCGTTCCCGCCTACACCTCCGCCGAGAGCTGCGCTGCCGCGCTCGACGGGCTGTTGCGGGCCGGAATGCCGGAGCAGGTCCAGACATCCGGCTCCAGTTCGACGACGGTCGACATCGGCGACTTCCCGGCGGGGTCGCTCGATGAAGCACAGGCGAAGGCGCTGTTCGCCCGCTTTGGCGTTCCCGTTGCCGCAGAGAGAGTGGTCGCAACGGCTGACGAAGCAGAGCGAGCGGCGCGCGATCTCGGCGGTCAGGTCGTGCTCAAGATCCTCTCGCGCGAGATCGCCCACAAGAGCGATGTCGGCGGCGTCGCGGTCAACCTGACCGCTGAAACGATCGGCGGACGCCTGACGGCGATGGCGGACGACGTCACGGCCGGGACGGGGACGCGGCCCGATCGATTCCTGGTGCAGGAAATGATTTCAGGCGGCGTCGAGCTCATTCTCGGCATGCATCGCGATTCCCTGGGCACCGCGATCCTGCTCGGGATGGGCGGCGTCGCGGCCGAACTGTTCAAGGACACGACGATGCGTCTGCTTCCGCTGGACGGCGGCCTTAGTCTGTCGGACGCGAATGCGATGGCGCGCGATCTCGTCACCTGGCCGTTGCTGGACGGCTTTCGGGGCCGGCCGAAATGCGACGTCGAGGCGCTTGCGGAAGCGGTCGTCGCGTTCTCGCGCATGGTTGCGCAGCTCGGCGATCGACTTTCCGAGGCGGAGATCAATCCGGTGTTCGTATTGCCGGCGGGCCGGGGCGTGAAGGCAGCAGATGGATTGGTCGTTCTCAATGTCTGAAGAAAAAGGGATGGAGTTGCAGATGGCCAGTGGCGGAATCATCAATCACGACGACGCGCGCGGGAGGGATTCTGCCGTGCGGCGCTGGCGGAGTCTTGCCGTCCTCGCCTGTGCGGTCGTCGCGGGGCTCGGACTGACGCCGGCCCGCGCCGAATATCCCGACAAGATCGTCAAGATCGTGGTGCCGTTCGCGGCCGGCGGCGGCACCGACATCATCGCGCGAACGACGGCGCAGGAGATCCAGACGGAGCTCGGCAAGTCCGTCATCATCGAGAACAAGCCGGGCGCCGGGACCATCATCGGGACCCAGACGGTGGCGACCAGCGAGCCCGACGGATATTCGCTGCTGATGGCGACCTTTGCCCACGCGGTCAACCCGAGCCTGTACAACAAGCTGCCGTTCGATCCGCACAAGGATTTCGCGGCGGTCTCGCTGATCGCGCGGTCCTTCAACATCGTCGTCGTCAACCCCGCATCGAAGATCAACTCGATCGCCGATCTGATCACCGAGGCCAGGGCCAATCCGGGCAAGCTCAATTTCGGCACGTTCGGCACCGGCACCTCGGCGCATCTCGCGGGCGAGCTGTTCGACGCGATGGCGAAGGTCAAGATGACGGCGGTGCCCTACAAGGGCGCGGCGCCCGCGATCAGCGATCTCCTGGGCGGGCAGATCGACGTGATGTTCACGACCGTCGCGAGTGCGGCCTCGCTGGTGGCCGCAGGCCAATTGCGGGCGCTGGCCGTGACATCCGCCGAGCGCTCGGCCGCGTTCCCGCAATTGCCGACCGTCGCCGAGGCGGGTGTGCCCGGCTACGCCGCCGAATCCTGGTACGGCTTGTACGCGCCGGCCAAGACGCCGGCTCCGGTAATTGCGCGCCTGAATCAGGCGATTGCCAAGGCGGTTCAGTCCGGGGCTTTCAAGAAGCTGGAGGCGAACGAGGGCCTCATCATGGTCGGCAGCGCGCCGGCGGAGCTCGATCGCTATGTTGCCCGGGAAGAAGAGCGTTGGCGCAAGCTGATCAAGGACGCCAACATCGAGGTGCAATAGGCGCCGGCTGCGCGCGAATCGTTATCGGGATTGCGCCGGAGCCCCTGCCGAGTGTCGGCAGCCCCTCACGTCGTGAGGAGGCTGCCGCATGCTCATGTGCGTGTCACGGACAAGAGTGACGCAGACCGTCGTTGCCCAGATAGGTGCCTGAGCCCGGATCGTAGGATCGATAGCGCTGCGCGCAATAGGAGGCGGCGTTGGATTGAGCCTGGCTGTTGGCGATTGCACCACCGATGATCGCACCCGCGGCAAGGCCGCCTAGAACGGCTGCGCCGCCACCGTAGTGACCGTGACGATGCCCGTAATAGCCGTGCCGATGTCCTCCGTGCCAATGCCGGTACTGCACCTGCTCCACGCCTGAGCCAGGCGAAGGGTTTGCCATCGGCAACGGCGCTGCGAGCAACGGCGATGCCGCCGTGGAGAGCATCGTTCCAACGGTCGCCAGGGCAACGAAAGTTCTGCGCATCGTCATGTCGGGCTCCAGATTGTTGAGGATAAGGAGCAACGGCGAATCTCCCGCTCCGTTCCCTTTGAGGCGTGACGAGCGTCACAGCGTCGCAGAAAATGAAATGTTTGTAAGATGCCGATCGGCCGGCTTGGCCGGGTCCGACGCCATCGCTCGGGATGGTCGCCAGGGTTCCCCATCATTGATCTGAAACAATGATGATCTCGACCACCAATGCTAGAAGGACTCGCAAGTCGCGACTCAGTGCTCCCAGCCGGTCGCGATCATCTTATCGCGTGTTGGAATCCGAGGGCTCAATGGGACGACTCCTGAATATCGTGACGCCGCTGCATACGGCGACCAAGCGCGACTACATGGGGCGCATGAACGACGACAAGATCGGCTGCTCGCTGAAGGCGCGGGAATATGAGGCCGATTATTGGGACGGCGACCGCCGCTTCGGTTATGGCGGCTATCGTTTCATCGAGGGGCGCTGGGCGCCGGTCGCCAAGGCGCTGATCGAGACCTATGGCCTGAAGGACGGCTCCAGCGTGCTCGACGTCGGCTGCGGCAAGGGCTTCCTGCTGTACGAAATGCAGAAGATCCTGCCCGGTCTCAAAGTCGTCGGCTTCGATATCTCCAAGCACGGTCTCGCCAATGCGCATGAGCAGGTGAAGCCGTATCTGTTCAACTATCGCGCCCAGGACGTCTATCCCTATGGCGACGACAGTTTCGACCTCGTGATCTCGCTCGGCACGCTGCACAATCTCAGGCTCTACGAGCTCGAGGCGGCGCTCAAGGAGATCGAGCGGGTCGGCAAGAACAAATACGTCATGGTCGAAGGCTACCGGACCGTCGCCGAGCTGCACAATCTCGAATGCTGGGCGCTGACTGCAGAGTCGATCCTGCATACCTCGGAATGGATCTGGCTGTACGGCAAGCTCGGTTACACCGGCGACTACGAATTCATCTATTTCGAGTGATCGGGCGCTCCCCATGGACATCAAGACTGCCAAGGCGGCCATCCTCGTCGAATCGGGCAAGCCGCTGATCGTCGACGAGTTCGATTTGCCGGAGAGGCTCGAACACGGCCAGGTGCTCGTGCACGTGCACACGTCGAGCATCTGCGGCGCGCAGATCAACGAGATCGACGCCGTCAAAGGCGTCGACAAGTTCCTGCCGCATCTTCTGGGCCACGAAGCGCTGGCCACGGTCGTCGAAACCGGACCGGGCGTCGTCTCCTGCAAGCAGGGCGACACCGTCGTCATGCATTGGCGGCCGGGCAAGGGTGTCCAGTCCAACACGCCGGTCTATTCCTGGCGCGGCAAGCGCCTCAATGCCGGCTGGGTCACCACCTTCAACGAATATGCGGTGGTGTCGGAGAATCGTGTCACGCCCGTGCCTGATACGATCGACCGCACCAGCGCGCCGCTGCTCGGCTGCGCCGTGACGACCGCGCTCGGCGTCGTCAACAACGACGCGCAGATCGCCATCGGCGAAGCCGTCGTCGTGTTCGGCGTCGGTGGCGTCGGCTTGAACATCGTGCAGTTCGCCGCGATGGTCGGCGCCTATCCGGTGATCGCCATCGACCGTCTCGACAACAAGCTCGAAATGGCCCGGCAGTTCGGTGCAACCCATCTCATCAACTCCGAGGCGGTCAAGGATGTGGCCGCCGAGGTTCGGTCCATCACCGGCGCTGACGGACCCGACAAGGTGGTCGAGACCACCGGCGTCAAGAACCTGATCGAGCTCGCCTATGAGATCACGGCGAAGAAGGGCCGCTGCATTCTGGTCGGCGTTCCCCGCGAGAAGGTCGAGATCTACACGTTGCCGCTCCATTTCGAGAAGGTGCTGAAGGGCTCGGAAGGCGGGCAATGCCAGCCGGCGCGCGATATTCCGCGGCTGGTTCGCCTCAGCGACGCCGGCAAGGTGAACTACCGCGGAATCGTGACCCACGAGTTCGCGCTCGACCAAGTCAACGACGCGCTGGACCTGATGCGCAGCGGCACATCGGGCCGGATCCTGCTGAACATCAGCTGAGCGCAACGCAAGCGCCGACGACATGCCGGCGCTGGCGCTGCAGCAGCCAGGTCGCGATCGCCATGTTGACGATATTCCAGGCGATACCGTTGACCAGCGCCGACGCGTAGGAGCCGGTCCAGTCGTAGATCGCGCCAGCCATCCAGCCGCCCAGCGCCATGCCGGCAAGCGTGACCGAGATGGCGAGACTGACGCGAAAGCCGGCCTCCCGCGCCGGAAACAGCTCGCGGATGATCACCGCATAGCTCGGCACGATGCCGCCTTGCGCCAGTCCGAAAATGGCGGACACCACATAAAGTGAAACCAGTCCGTTGAACGGCAAATAGAGCGCGAGCGCCGTGGCCTGCATCGCCGAGCCCAGCAGCAGCGTCGGCAGGCCGCCGATGCGGTTCAACAGCCAGCCGAAGACGAGGCGGCTGGCCACGCTGAAGCCGAGCATCACCGCCAGCATCTCGGCACCGCGCGCGGAGCCGTAGCCGAGGTCGCCGCAATAGGCGACCAGATGGACCTGCGGCATCGCCATGGCGACGCAGCAGCAGATGCCGGCGAGGGCCAGCAGGCCTTGCGTGACGGAAGGAGACAGTCCGATCGACTGCATCGTGTTGCCGCTGCCCTGCGCTTGGCGCGCAGCCGTCGGAACAACCGGCCGCCGCAGCAGAACCAGGGAGAGCGGCAGCATCGTCGCCAGGCAGAACAGGCCGATGCCGATATGGGTCTGTCGCCAGCCATGCGCGGCGATGGCCTGCTGCACGATCGGAGGCCACACCACGCCGGCCAGCGAGCTGCCGGCCGTCGCCAGCGCAATGGCAAGGCCGCGGTGCCTGTCGAACCACAGCGACACGTCGGCGACCAGGGGCGCGAAGCTGGCCGCGCCGCCGAGGCCGATCGTGACGCCCGAGATCACCGCGAACACGGACAGGCTCGGCGCGAAGGCGGTGAGGACATAGCCGAGACTCATCAGGATGGTGCCGCCGGCCAGCGGCGGCAGGATGCCGAAGCGATCCGCGAGGCGCCCGACCACGATGCCGCCGATCATGAAGCCGATGATGGCGAACGTGTAGGGCAGGGCCGCCTCGGCGCGGGGCGCATGGAAATCGGCCTGCACCGCCGGCAACGCCACGACCAGCGACCACATGCCGACGCAGCCGAGCGTGCTGAGGGCCATGGAGACGGTGAGGCGAATCCAGGAATAGGAATTTTCGATCGACGGCTTTTCAGGCGGCACTGGCTTTCTCGGGCTGCTGGAGATCGGCCCTGGGGTATCGCCCGCCGCTGGCCGCGACAAAGCAGGATTTCTCTTTTGTCGCGCGAGCAAAACTCATGCATCCTGCGCCTCTCCCCGCATCGCCCGGAGCCGGCCATGACGTATCTGCTGCCGCCACTCAATGCCCTGCGCGCCTTCGAGGCCGCGGCCCGTCATCTCAGCTTCAAGCAAGCCGCCCACGAGCTGCACGTCACCGCCGGTGCGATCAGCCAGCAAATCCGCCTCTTGGAGGAGCGGCTGGGCGTGCAGCTGTTCGAGCGCCGCACGCGGCAGGTGGTTCTGACCTTGCCCGGCGAGACCTATCTGGCGCAGGTCCGAAAGGCGTTTCGCCGCCTTGCCGACGCCACCGCCGAGCTCAAGCCCGAGGGCGTCACGAGCCTGCTGCATATCGGGCTTCACGCGAGCTTTGCGCTCGACGCCTTGCGCGCGCGCCTTGCCCAATTTCGCCGCGCCGAGCCGCAGCTCGGCATTCGCATCAGCCAGCCGGCGGGGCTGCACGAGCTGCTCGAAGGCAAGGTCGACGTCGTGATCGCGGACCGGGTGCAGCGCTATCCAGGTTACAAATGCGAGCCGCTGGAAAACGGCTTCCTGATCGGCCCGCTCGGGACCGCCGATTGCCCGGAGATCGAGACCCTGCGGTCCTGCCTGCTCGGCGACGGCGAGCTCGCGCGGTCGGCGACGTCCCGGGCCGCGCTGGTGGTCGGGAGGCCAAGTCCGGCGCGCAGGCCGGCCAAGCCGTCCTTTTCCGCCTGAACGGCGCTTTTCACGGCCCTTTCCGTTTCTCGCTCCGGCCGTAACCGGCGGTTAACCATGGATATTTACGCTGTGGCAAGCGTCTGAACTTTCGTCTGTGAGTTGATTTCGAATAGAGCCATGGCGTTCGGTAGCCGCGCATCTCCGCGAAGCATCGCCCCGACGGAGCCAGCGGCTTCGTGGGAAGCGCCGCGGGCTGCGCGGACCCAGCCCGACGGCGCCGCGCCGGGGCTGATCAAGGGATCGCTCAGCGTCTCCGGAGCGCTCGCATTTCTGCGCGGGAACGGCCGCCGCATTCTGACGCTGGCCCTGGCGCTGTTTGCCCTCGGCGTCGTCGCGCTGATGGTTCTGCCGGTCCGCTATGCCGCGACGGCCCTGGTCGTTCTCGATCCTCGGGAGCTGCGCGTCACCACGGAGCAGGACGTCTTGCCCGGCATCGGCCAGGACGCCGCGGCGCTGCAGAGCCAGATCGAGATCGCCAAATCCGACGGCTTCCTCCGTCCCCTGATCGAGCAGCTCAAGATCGCCGAGGACGACGATATCGCGGGCGGTCATACCGACATGACGCGCCTGCTGGAAAAATTCCGCAGCCGCCTCGAGATCACGCGCCGCGGGCTTACTTACGTCATCGCGATCTCCTTCACCTCGAACCGTTCCGAGCGGGCCGCCTACTACGCCAACGCCGTCGCCGAGGCGTTCGTCGCGAGCCAAGGCCGCGTCCGCACCGCCGCCACGGACGAGGCCGCCGACTGGCTCAAGGATCGGCTGAAGACGCTGAACGAGCGGCTGCGAGCATCGGAAGACGCCGTCGCCGCCTTCCGGCTCGAGCACAAGATCCTCAATGCCGGCAAGGATTCGACCACGCAGCAATTGCGGGTGACCGATCTCAATCAGCAGGTCTCCGCCGCGCGTCTTCGCACCGAGGAAGCCAAGGCGCGCTACGACCAGGTGCAGCGCGATCTCAAGGCCAATGTCGAAGGACCGGTGAAGCAGGACCTGTTGAGCATGCTGCGCGCGCAGCGCTCGACCCTGAACGACCAGATCGCGCAGAAGAAGGCGGTGTTTGGCGATCGCCATCCCGACCTCGCGATCTCCTACAGCCAGCTCGCCGACATCAACCGGCAGATCGAGGTCGAGCGGAAGAAGAACATCGACACCGCCAAGTCCGAATATGAAGCCCAGCTGGAGCAGCAGAAGGCGCTGGAAAGGCAGCTCAAGGAAGTCGAGACCAAGATGCTGGTCGACGGGCAGGCGCTGGTGAAGCTGCAGGAGCTTCAGCGCGATGCCGACGCCAACCGGAACATCTACGAGCAGTTCCTGTCGCGGTTCAAGACCACCAACGAGCAGCGTCAGCTGCAGAATTCCCAGACCAAGATCGCTTCGCCGGCCATTCCGCCGCTGCGTTCGACGCGCCCGCCGCTCGCGCTGCTGCTGGCGGCGCTGGCGATCGGCTCGCTGCTGACATCGACCGCTTGCGTTGCGGCGATGGCGAGCATGTCCGGCCAGCCCGCGCCGGTCGAGCCTCCCATGCCTGTAGCGGCGGCGGACACGCAAGCTCGGCAAGTTCAGGTCCAGCCACAAGTTCAGCCACAAGTTCAGCCGCAAGTCCCGCTTCAAGCGCAACCGCCGGCCGCAAGCCGTCCGGACGCGATGCCGCGGCTTCCCGTCTGGGCCCGCATCCCCGATCTGTTGTCCGGGACCGGCCCCACCACGGTCTGGCAAAGGCCGGTTGCCGCTTCGGCCGAACTCGATCTCGGTGTCTATCTGCGGCCGCTGCTGGAGCGGATCGATCGCGTGCCGGTGCGCGGCTGCAAGGTTGCCTTGGTGCTGTCGGTCGGCAAGAGCGCCGGCGGCAACACCGTCGCGCGCTCGCTCAATCGTGCCGCCGTGAAGCGCGGCATGATGAGCGTGTTGATCCGGCTGCAGTCGGAATTCGCCGGCCACCAGCCGCCGGTGACCGAATGGAATGACGGTTCGACCACGGCGGGCCTTCAGTCGATCGACGAGCTCCTGAGCGCCGGCCGCAAGGCCGATGCGAGGCCCGAGGACGATATTCGTTCGGAGTTCGATCTGATCATCGTCCATGCCGGTAATCTCGCACTTCAGCCCGACGCCATCGCGTTGGCCGCGCATGCGGACCTGATCGTGCTGGTGGCGCGTGCCGGCGAGCTCGGATCGGCAGCGATGCGCCGGGTGACTGCCGCGCTGTCGCGATACGAGACCGTGCCGACGGGGCTCGTCGTCAATCATGCGCCCGCGGGATCGCAGGCGCCGCACCCCGAGGGCGGTGCATTGGGTCTTGCGGTTTGACGATGACAGCGTCGCGCCGTGGTTTGCTGGCTGCGGCGATGCTCGTCTCGATCTCGTTCGCCGCGCCTGTGTTTGCGGACGATTGCGTGCCCGTGCCGCAGACGGTCGCGCCGGGGCGGCTCGCTGTGCTGTCGCGCGGCTTCAACGCCGACGGCTGGATCAACGGCGAGGTGCCGAGCCGCGAATTGCTGCAGCAATTGCGAAAGTCGGGAATGAGCCATGTTCGGCTGCCGGTGCCGGCAGAGCGCGTGATGCCGCGCTTCGCCGCAAAGGCCGAGCGCGACGAGACGCTGGGCGTGCTCGACAAGGCGCTGAAGCAGCTCACCGCGCTCGGCTATGCCATTTCGGTCGATCTTCATCCCGGCGAGCGCTTCAACCGCCTGCACAAGGAAGACCCGGACGCGGCGCTGAACGAGATGCAGGAGGCCTGGAGCGGCCTTGCCGGGGTCATGCGATCCTATTCCACCGATCGCGTCTTCGCCGAGTTGCTCAACGAGCCCGATGTCGACGCCGACAGATGGCAAACGCAGGTCGAGACGCTCGCCGCCTTCGTCCGCAAACTGCTTCCCAGCACCACGCTCGTCGTCGGTCCCGTCAATTGGCAGCGCGCGGACTCGCTGCCGCGGTTTCGTCCGCTGGCGGATCCTGACGTCGTCTATGCCATCCACTTCTACGATCCCATGGTGTTCACCCATCAAGCCCATTGGGACGCGCAGGATCCGCTGCACGACATCATCGATCTGCCTTATCCGATCAGCGGCGGCGATCCCAAGGTGCAGGCGATCCGCCGGGATCTGCAGGCGAGGGGCGCGACCAAGGCGCTCGGCATGCTCGACGTCGCAATCGCTGCCGCCAGGGACAAGCCGGCAGCCGATCGCTGGCTCGCGCCCGCGCTCGCATGGCAGCAGCAGTTCAAGCGGCCGATCATCGTCAACGAGTTCGGCGTGCTGAAAGCCGGAGCGCCCCGACAGAGCCGGCTGCGCTGGCTGGCCGAGGTCACCGCCTATGCCAGGGAGCACTGCTGGGGCTGGACGCATTGGGAACTGGCCCAGGGCTTTGGCCTTGTCGACCGCAGTACCGGCAGGGCCGATCCCGACGTGATGCGGGCACTGCTCGGTGGTGCCCCGCGCCCCAGCCGGCGCTGACCTTCCAGCCCGCTCCGCTATCGTTAACGACTCCTTACCCATCGCCCCGCTATCGTGATCGCCGCGCGATGCCAAAGGACGATCCAAGGAACGATCGATGAGCGCCGGAGACTCACCGCAGGATCAGAGCGTGCCATCGCCGCCGGCCTGGCTCGAGCTCGCCACGACATTCTGCATCGCCACGGCAGCGATCGGCTTCGCGCCGATCCTGCATCTGGCGCACCCGGCTCTCGGCATCGTCGTCGAGGTGCTCGTCGGCATCGCCATCGTGCTGGCGGTTCCGACCTACGCGCCGGCGATCGCGATCTTCGTCCTGTTCTTCCAGAACCTGTTCGTTTCGATCCTGTCGCCGCTGGTGCCGCTGCCCTCCGATCTCGACTTCATCAAGGGCTACAATTTCCTCGTCTGCTCCGTGATGTGGCTGGCGACGTTCGGCCTCTACGTGCTGGGCCAGAGGAACCAGTCGGCCGAGGTGAACCGGATCATGCGCTGGGGCGTCGTCACCCTCGCCGTGGTGTCGTTGTATTTCGCGATCGGCTTCATCCAGGACGGGCAGCCGGCGGCGGTCTATCTGCGCAACATCGTGCTGCCGCTGTTCCTGTTCCAGCTCTCGCTGCTGACCGCCGCGACCTACGAGGTGCGCATCACGCCGTTCCTGGTGGCGCTCGCGGTCATCATCGTCTGTTGCGGCTATGTCGAGCTGCTCTTCCGCGATGCCTGGCTCGCCATCACCAACAGCTATACGTTCTGGGGTTTCGACGAGCTCAAGGCGACCCATTCGGGTGTCTGGGAAGCCCAGATGCGCCAGACCGGCAACGTGCCGGTCGACCTCAAGGACCGCTTCAGCTTCGACTTCCTGAACACGCCCTTGCTCGAAGGGTTTGGCCTGTCGAAGATGCTGCGCATCAACGGTCCGAACATGCACCCGATCAGCTTCGCCTACGGGGTCAGCTTTCTCGCGCTGTTCCTGTTCTCGGTGGGACGGCCGCTGCTGGCGCTCGCGGCCTTGCCGCTGCTGGTCTTCTGCAGCGTGAAGGGCGCCATCATCGTGGTGATCTTCGTGGTCGCGGCCTGGATCGCGACCCGTCTGCTCGGCGCCGTGGTGACCTTGCTCCTCGGCTTCCTCGGCATGGCCGCCTTCGCGGTTCTGGCGATCCGCCTCGGGCTGCAGATCGGCGACTATCACGTCATTGGACTGATGGGCGGCCTGGACGGATTCGTGCAGAGGCCTTTCGGCCGGGGCCTCGGCATCGGCGGCAATCTGTCGGACAGCTATTTCTCGATCGACTGGAGCGCCGCGCAGGCGGCCGGAACGATCGATGGCGCGGTCGAAAGCGCCATCGGCGTTCTCCTGTACCAGATGGGTGTTGGCGCCTTCGTGCTGCTGGCCTTCTATTTCGCGATGGCGCTGAGGGCCTGGCGGCTCTACGCCTCGTCGGGCTATCTGACGCAAGGGCTCGCCGGCTTCGGCGTCATGGTCGTGCTGCTCAACGGCTTGTTCCAGGAGGAGGCCCTGTTCGCCCCGCTCGCGCTGGGGCTGATGCTCTCGCTCACCGGCCTCGTCATCGGCAGCCATGTCAGGATGCAGGCCGTCGCCAGCGAGGCGGCGGAGTTCGAGCCCCTCACGCATTATCAGCCGGCGGCGTAGCCCGGCGCCCGCGCTGCAGGAACTTCCACTTTTTCCCAGCGTTGAGCCGACGGTCCACACAAGGGCCGGTTCGTGCGATGAAGAATTTTTCCAACGCTGCATTCTCCCCCGAGGTGATCGAGGTCATGACCACCGCCCTGGAAGCTGCGGTTGCCAGCCTGCCGGAGCCCGTGCATGCCGCGCACGTCAACGCGCTCGCCGAATCCATCCTGCGTACCGCCGGTGCAGGCGAGCGCAACGTTGCCGATTTGCAGCGGATCGCCCTGATGGAGCTGCAACTGCTGCCGCGCGATTGATGCGCAAGGAACGATTAAGTGATGAGGTAGACATGAAGACAACAATCGCTGCCGGCCTCGCGCTGCTCGCCACGCTGTCTGCCGCACGGGCGGACAGCTGGACCAGCTATCGGATCGCCGAGACCGGAACGTCGGTCGACATTCCCGCCTCACTGTTCTCGGAGACGGCTGGCAAGCCCGAAGGCTACGGCCAGCAGTTTCGCACCGCCGACGGCAGGGCCGATCTGTCCGTACAGGCCGTTTCCGACCGGGAAGGTCTTTCGCCGGCCGAATTCCTGGCCAGGAAGAATCCGCCGTCCGGAATCATCTACAAGCGTATCGCGCGGAATTTCTTCGTGGTCTCCAGCATCAAGCGCGACAAGATCTGGTACGACCGCTGCAATTTTTCGGGCGGTTACGTGCACTGCGTGCTGATCAATTATCCCGCGGCCGAGAAGCGGCAATGGGACCGCGTCGTCACGCGGATCAGCCACAGCCTGAGCGCCGACTGACGCGCAGCGAGAAAGCGAGCTGCCCGGGGCCAGCCGGGCAGCAAGCTCGCGAGGGTTAGCGCGCGGTCGTCGACGTCGTCGACATGCTCGGTTTCGAACCCGGCACGTGCGACATCGTCTTGGTCGTCGAGCCGACCTCTTCGCCGGCCTTGACCTTGGTGCGCGTATGCGAACGGCTGAACGTGCCGCCCTCATGGGCCTGCGCCCGGGCATTGGAGTTCATCACGGGGCCGTTGCCCTTGTTCATGCTGACGCCGGTCTGCGCCTTGCCATCGACGGCAGCGGCGCTTCCGCCGGCCGCGATCGACGAGCCGGTGCTGCCGTTCGCGGAGGTGGACGTGCCGCCCGTGCCGACCGTCGAGGCCGCGGTGCCGCCGGCTGCGGCCGAGCCGCCGCTTCCGCCCGTGACGCTCTTCTGCGCGAGAGACGGTGAGGTCGCGGCAAGCAAAGCTGCAACTGCCGCAGTCGCGAATAACGTTCTCATGTTCAATCCTCTCTGTGAATCTTAAGGCGACGAGGTCGAAATCGTGCAGCCGTTGACCGTGATGGTGCTGGCGCTGGTCGAGCCAGGCGCGCCTGCGGTCGAAGACGAGCTGGAGACGTTGCCGCCGCCCGCCTGCACGTGCACCGACGATCCGCCAGCCGAGCTCGAGCTCGACAGCGAACCGCTCGACGCCGTCGATCCCGTGGTGCCCGATCCCGACGCGCCGGCCGCGCTGATGCTGCCGTCGGCATGTTTCTCGACAGTGACCTTGCAGGTCTCGCCCGATGCGGTCTTGCCGGTCTTCTCCATGGTGGTTGCCTGAGCGGTGCCCGCCATCAAGGCCAGTGTTGCGATCGCAATGATTGATCTGTTCATGCGAAGTCTCCTCCAACAAAGACGAAGGAGCGGCATCGCTGCCGCTCCTTCTCAAGGCATCAATCCTTGTCCTTCTTCATCTCGCCCTTGTTGTGACCCTTGCCCTTCTCCATGCCCATGTCGCTGGCATGACCCGCCGACGAGCCGGCCGCGCCGACCGTCGAGCCGCTC
>NZ_CAKZJO010000067.1 GCF_936943645.1 uncultured Bradyrhizobium sp. | reverse complement strand
GCTTGCGGGAGAGGTCGCGCGGAAGGCGCGGGTGAGGGCTTTCTCCTCTTGGGGATTGTCCCGTTGCGGAAGCACCCTCTCCCCGACCCTCTCCCGCAAGCGGGAGAGGGGGCACACCTCCGACGGTGCACCGATCAAGGCTCACTTCATCGCGCTCAGAACTCGCCGTGCAGCCGCCCTGAGAACACCGACACGGGGCCGCGGTCTGCGTTGTAGGCGGGGTTGACGATCAGCTGATAGTCGGCGGTGAAGGTCAGCGCCTTGTTCAGCGCGTAGGCGTAGTAAGTCTCCAATACGCGTTCCCTGCGGTAGTTGAGCTGGCCGTCGCCGATCAGCGGACCGAGGCCGCCGGCGGCGATGAAGTCGCGATGGTCCTGCGACAGGGCATTGATGGCGCCGGCGATGGCAACGACGTCGTCGGGCCGACCCCATCTCGTTCCCTTCACCGAGACGCCGCCGGACAGGCTGCGGTCGATGTCGGTGAAGGCCATGATCTCGTTGCGGCCGTCGTTCCAGCTCCACCGGCCGAACAGGCCGACGTCGTCGGTGATCGCCTGTTCGACGTTGAAGGCGTAGCCGTATTTGAGGCGGCCGCGGCGGGTCTGGCTGATATCGACGCCGAACGCCGGATTGTCCAGCGTCTCGCGATAGCTGCCGGAGAAGGCGCTGTTGACGAAGCCGAGCGTGCGCAGCTTGCCGGGCAGGCCGAACAGCGAATAGCGCGTCTCGAGCTCCATCACATACTCGCCGCGCCGCCCGATGTTCGTGTCGAAATTGCTGGAGTTCGACTCCGCGCCGATCAGGAAATAACCCGCGCGCAGCGCCCATTGCTTCTGGTTCAACTCGGCGGTGGCGCCATAGCCGAGGCCGAGCTTGTCGGCGGCATAGTCGAAGGCGCCGGACGCCCAGATCGACCAGTTCATGAAGTCCTTGCGCGGGTCATGCGCATAGGAATTGCCGTCGAACACGTCGACCACGGAGAACTTGCCGACCTGCAGGGTCAGGCGCGAGACGTCGACCTTGCTCGCGAGCTGAAGCTGGCCGCTAGCAAGCTCCTCCTGCTCGCCGCCGAAGCCGAAGGTGTGGCGCACGAACAGCCGCGAGGCATTGAAATGCGGATAGGGAAAGCCCGACTTCTGCGCTTCGCCGTTGGGGAAGCCCGCGGCGCCCGTCGTGTTGTTGAAACCGAAACCCTGCAGCAGCTCGGGATTGAAATAGACCTCGCCGCCGTCCCAGAGCCGCGCATTGAGATAGAGCGAATTGCTCCAGGTCTGCTGAAAATCCGGCGACGGCAGCAGGCTGTTCGGTCCGGTATAGGGCGCGCGGAACGCCGGGTAGCCCTGTCCGAGCGCAGTCGACTGGCCGTGGATCTCCCAGCGATTCGACTCGGTGTCGGTGACATCCGACTTCGGGTTATAGGTCGGCACGCCCGGCCAGTCGATCTTGCGATTGAGGCCGAGCCGCAGGCTGTGAAAATCCATCGACGAGGCATATTGCGCGCCGTCGGGGAAGGTGACGTTGGCGTTCTCGAACTTGCTGTAGAGATATTCGAGCCGCGCACTCCAATGCGGCGCGAAGGCGTATTCGACGCCGCCACCGGCAGTCCAGCCGAGCCTTGTGTGCAGCACCTTCTCCTCAACGCCGCCGTTCGGCGTCGAGAGGAAGCGCTCGCCGGTGAAGGCCGCGCCGCCGGTGGCGTAGAACAGCCAATCGCCATGGGTGTAGCCGAGCCGCGCGCGCAGGCTCGCGACATAGTCCCAGCGTTCCTCCGCGAACGACAGCGCCGTCCCCGTCGACGACACGACGTGGTTGGAGGGCATATAGTTCGGAAAGGAGATGTCGCCTTCGACGCCGAGCAGCAGGCCCGAATTGAGGCGCCAATTGTAGCCGGCCTGGACGCCGCCGGTCGCGCCGGTGAAGACGTTGTTGTCGGTTGCGAGCGTGGGGTCGGTCAGCGTCGCCGCGGACGTGCCGCGGGTGACGCCGACATGCGCGCCGATATAGAGGCCGGTCCAGTCATAGACCGCTTTCAGCGCCGGCGCCTTGAGCGGCAGATCGGCCGCGCGGCCCGTCGCGGGAACAGCCAGCACGCCCGAGGCGATCGCCGCGGCTGTCCGCAAGTACCTGAAACGAGTACCCCTCAACGTCACAACGCCCGCCCCCAAACGCGAATGTATCCCAATCGCCGCAGCCGACATCCCTGCCGGTTCGCGACAATTCTGTCATCAGGTCCTTGGCTATTCACGCGATCAGTCGAGATGATCTCGGTCCGACGCGATTTCTTCCCAAGTTCCAGATCCCGTCGCAGACTTTATTGCGATTAATTCGCAATAGCAACTGATGCGGCTTGCCGCACCGAACGGTTCGCACTTCGGTGTGACGGGACTGCAACAATTCCAGCGGAACCCAGAAATGAATGACCCGCCCGGGGGGACAACCGGGCGGGTCGGGGCACGACACGGGGTGGATGAGGCGCCCGTGTCGGACGCAGGATCCACGAGAGATCGGCCTCAGGTACTCAAATCAGTAGCAGGTACGAACGCGGCCGACGTACTGGCCGAAGGCGTTGTACTGGGCGACCCAGCCGCAGCGGTGATAGCCGTAGTAATAGGGGTCGTTGCTGGCGGCGATCGCGGAGCCGACGACGGCGGCGGTGGCGATGCCGGCGCCCACACCCCAGACCCAGCCGGGCTGCTTGGCTTCGGCCGAGGTGGTGGTGGACGCGATGCTGCCGGTCACGGCGAGGGCAGCGAGAGCGACGGCGGCAATCTTGGTCTTGATCGACATGTGAAACTCCATCCGGGGTTGAGGCGGTCCGTTGTGGCCCGCGTGCCCAATTGGACGGAGGCTCCTCATTTCCGGTTCGAAGGCACAGAATCCGGTCGCCGAGAAGCAGCGTTTCTCAAGTGATTCCAGAGAGATGCGAGCTAGCCGAGCGGGCCCTTGGCGAGCCTGTTCACGTCGAAGTTATCGACCTCGCCGAGTAATTCGCAAAAGGCCGTCGCGCCGCGATCGATCAGCTGCTCGCCCTTTTCGGCCACGGCCAATGTCGCATTGCCGATCGCGCCGCTGACGTGAAGATCCTGCGCCTGCCAGGCGAACGGTGCCGGGCGCTGCGTCGACAGCCAGCGATATTGTTTCTCCATGGCGATGCTGCTCGCGGGAAAATCCGCAATCGCATCCTTGCGCACCTGATCGGGATAGCGCGCCAGCATGATCGAGGTCTCGACGGCACCACCGTGAATGCCGTGGCGTACCTCTTCGGTGGGGAACAAGCTGTCGGCGCCTGACAGCCGCGACCACGACGTCGTCACCACGAACAGTTTTTGGTGGGCGCGAAGGTCTTGCGCCACCAGCATCATGGCCGCGCTGTTGCCGCCATGGCTGGTGATGATGACGAGCTTCTTCACGCCGCGCCGCGCGATGTCCTCGCCGATACCAGTCCATCGCCTCAGTGCGGTTTCAGTCGGCAGCGTCTGCGTGCCCGGATAGTCGATATGCTCGGTGGAAATCCCGATCGGCTCAACCGGCAGGAAGGTCGCCGGAACGCTTCCCGGCAGCCGCTCGCGCACCCGCGCCAGATAGGCTTCCGCAATCAGCACGTCGGTTGTGACAGGCAGATGCGGGCCGTGCTGCTCGGTCGCCGCCAGCGGCAGCACGGCGATCCAGCGCGCCGTCTCCGCGGGGGTCGCATCGGCCCAGCGGATTGCGGTCCAGTCGCGAGACGGCATCATTGAGGTTTCTTTGGAGGTTTCATTGCCCGAATTTGTCACGTAATTTGGGGTATCAGGGGACGCGGGCCCGGCCGGCTCGCGTCCCCTGATGTCATGCGGTTTTATCGCGTTGCGTTCACATGAGCCAGCCGCGATTGGCCGGAAGCGATCGACGGAGTGCCATTATGTCTTCCTTTCATCTGTGGCGAGCGTTCGCAGCGGGCCTGATGGCCGCTTTTGTCTCTCTCGCGCCGGCGCGGGCCGAGACGCTCGACAAGGTCACCTTCGGCACCAACTGGGTCGCCGAGGCCGAGCATGGCGGCTTCTTCCAGGCGGTCGCCGACGGCACCTACAAGAAATACGGGCTCGACGTCACCATCGTTCCGGGCGGGCCCAACGAGAACAACCGGATGCTGCTGATCGCCGGCAAGATCGATTTCTTCATGGCCGCGAACACGCTGATGTCGTTCGATGCGGTCGCCAACAATGTTCCCGTCGTGACCATCGCCGCGATCTTCCAGAAGGATCCGCAGGTGATGCTGACGCAGCCGGATGCCAAGGTCGGCAAGATCGAGGACCTCAAGCCGCTGACGCTGTTCGTGTCCAAGGAGGGCATGGGCAGCTATTTCCAGTGGCTGAAGTCCGAATACGGCTTCAACGAGAAGAACGTCCGCCCCTATAATTTCAACCCGCAGCCCTTCATCGCCAATCCCAAGAGCGCGATGCAGGGCTACGTCACTTCCGAGCCCTTCGCGGTGGAGAAAGCCGCCGGCTTCAAGCCGAACGTGCTGTTGCTGGCCGATTACGGCTTCAACACCTATTCGACCCTGATCGAAACCCGCCGCGACATCGTCGAGAAGAAGCCCGACATGGTGCAGCGCTTTGTCGATGCCTCCATGATCGGCTGGTACAATTACATCTACCGCGACAATTCCGCCGGCAACGCCATGATCAAGAAGCTCAATCCGGAGATGACCGACGATCTGCTCGCCTATTCCGTCGCCAAGATGAAGGAGCATGGCATCGTCGATTCCGGCGACAGCTTGAAGAACGGTATCGGCGCCATGAGCGACGAGCGTTACACCTCCTTCTTCAACAAGATGGTCAAGGCCGGCGTCGTCAAGCCCGATCTCGACTTCCGGAAGTCCTACACGCTGCGCTTCGTCAACAAGGGCGTCGGCGTCGAGCTGCGCCCGAACAAGCCGTAGCGCAGGGGCGATGTCTTCAGGCAAAACCTCGTCCGCCGTCGAGACCGGCCTGACGCATCTCGCCGTCAGCCTGCGTGGCGTGACGAAGACCTACGACAACGGCGTCATGGCGCTCGGGCCGTTCGACCTTGCGGTCCGCAAGGGCGAGTTCATCTCGCTGCTGGGCCCGTCCGGCTGCGGCAAGTCGACGGTGCTGCGGCTGATCGCGGAGCTCAGCGCGCCATCCTCCGGGATCGTGCGGGTGGCGCGCCACGAAGGCGAGGTACAGCCGGGACACGGCATCGGTTTCGTGTTTCAGGAGCCGACCCTGATGCCCTGGACCAGTGTGCGCGAGAACGTGCGGCTGCCGCTGAAGCTTGCCAGCGTGCCGAAGGCGGAAGCGCGCGCGCGTGCCGACGCGGCGCTGGCGAGCGTCGGGCTTGCCGATTTCGCGGACAGCTTCCCACGCGAGCTCTCCGGCGGCATGAAGATGCGGGTGTCGCTGGCACGCGCGCTCGTCACCGATCCGGATATCCTCTTGATGGATGAGCCGTTCGCCGCGCTCGACGAGATCACGCGCTTCCGTCTCAACAACGATCTGCTCGCGCTGTGGCGGACGCTCGGCAAGACCGTCATCTTCGTCACCCATTCGGTGTTCGAATCCGTCTATCTGTCGCAGCGCGTGGTGGTGATGACGGCGCGGCCGGGCCGCATCCAGGCCGACATCCGCATCGAGACGGTCGAGCCGCGCGGCGAGGCGTTTCGCACCTCCGCTGCCTATTCCGACTATTGCCGGAAAGTGTCGGCGGCGCTGGCGCCGTCCTATCAGGGGCAATCGACGCTATGAGTGCGCAGGCGGACGTCACAGCGAAGCCGCAAGGCGCGCAACGCGCGATGCGCCTGGTGCTTCCCGTCATCGTGTTCGCGGCCGGCCTAATCGCCTGGGAGCTGGTGGTTCGCATCAAAGGCATTCCGCCTTACGTGCTACCGGCACCGTCCGTGATCGTGCTGACCCTGATCAAGGACTGGGCGGTGCTGTCGCAATCGCTCGCCACCACGCTCCTGACCACGCTCGAAGGTTTTGTCGCGGCCAGCATCGGCGGCATCGCGCTGGCGCTGCTGTTCAACCAGTCGAAATGGGTGGAATATTCGCTGTTCCCCTATGCGATCGTCCTTCAGGTCACCCCGGTGATCGCGATCGCGCCGCTCCTGCTGATCTACCTGGAACAGCAGACCGCGGTCGTGGTCTGTGCCTTCATCGTCGCCTTTTTCCCGGTGCTGTCCAACACCACGCTCGGGCTCAATTCGGTCGATCGCAACCTTGCCGGCCTGTTCCAGCTCTATGGCGCGTCCAGGCCGCAGACATTGCGCTTTCTGAAGCTGCCCGCGGCGCTGCCCTACATTCTGGGCGGCCTGCGGATCGCCGGCGGCCTGTCGCTGATCGGCGCTGTCGTCGCCGAGATCGCGGCGGGAACGGCGGGCGCCGGCTCCGGGCTCGCCTATCGGATCGCCGAATCCGGCTATCGATTGAACATACCCCGCATGTTCGCAGCGCTGCTTTTGTTGTCGCTGGCCGGGATTGTCATCTATGGGGTGCTGGCGCTAGTTTCGCACCTCGTTTTACGGCGCTGGCATGAGAGCGCGCTTGGAAAGGAAAACTAATGGCTGCCGGTTCGATTTCGTCCGAAAAGATCGACCTTCTGATCTATGGGCCGGTGCGGCCGATCCTCGAGAACGGGTTTTCCGATCATTTCGTCGTGCACAAGGCCGAGACGCGCGGCGACCTCGAGCGCCTGACCCCGGCGATCCGCGAGAAGATCCGCGGCGTCGCCGTGACCTATCATACGGTCCGTGCCGACAAGGACTCGCTGTCGCAGCTGCCCAAGATCGAGATGGTGGCGAGCTTCGGCGTTGGCTACGACCATATCGATGCCAAATACGCGGCCGAGCACAACATCATCGTCACCAACACGCCCGACGTGCTGACCGAGGAGGTCGCCGACGTCGCGATGGGTCTTCTGATCTCCACCTTGCGCGAGTTCATCAAGGCCGACCGTTATGTGCGCTCGGGGCTGTGGCAGACCCAGAACTATCCGCTCAGCGTCGGCTCGCTGCGCGACCGCAAGGTCGGCATCGTCGGCATGGGCCGGATCGGCCAGGCCATCGCGCGCCGGCTGGATGCCTCGCTGGTGCCGGTGGTCTATCACTCGCGCAACCCGTCCAAGGACGTCTCCTACAAGCACTATCCCGACCTGATCGAGATGGCGAAGGCGGTGGACACCTTGATGGTGATCGTGCCCGGGGGCGCCTCCACCAACAAGATGATCAATGCCGAGGTCTTCAAGGCGCTCGGCCCGCGCGGCGTGCTGATCAACGTCGCGCGCGGCTCGGTGGTGGACGAGCCGGCGCTGGTCCAGGCGCTGAAATCCGGCACCATCCTCGCCGCCGGCCTCGACGTGTTCGCGGCCGAGCCGACCGTGCCGGACGAGCTCAAGACCATGCAGAACGTCGTGCTGCTGCCGCATATCGGTTCGGCCTCGGTGGTGACGCGCAATGCCATGGACCAGCTCGTGGTCGACAACCTCAAATCATGGTTCTCGGGCAAGGCGCCGTTGACGCCGGTGGCCGAAACACCGTTCAAGGGGCGTTGATGTCCGTTCTTCGGGGTCTCGCATTCGCCGTCGCGGCCTCCTTGGCCGCGATCGGCATCGCGCATGCGCAGGATGCGACGACCCTGAAGAAATCGATGCCAGGCCAGTGGGAGCTCTCGACCACCGAGCGCAGCAAGACCTGCGTCGTCACGATGAAGGGCGACGCCGCAGGCCAGGGCTTCAAGCTGGAGCTTGAGCCGGCCTGCAAGACCGCGCTGCCCTTCACCAAGGACATCGTCGCCTGGAGTGTCAGGGGTCTCGATATCGTCCGCCTGCAGGACGCGACCGGTGAAGCCGTGATCGACTTCACCGAGGTCGAGGCCGGCATCTTCGAAGGCCTGCGCCAGGGCGAAGGCGTCTACATCCTGCAGGATCTCGCCGCAGCCCGCTCGATGGCCAAGTCGATGGACCAGATGATCGGCGACTGGGCGATGGTGCGCGGCAACGGCCAGCCGGTGTGCGGCTTGACGCTGACCAACACCGAGGCGGCGCCGGATAATTTCCAGGTCTTTCTCAAGCCGAAATGCGACGCGGCCATCGCGCAGTTCAACCCGACGCAATGGCGGCTCGAGCGCGGCCAGATCATCCTGATGTCGAAATCAGGCGGGACCTGGCAGTTCGAGGCCGACGACAATGCGCAATGGCGGCGCGTCCCCGACACCGCCGATCCCCTGATCATGCTGCGTCAATAGGCGGCCCGACATCCGCCGCCGCGCGAAAGCGGAACCCGCCGACCGGGGAGCTCGTTGACGGGAGAGGTGATTTCGTTGGGAGATCCGGCATGGCCAAGCGCGTCCTCGCGATCGGCATCGAGCCCGGCAGTGCCGACTATAGCGCGTTCCCGCAGCTGACACCGGAGCTCGTGCGCCATTACATCGAGGCGCAGCTGCTGCGCCTGCGCGATCTCGGCTTCGAGGTCACGAGCTGCCTGATCGATCTCGACGCCACCGCGGAAGCCGGCGTTACCGCGGCCCTGCGCGACGAGCGTTTCGACTGCATCGTGATCGGTGCTGGCCTGCGCGAGCCCAAGGAGCGCCTCGTGCTGTTCGAGCAGGTGCTCAACCTCGTCCATTGCCTCGCGCCTGACGCCGCGATCTGCTTCAACACCACCCCCGCCGATACCGCCGAGGCGGTGCAGCGCTGGATCGAGCCGTGAGAGCCGGCTTACGCTCGCCCTGTAGTCGGTGAGCCTCGATTCGCAAATGCAACCATCCGTTGACGACCCGGACTTGATCGCCAATCATGCTCGGGGAATCGTCGCCGGTGGGAAATCTTTCATGTCCAGATTTGTGCTGCTGCTCGTCTGCGCAACCATGCTTATGGGCTGCGACGCTCTCAGCACGGTGACGGAAGGGGTCAAGCAGGCGAAGGCCGTGGCGGCCGACCTCGAGCAATCCACCGGCGTCAAGCCAGAGGTCGGCTTCAATTGGCACAATGGGCGGCTGGTGTCGGTCACGGTCCAATTCCCGCGTCCCTATGACGACAAGCCCCTGAATCAGCTCGCAGGTCTCGTTCGCGACGCCGTCGCCAAGGATTTCAAGCAGACGCCCCAGCAAATCGTGCTCGCATTCGCAGTCGACAAGTGAGGTCGGCGCGACGGGCAGACGCACCCGCACGGCTGGTTCGCCGCGCCGCCTGCCGTCAGCACGTTTTCGTCCTAGATCAACCGCATCCCGCGCAGGCTCGCATGTCCGCCCTTGCCGACGATGATGTGGTCGTGCACGGCGATCCCGAGCGGCTTGGCGATGTCGATGATCGCCTTCGTCATCTGGATGTCGGCCTGCGAGGGCGAAGGATCGCCGCTGGGATGGTTGTGCACCAGGATCAAGGCGGTCGCCGATAATTCCAGCGCGCGCTTGACCACCTCGCGCGGATAGACCGGGGTGTGGTCCACCGTGCCGGTCTGCTGCACCTCGTCGGCAATGAGCTGGTTGCGCTTGTCGAGGAAGAGCAGGCGAAACTGCTCCTTGTCGGCGAACGCCATGCTGGACCGGCAATAGTCGATCACCTCGTTCCAGGACGACAGCGCGTTGCGGCTGTTGACCTCGCCCTTGGTCACGCGGCTCGCGGCGGCGGCGATCAGCTTGAGCTGGTTGATCGCGGATTCGCCGACGCCGTCGACCTCGCGCAGGCGCGCGACCGGGGCGTGCACGACCTCAGCGAACGAGCCGAAAATCTTGATCAGCGTTTTCGCCAGCGGCTTGGTGTCGCGCCGCGGCAGCGCCGGAAACAGCGCCATCTCCAGCAGCTCGTAATCGCTCAGCGCATCCGCACCCGCGCTGTAGAAGCGCTCGCGCAGCCGTTCCCGGTGGCCGTGATAATGCGGCGCGTCCTCAGGCTTGCCGGTGTCCTGGTTGGATCTCGAAGACATAGCGCTCAACCATGCCGTATCGGGTGCGTTTTGCAACCGGGAAGTGCCGCCGCGTCGCCGGGGATCCAGCACATGTGCCTCCCCGGCGGAGGAGGCCTTACTCAGGTCGTTGCAGGCTTCTGTGTCGCGATCGACTTGGTCGCCTCGATACCAGGCTCGAAATCGAGATATTCGGGGGGGCGTTGGGCCAGGCGCGCGCGTTTGATGCCGGCCTTCACGAATTCCTCGATATGGGCGGGAACGAGGTGCAGTCGGCCGAAATCGCGTGTGAGCGTCTGTTGCAGCCGGCGCCGGGTCAACTCATCGGTTACGGCGAAACGATCGAGATAGAGCTCCAGAATGCGCCGCTTGTCGTCGTCGCTCGGATAGCCCATCCGGATATGCGCATCAAAACGGCCGGCTCGTTTTGCGAGCGCTTCGTCAATGGCCTCGGGATGGTTCGTTGTGGCGATCGTGATGATGTCGTCGTAGGCCGAGCCTCCGGACAGGACCTGAAGCAACTCGCCGGTGACGTCATCCTTGTTTGTGCCCGCATAGGGATTCTGCCGGCTCTTGGTCATGAGGTCCAGATCTTCGAGAATGACGACGGCGGGAGCCAGCGTCTGCGCGAGATGATAAATTGAGCGGATATGCTCAACCGCCTCGACGATCAAAATCGTAGCCTCGCCCGCAATGTCGTTCACGAAGCATTCGATCGCAGTAGATTTTCCGTCGCCGGGTGGTCCTGACAGGAGGAGCCCGCGACGAATGCTGAGGCCTTCTGCCTTCAACATATCGCGGTTGCGAATCGATGCGGCGATGAAGTCGAGTTCGCCGCGGGCTTGCTCGTGGGGAATGACATCGTTCCAGGAGCGGTCCGACATTCGCGAACGGACGGTACGCAGGTCGCGGTTGATGAGCACCACCCTGCCCTTGAATGGCGTCGATTCGCGGAGCAGTTGACGGACCAACGCCACGACAGCCGCTTCGTCCTGCTCGTGATAGATCAATCCGACGCTGTCGAGCGAGCTTTGACCGTAGTAGCGGCGCTCCGCCATCTGGACGACGAGCATGAATTGAGCGCCGGTTTCCGGGACCGTGCCGCGAAAGACGCTACGGGGTCGAATGACCTGCAACTCGCCGTCAATGGTGAGAGTCACTTTGTCGGGCCGCCAAGCTGGAATGACGGCTTTGCGCTCGGCGGAGCCGAGACCGGGAAGCTCGCTCAGCCACATCCAGCCGGGAAGATCCGCCAGCTTCCGGGTAAGGATCGCGATGGTGGCATCGTCGGTAGAAAGCGACAGCGTGCTTGGGTCCTTGCCGCCGCAGAAGATGCGGAACAAGGTCGAATAGCCGATCTGCGGCGTCGCCGAGCGCTTGATCTGCTTGTGCTGGGCAACGATGTAGCCGAGCGCCGCCGCCATGGTCGCAAAGCCCTTGATCGTGTCTTCAGGGATCTCCGCAAGCAGCTGGTCCCGGAGAGTCAGCGACGCCGCGGCGGATTCGGCGTAGAGCTTCTTGATCAACGGGTCGTTCGCGACAGCGGCTCCTTCGCTGACCTCGTAGACGCCATAGACGAATTCACCATCGGCGTCAGAGCCATAAACGGTCGCCGTCACATTGAGCGACGAAGCCAGGATTTCGGCAGTCTTGCGGGCCTCGGTAACCCCCTTGACCAGCCGTTCCTCGATCACGGCCTTGCCGGCAATCTCCGAGTTGCAGCGGATGGCGAATTTTTGACCTGTCGACGATCGGGCCTGCTCGACCTTGAACCACATGTCCGGTGAACCTCCAGCACGCCTATTGCTCGCGGCGTTGTTGCTGGCGATTTCCTATCAGACAACTTTTGCGTGTTCCAGCGCGCGTGACCGGATCAGGCTCACCCGATCTGCTTCTCGCCGTGCCGTTCCGACAGCGTGAAGATCTCGACGCCGGTGGCGGTGACGCCGACGGAGTGCTCGAACTGCGCCGACAGCGAACGGTCGCGCGTCACGGCGGTCCAGCCGTCGGACAGGATCTTCACATGCGGCTTGCCGAGATTGATCATCGGCTCGATCGTGAAGAACATGCCGGGCTTGAGCTGCACGCCTTCGCCGGGCCGGCCGATATGGATGATGTTCGGCTCGTCGTGGAACATGCGGCCGAGGCCATGGCCGCAGAAATCGCGCACCACGCTCATGCCCTGCGGCTCGACGAAGCTCTGGATGGCGTGGCCGATGTCGCCGGTGGTGGCGCCGGGCTTCACGGCCGCGATGCCGCGCATCATCGCTTCATAGGTCACCTCGATCAGCCGCTCCGCCTTGCGGGCGATCGGGCCGATCGCATACATGCGGCTGGAATCGCCATACCAGCCGTCGACGATGAAGGTGACGTCGATGTTGACGATGTCGCCTTCCTTCAGCGGACGGTCGCCGGGCATGCCGTGGCAGACCACGTGGTTGAGCGAGGTGCAGGTCGAATAGCGATAGCCGCGATACATCAGCGTCGCCGGAAAGGCCCCGTGGCTGAAGGCAAACTCGCGGACGAACTGGTCGATGCGCTCGGTCGGCACGCCGGGGCCGACGATGTCGGTGAGCTCGTCGAGGCACTTGGCCACCAGCGCGCCCGCCTTGCGCATGCCGGCAAAGGCGGCCGGCCCATGCAGCTTTATCTGTCCGGTCTTGCGCAGCGAGGTATCGGTGGCTTCGACGTAGCTCATGCTTAAGCGGTCTTCCTTGGGGCGGGCTTTTCGGGCTGATCGCGATGTCGGCGGAAAGGCTTGATTTCAGGCCCCAATTTAATGATTGCGGGCTCTCATGCAAGCCGACCGTGGTCCTTGGGCCCGAAAGCGGGCCTAATTCGGGACTTCTACGGTGGTTTCCACCGGCAGCGCGCCGCCGCGGATGCGGATTTCGCGGACCGGATAGGGAACCCGGATGCCCTCGCGCTTGAAGGCGTCCCACAGCGCCAGCATCACGTCGCTCTTGACCTTGTCCATGCCGTCGGGGTCGGCGATCCAGAAGGTCAGCGAGAACTTCATGCCGGCCTCGGCGAACTCGGTCAGGATGCAGGTCGGCGGTTTGCCCTTCTGCGCGCGCGGATGGGCTTCCGCGGTCTCGGCGGCGAGCTTGCAGACCAGCTTCGGGTCGGCGTCGTAATTGGTGCCGAACGCGATCTTCACCAGCGTGTTCTTGTCGGTATAGGTCCAGTTGACGACCTTCTGCGTCACCAGATCCTCGTTCGGCACCAGGAATTCGCGGCCGTCACCGGCCGCGACGGAAATATAACGCGTCTTCATCGCGCTGATGCGGCCGGTGTTGTCGCCGATGGTGACGAGGTCGCCGGGCTTCACCGACTTGTCGGCGAGCAGGATGATGCCGGAGATGAAGTTGGCGACGATCTTCTGCAGGCCGATACCGATACCGACGCCGACCGCGCCGGAGAACACCGCGAGTGCGGACAAATCGATGCCGACGGCGCCGAGCGCGATGACGATGGCGACGGCCAGCAGCCCGATGCGGATGATCTTGACCAGCAGCACCTGCACCGACGGCGTCAGATCGGTGGTCGCGTTGATCCGGCTCTCGGCGAAATTGCTCGCGATGTTGGTGGCCCAGAGCGCGATGAGGAGCAGCGCGCCGGCCTTGAGCACCAAGAGCGGGGTCAGCCTGAGGCCGCCGAGCACGATCGCGTAGGAATCGAGCAGGTCGACCGTCGTATCGAGCTGGCCGAGAATAGAGAGCGCGGCGAGAAACCACGCCGTGATCGACACCAGGCGGACGATGAAGGCATTGCGCAGCACCGAGGTGACGAGCCGGATCACGAGCCAGGCCAGCCCGAGCTTGGCGGCGACCATCAGGAGATAGGACCGGCTCGGCCAGGTCGCGTGGTACATCACGAGGCGCGAGATGATCACGAGCAGGGTGAACACGGCCGTCGAGGCGCTGGAGACCATCACCCGGGCGAAGTGCCGGAGCGGCAGCGGCCAGCGCATCGTCAGCGCGGCCATGTCGACCCGGTTGCGCACGCCGGTCTCGGCCGCATAGGCGATGCCGGCCGCGGCCAGGATGAGACCGAATTGCAGGTAGAACCAGGGCGAGGAGATTTCCGCCCCGACGCTGCGCGCGGTGGTCTGCACGAACTCCATGAAGTCCTTGAGGTCCATGTCCATAGGTCTCGTCGGCAAGCGGGGAGGGATTGATTCGAGGGGGCCGCGGAATCCCACAAAGGGTGCGGCCGAGCCATCGATACACCGGCATGTGATGTACGTTAAGGCCGTAAAATACGGGCAGATTGCCGCGAGATGCGAAAATGGGTTGGCGTGCCGTGGCGGCGACGATAGAGATGCTGAAGCAGGATGATTGTTGGTCGAATAAGGCATCGCCAAGAACGCTCTTCGCCTCTCCCCGCAAGCGGGGCGAGGGGGCGCGCTGCCAGTGCGTCCCTAGTGCCATCTCGTCCGATATCGGAGTAACCCGCAGCACCGCATGGCCTCTCTCGACTCCGTCAGCCTCGCCATATTGCTCGGCGCCGTCCTCGTCATGGCCGGCATCCTGTCGAGCCTGCTTGCGTTGCGCTTCGGCGCGCCGCTGCTGCTCGTCTTCCTCGCGGTCGGCATGCTCGCGGGCGATTCCGGTCCCGGGCAGATCCAGTTCGACGACGTCCGCACCACCTATCTGGTCGGCTCGGTGGCGCTCGCGCTGATCCTGTTCGACGGCGGCCTGAAGACGCGTTTTGCCAGCATCCGCACCGTGCTGGCGCCGTCCGTGGTGCTGGCGACCGCCGGCGTGCTGCTGACCGCGCTGATCACCGCGCCGTTCGCCAAATTCGCGCTCGATCTCAACTGGACGGAATCGCTACTGGTCGGCGCCGTGGTGGCCTCGACCGACGCCGCGGCCGTGTTCCTTCTGGTGCACACTCAGGGCCTGCGCCTGCGTCCCCGCGTCGGCGCAACGCTGGAGGCCGAGTCCGGCACCAACGACCCGTTCGCGATCTTCCTCACCTTGATGCTGGTCGAGTACATCTCGCTAGGCTCGAGCTCGGCGAGCCACGTGGTGATGGAGTTCATCCAGGAGGCGGTGCTGGGCGCCGTCGTCGGCGTCATCGGCGGGCGTCTCGTCGTCATTGCGCTCAACCAGGTGGCGCTGCCGCAGGGCCTGCATGCGCCCTTCGTGACCACGGGCGCCCTGGTGATCTTCGGCGGCTCGCAGATGATGCATGCCTCCGGCTTCCTCGCGGTCTATCTCGCCGGCATCATCATCGGAAACCGGCCGACCCGCGCGCATAATTCGGTGGTGGCTTTCCTCGACGCCGCGACCTGGCTGGCGCAGATCGTAATGTTCGTGCTGCTCGGCCTTTTGGTCTCGCCGAGCCGGCTCGGTACCAGCGTGCTGCCGGCAATCGGCGTCGCCTTCGTGCTGATGCTGGTGGCGCGGCCGATCGCCGTGTTCGCCTGTCTTGCGCCGTTCCGCTTCAACTGGCGCGAGAAGATCTTCATCGCCTGGACCGGCCTGCGCGGTGCGGTCGCGATCTTCCTGGCCTCGATCCCGATGCTGGTCGGCCTGTCCAAGGCCTATCTCTATTTCGACGTCGCCTTCGTCGTGGTCATCATCTCGCTGCTGCTGCAGGGTTGGACCCTCGCGCCTGCCGCGCGCAAGCTGCACGTCGCGCTGCCGCGCGCCGAGCGCGGCCCGCGCCGCGTCGAATTGGACCTGCCCGGCCAGCTCGAGCAGCAGCTGGTCGGCTATCCCGTTCGGCCCAAGAGCCTGTATTTCCGCCGCGGCCTGATCCCGTCCTGGTCCAAGCCGACGCTGGTGATCCGCAACGAGAACATCCTGACGCCGCTGGAGGCCGACCCGATCGCGCCCGGCGACTACATCTACCTGCTGGCGCCGCCGGAAAAGGCCGAGTCGCTCGACCGCTTCTTCGTCGACATGCAGCCGAGCACCGCGCCGGACCCGCATCTGCTCGGCGACTTCATGGTCTCCGGCGAGCACACCCTCGCCGAGCTCGCCGGGATCTACGGCGTGAAGGTGAGCGAGGACGAGGGCAAGCTGACGCTTGCGGATTATTTCGACGTCCATCTCGACCGCGCGCCGAAGGAGGGCGCCGAGCTTGCGCTGGACGAGATCGTGCTGGTCGCCCGCAGCATCTCCGGCGGCCGTGTCAGCGTCGTCGGCCTGCGTCTGCCGGAAGAAGACGAGACGCCGCCGCCGCTGACGCGCACGCAGGCGCTGCGCAAGAAGCTCGCTGATGTCTGGGCCTCGGTGGCGGGGGTATAGCGAGGCGCGGTGCCTCGCCAATCTCCAGTGTCGTCCCGGCGAACGCCGGGACCCATAACTACAGGCAGGAATTTGGCGAAGACTCGCAGTTGCTCCTTCTTCGCCGGCATTTGCACCGGAATCCCTCGCTAGATCACGCGGTATGGGTCCCGGCGTGCGCCGGGACGACAGTGTTGGGTGTTGCGCCAGCCCGGCCCCACACGCACTCCCCCTCAGGCCAGCATCTTCACCCCGCCGAAGCTCGTCACCCGCCCCTGCTTCAGCATCACGATCTGGGTGGCGAGCTGGCGCAGCTCGGCGGCGTCGTGGCTGACATAGACCATGGGGACATTGGCCTCGTCGCGCAGCCGGACGAGATAGGGCAGGATCTCGAGCTTGCGGCCTTCGTCGAGCGCGCCGAGCGGCTCGTCGAGCAGCAGCAGCCGCGGCCGCGATAGCAGCGCGCGGCCGAGCGCAACGCGCTGACGCTCGCCGCCGGAGAGTTTTCCGGGACGACGATCGAGCAGCGCGCCGATGTCGAGGAGGTCGATGACGCGCTTGTGCTGCACCGGATCTGGCGCAAGGCCGTTCATGCGCCGTCCGTAGTCGAGATTTTGCGCGACGTTGAGATGCGGGAATAGCCGCGCGTCCTGGAAGACATAACCGATGCGTCGGCGCCAGGTCGGCACATGGATGCCGGCGGCGGTGTCGTCGACGGTCTCGCCGTCGATCACGATGCTGCCGCGGTCGGGCCGCAACAGCCCGGCGATCATGTTGACCAGCGACGTCTTGCCGGAGCCCGAGGCGCCGAACAGGCCGATGACGCGGCCTTCGCTGCTGAAGGAGGCCTGGAGCGAGAACTCGCCGAGCTGTTTTTCGACGTCGACGCGCAGCATGGTCAATTCCCGTGCAGTCGCGCGGTGGCGCGGCGGGCGAACCACTCGGCTGCGATCAGCGCGCCCAGCGCCAGCACGATCGAGACGATCACGAGCCGGCCGGCCGCGGCATCGCCGTCCGGCGTCTGGATCAGCGAATAGATCGCCGACGAGATTGTCTGGGTCTCGCCGGGGATGTTGGAGACGAAGGTGATGGTGGCGCCGAACTCGCCGATCGCCTTGGCAAAGCCCAGCACCATGCCGGCGAGCACGCCGGGCAGCGCCAGCGGCAGCGTCACGGTGAAGAACACTTTCCAGGGCGCCGCCCCCAGCGTCTCCGCGGCCTGCTCGAGCCGGCGATCGATCGCTTCGATCGACAGCCGCATCGGCCGTACCAGTAGCGGAAACGACATCACGCCGCAGGCGAGCGCGGCGCCGGTCCAGCGGAACGAGAACACGATGCCGAGATGATCGGCGAGAAAGCCGCCGACCAGGCCTTTGCGACCGAACGTCAGCAAGAGCAGATAGCCGGTGACGACAGGCGGCAGCACCAGCGGCAGATGCACGAACGCGTCGAGCACCGACTTGCCCCAGAAATCGCGCCGCGCCAGCAGCCACGCCAGCGCGATGCCGAAAGGCGTCGCGACCAGCGTGGCGATGATCGCGACCCTGAGCGAGAGCAGGATCGCGGTCCATTCGGCGGGAGAGATCTCGAACATCAAGTGCTGAATATCAGATCGAAGAAATTAGGTTGTCGGGCTGACCAGGAACTTGAAGCCGTATTTTTCCAGAATGGTCTTGGCGGCCGTGGAGCGCAGGAAGGCGAGATAGTCATTGGTCTCGGCCTTCGCGGTCGTGGTCGCGGCAACGGGATAGATGATTGCGGGATGCGACTCCGCCGGGAAGGTGCCGACGATCTTCACCCCGGGCTCGACCTTGGCGTCGGTGGAGTAGACGATGCCGAGATTGGCCTCGCCGCGCGCCACCAGCGTCAGTGCGGCGCGCACGCTCTCGGCCATGGCGAATTTCGGCTCGGCGGCCCGCCAGGCGCCGAGCTTTTCCAGCGCGGCCTTGGCATATTTTCCTGCTGGCACCGACTTGACGTCGCCGGTCGCGATCCGGCCGTCGCCGGCGAGTTTTGCGAGGTCGAAGCCTTGCGCGATGGTGACGTTGTCGATCTTGGAATCCTTCGGCGCGATCAGCACGATACTGTTGCCGAGCAGGTTCACGCGCGTCGGCTCGTTGATGGTCTTCTTGGAGATCGCGTAGTCCATCCAGTCGGTGTCGGCCGAGACGAACACGTCGGCCGGCGCGCCCTGCTCGATCTGCTTGGCGAGCACGGAGCTCGCGGCATAGCTGACGCTGAACTTCACGCCGGTCTTGGCGGTATAGGCGGCGTCGATCTCGTCGAGCGCGTTCTTCATCGACGCGGCGGCGAACACGGTGATGGTCTTGTCCTCGGCGGCGGCCGGCGAAAGGCTTGCGCCCGCGAGGATCACGAAGGCGGTGAAAAGTCCTGCAATGCGTAACATGGAGCGCTCCCGGCGAATCCGCGCACGCGGGATGCGCGCGCTGGACTGGCGTTGGTGGGTCGGTCGCGACGGGTGGAAGCGCTGCTCCACGGAGCCCTGGCTGCGGCTTACGGCCGGCAGGGATATCGCAATTGCGAAGATAGCAGGGGCCGCGGCCTCAGGTCAAAGGGGGCCGCTGGTCCGGCCAACAGCGCTATTGGACGGGCAGGATCGCGATTGCGACCGCATCCTCCCTGGCGCCACTGATCTGGAGCACGAAAGGCTGCGCCGACAGCTGGTATTTCACGGTCTTACGGATGCCGCTGCAATCGGTCGCACCGCTGAAGGCCAGGGGTTTCAGGACATGCCCATCCTGGACCACGTCGATCCAGGCGCCGGCGGACAGGCTGATCGTGTAGGGCCCGGCCGTGGCGGATTTGATGCTGGTGAAGCCGGCAAAGGTGCCATCCTTTGGCGCCCGCTCCGGCGGCGAGGGCAGCTTTGCCTCGCTGGGGACGACCAGTCCGAGCCTGATGGCCGAGGACGGCAAGGCCGCCTGCTCGCTGCCTGATGCGAGCCTGGCGATGTCCGGTGCGGTGAGCGCGGCACGCTCGCGCTCGATCGGCCATTTGAACTTGTCGCAGCCGCTGGGCTCGTCGGCGGCGGATGCGGAGGTCGCGCTGAACGATAGCGCAGCGAGGAGGGCGAGGACGCGCATGGGAGATCCCATCGTTGGCCTCGCGAAGGGCGCGAGGCTTGCGGTCAGGTTTTTTGAATGACGGGATGCGCGTCCCGGAATGCCGCGGGCTTACGGCGCAGCGGCGTAGGCATGTTAGCGCATTTGGTCGTTACGAACCAACCAACGAGTTCGTCATCCGGCAGCCATGCCTCAATCACCACCGTCGTCCCGGACAAGCGGAGCGCCGATCCGGGACCCATAGCCACAGGCGGGTGTGGCTACGGGGATTCGGAGTGACCTGCTTCGCGCAATAACCACGCCCTGTGGTGATGGGTCCCCGCGTTCGCGGGGACGACATCGAGAGTGTGGTGACCACCGCCATCCGCTAAAATTACGGCTTCGCATCACCCGCGTGCAGCACCGCCTTGCACGCCGCAGGCATCTGCGCCAGCGTCATCGGCGGTCGTGGCTTCGGCGGCTCCGGCGGCGGCTTGGGGTGCAGCACGGCGTCGGAGAACCAATAAGCGAGATCGGCGGGCTTGCAGCCTTCGTCCTCGGACTGCGACGGCTGGCCCTCGCATTCGCCGGCGCCCGCCGGGCAGCGCATGCGGATGTGGAAGTGGTAGTCGTGGCCCCACCAGGGGCGGATCTTCGACAGCCAGGCGCGGTCGCCCTTGGCCTCGCGGCACAGCGCCTTCTTGATCGCGGCATTGACGAAGATGCGCTGCACCGCCGGCTCACGCGCCGCATCGCGCAGCACCAGCACATGGCTCGCCGTGAACACCTTCGGATCGATGTCGAGCCGGTCGTGCCGCACCATCATCACCGCCGACATGTCCTCGCGCTCCTCGCGCGAGAGGCGGCGGTCCGGCATCGGCGTCAGCCAGATGTCGGCATCGAGACCGATCTGGTGGCTGGCATGGCCTGATAGCGCCGGCCCGCCGCGCGGCTGGGCGATGTCGCCGACCAGGATGCCCGGCCATCCCGCGTCCTTGTGCGCCTTGGCTGCGAGCCGCTTGATCAGCGCGATCATGTCGGGATGGCCGTAGCTGCGATTGCGCGACAGCCGCATCACCTGCCAATGATCGCCGTTGGCGGGAATCTGCTCCGCGCCGCCGATGCAGCCCTTGGTGTAGGAACCGATGACGTGGGCCGGCCCCTTCGACGGCAGCAGCTTGCGCGCGAACAGCTCCTTGGCGGCGACATCGGGGTCGTTCGGATTGGCGAGCGGCGGCAGCGGCTTCGGATTGACGCTGCCCTTGTCCTGGGCCAGCGCGCCGCCGGCGGCCAGAAGCGTCATGACGAGCAGGAGAGGGGCGAAGCGGCGGGGATTCATGCTGATTCCCCTTATAGCCCAACACCGCCTCAGGGTTAAGAATGTGGCTTTCGCCCGGCCCCAATCTCACGCCGTCTTTACGACTGTTGCCTCAGCGCAAAGCTCGCCCGACACGACGGCCTCCGTGTTCCATGAGCTCGTCGGAAAGTCCGCGTCGTTTCGCCGGCCGGCCCGGTTCTTAACAATGCGATAACCGTATCCTGCATTGACCAAAATTCGTGCGCGGAAAGAGGTTCGCCTCGATCCCGTATACAATCGAATGCGGGCTCGGAATTGATTCATGGAGAGGGCGTGTTTTTGCGCCACCTCTCTCCTCGATTGCGACGAGGCCGCACATTTGGCGCGTCGCGTGGTCCGCTTGCGCCTCGCAAACAGGCAAGAGAGCCCGGCTCTCGGTGCTCGCAAGGCGCTGTCCTGGCGCGCCGGGTCACCCAAGATTACTTTTTTTTCAGACACTTGCCCCAAAACTTGCGCCGCCGGGCGCGATTGGGACGAGTGAAGTTGGGTTTGAAGTCTCGAAAAGCAAGAAAACGAAACAGAAGCGTGCTTCCCCGGGCCGGCCAATCGCCGCGCAAGCCGCGCTTCGCGCGCGTGCCGCGAGCCCTTTCAGAGCGCGACGAAGTTTTGCGCAGCCGTGCCGAGGTGGAAGCCGCGATCGCGGACGCGCGCAAATCGCATGAGCGCCTGCGCCAGGCCATCGACATCCTGCCGCAGGGCATCGTGTTTCTCGATGCCGAAGGCCGCTATGTCCTCTGGAACAAGCAATACGCCGAGATCTACAGCAAGACCGCCGACCTGTTCGAGGAAGGCGCCCGTCTCGAAGACACGCTGCGCATCGGCGTCGCCCGCGGCGACTATCCGGAGGCCTTGGGCCACGAGGACGAGTGGATCGCCGAGCGGCTGCAAAAGCTCTATCAACCCGGCGCGCGCCACGAGCAGAAGCTGTCGGACGGCCGCGTCATCCTGATCGATGAGCGCCTGACCGAGGACGGCGGCGTCGTTGGCCTCCGTGTCGACATCACCGAGCTCAAGCAGCGCGAGGCCTCGTTCCGCCTGCTGTTCGACGGCAATCCCGTTCCGATGATCGTCTGTGCGCGGGACGACGAGCGCATCCTCGGCGTCAACGATGCCGCGATCGCGCATTACGGCTATAGCCGCGCCGAGTTCGAGCGGCTGAAGATCCGCTCCCTGCAGGCCTTCGACAGTGAGCCGCCCTGGACCGTCGACCGCTCCAGCGAGGAGCAGGCCGGCCGCACCTGGAAGCACGTCAAGGCTGATGGCGCGCTGATCGACCTTGCGATCTATTCCCGCGAGTTGACCTATGCCGATCGACCTGCGGTGCTGCTCGCGCTGATGGACATCACCGAGCGCAAGCGCGCCGAGGCGCGGCTGGCCTTCATGGCCCAGCATGACGCCCTGACCGGCCTGCCGAACCGCACCCTGCTGCGCCAGCAGATGGACGAGATGCTGCTGCACACGCGGCGCAGCGCCGAGAAGGTCGCGCTGCTGATTTTGGGGCTGGACAATTTCAAGGCGGTCAACGACACGCTGGGACACGCGGTCGGCGACAAGCTCTTGCGCGGCGTCGCCAAGCGGCTGCGCTCGACCTTGCGCGAGGAAGATGCGCTGGCGCGGCTCAACTCCGACGAGTTCGCGATCCTGCAAAGCGGCCTGGCGCGGCCCGAGGATGCGGTGGGACTCGCCAAGCGCCTGCTGGAAGCCATCGCCGATCCCTATCTGCTCGACGGCCATTCCGTGGTGATCGGCGCCTCGATCGGCATCGCGATGGCGCCGGGCGATGGCGAGGAGTCCGAGAAGCTGCTCAAGAGCGCGGACATGGCGCTGTCGCGGGCCAAACTGGATGCGCGCGGCAGCTTCGCCTTCTTCGAGGCCGCGCTGGATGCGAAAGCGCAGAGCCGCCGCAAGATCGAGGTCGAGCTGCGCGACGCGATCCGCAACGACGTGCTGCGGCCGTATTATCAGCCGCTGATCGACCTCTCGAGCGGCCGCATCACCGGCTTCGAAGCGCTGGTGCGCTGGCCGCATGCCGAGCGCGGCATGGTCTCGCCGGCCGAATTCATTCCGGTCGCCGAGGATACCGGTCTGATCAATCCGCTCGGCAGGCTGATGCTGCGCCGGGCGTGCCTGGATGCCGCGGCCTGGCCGGACGACGTCCGTGTCGCCGTCAATCTGTCGCCGCTGCAGTTCCGCAGCGGCAATCTGCTCTCGATGGTGACGGACGCGCTCAAATCTTCCGGCTTGCCGCCGCGCCGGCTCGAGCTCGAGATCACCGAGACGCTGCTGCTGGAAAAGAGCGCGCAGGTGCTGGCGACGCTGCATGCCTTGCGCGCGCTCGGCGTGCGCATCTCCATGGACGATTTCGGCACCGGCTATTCCAGCCTCAGCTATTTGCGCAGCTTTCCCTTCGACAAGATCAAGATCGACCAGTCCTTCGTGCGCGATCTCGGCGCCAATCGCGAGGCCCAGGCGATCATCCGCTCCATCGTCAGCCTCGGCAAGGGCCTCGGGGTCACTATCACCGCCGAGGGCGTCGAAACCGAAGCCGAGCTGAGCTGCCTGCGCGCCGAGGGCTGCGACGAAGGCCAGGGCTTTCTGTTCAGCAAGGCCCGGCCCCATGCCGAGATCGTCAGCCTGCTCGCCGCGCAGCGCGGCATCGACGGCGACGAGGACGCGCTGGTGGCGTGAGCGGCAGCTACGAAGCCGGTGTGCTCCCCCTCGCCCGCGTGCGGGAGAGGGGGGTCTCCGCAACGAGATAGTCCCCGAGAGGACAAGGCCCTCACCCGCCGACCTCCCCCGCAAGCGGGAGAGGTGCACCGAGCTCGCGACTCAACCCTTTAAATCAACTCGGATATCAAGCCGCCCGCAGCCCTGCCAGGAACCGATCCACGCTTCGCATCAGCGCCGATGCATGCTGCCCCAGCTCACCGGACGCTACCATCACATTTCCGGCCAGTGCCCGCGATTGGTCGGCGGCCTGGCTGGCGCCGGCAACATTGGCCGAGACGTCCGTGGTGCCGGCCGAGGCCTGCTGCACGCTGCGCGCGATCTCCCGCGTCGCGGAGCCCTGCTCTTCGACCGCGGCGGCGATCGTGGTGGCGATGCCGCTGATCTCGCGGATGGTGTCGCTGATGCCGGAGATCGCGGTGACGCAATTGCCGGTGGCAGCCTGGATCGCGGTGACCTGGCTCGCGATCTCGTCGGTCGCCTTCGCGGTTTGGCTCGCCAGCTCCTTCACCTCGGAGGCGACCACGGCAAAGCCGCGGCCGGCTTCGCCCGCGCGAGCCGCCTCGATCGTGGCGTTGAGCGCAAGCAGGTTGGTCTGGCTCGCGATCTCGCTGATCAGCCGCAGCACGTCGCCGATGCGCTCGGCGGCGGTGGCAAGGCTCGTGACCATCTCGGTTGTCTCGGCTGCCTTGACCACGGCGCCGCTCGCGACCTCACTGGAATGCGTGACCTGACGGCCGATCTCGCTGACCGATGACGCCAGCTCCTCGGTCGCCGCTGCCACCGCATTCACGCTGGTCGAGGCCTCCTCGGAGGCCGTCGCTGCGGCGGAGGCGCGCTGCGAGGTGCCGTTGACGCTGGTGGTGATCTCGCCGGCCACGCTCTGCATGCCTTCCGTCGCCTTGGCCACCGCGGCCACCACGCCCTTGACGTCGGCCTCGAAGCGGTCGGCCATCTGTCGCTGCAGGACCTGCTTCTCGATCTCTGCCCTGGCCTTGTCGGCCTCCTGCGTCTCGCGCAAGGTGCCCGCTTCGAGCATGTTGCGTCGGAACACGTCGACCGCCTTGGCCATGGTGCCTAGCTCGTCCGGGCGTTCGCTGCCGGGAATGGTGACGCTGGTATCGCCGCTCGACAGCCGGTTCATGACCGCGGTGATTGCGGTGAGCGGCCGCGACAGGCCGCGCCCGAGCAGCAGCGCCAGCACGATCGCGACAGCGAGGATCGCAACCGTGCCGAGGATCAGGTTGCGCTCCGCCGTGGCGAACGCGGCCTCGTATTCGGTCGTGTCCTTGATGATCTCGATCACGCCGACCGGCGCTCCAGCGTAATTCTTGATCGGCCCCGCATAGACCTCGACCGGGTGACCGTCGAGCTCGGCCTCGTGGCGGACCGCCGAACCGTCGATCGCAGCTTTCAACTGATCCATGGTGGTGACGACCGTGCTGCCGAACGTCGAAGACAGCTTGTTCAGGTTCTTGCCGTCGAGCGAGTAGACCGCGAGGTCTATGCCAAAGCGCTTCTTGGCACGGTCGACGAATTCCTTGCCGAAGGCGGCGCCGATATCGACGTTGGCGACGCTTTTTCCGTCGCGCATGATCGGTGTCATGCCGAAGATGCCAAGCGCCTCGCGGCCCGGCTCCACGCCGACGATCTGCCGGCCGCCCTTGATCGCTTCGACGACGGTCTCGCGGCGCGCCGAGACGTCGTCGCCGAACACCTTGGGAGCATGCACCCGGTAGAACGCGACCGCGGGCGGAACCTGGAAGGTGATAAGCGGGATACCTTGCGCCTTCAGGGATTTGTTGGCCTCGCCGAGCAGTGCGGCCAGGCCGTCGCGGTCGCCCTTGGCGATGGCGTCGCCGACCGGCGGCAATGCCGCGATCACGGCGGAGACGGCCAGGGCCGAGCGTCCCTCATAGTCGATCGCCGCGATCACGCTCTCATACTGCAGCCTGAGCTGCTGATCGAGCGCCATCCGGGTCAGCGCCCGTTGCTGGCTGATCGAGAAGCCGGAGAGGATGGCGCATGCCACTGCAACGGTGAGTGCGATGGCGAGAATCAGGCGGGCGGCAATCGATTTGATCTTGAACATCGAAAATTCCCAGGCATTTCCAAATCTTGCTTTGGAGAAAAGTCCCAGAAATTGCTTAACAACAAGGCCGGAGTCGCCTCCGTGTTTCAACGGAGTCGCTCCCATGCTTTTGCATGACTCGATGCAATGGGCGCATGGATGGCCGGTTGTTCGTCGCACGCAGAGGCAATACGACGCAGCCATGCCTGCCGGCGACTAGTGGTCCCCGGTCAGGATCGCCTTCCCCACGTCTTCATAATGCGTATCCCGCGCCTGGATCTGCTGGGCGATGGCGTGAATGTCGCGGAAGCGGCGCTCGAACGGGTGCTTGCGGAACACCGCCGTTGCCCCCGCCATGTGATAGGCGGTGTCGACGACCTTGGCCGATTGGTGGATGGTCCAGGTCGCGGCCAGCCGGACCGCGCTGCGATGCGCGGCGCCGAACTCGCCGGTCGCGGACAGCTCGCGCCACATCGCCTGCGCGGTGGCATAGAGATAGGCGCGTGCGGCCCGCAAGTCGCCCTCGGTGCGGCCGATCAGGCCCTGGACCGCTGCGTTGTCGCGCATGGCACTGGCTGCGAGCGAAGCATGCTTTGCGCGTGCCAGTGCGATCGCCGCATCCAGCATGGCGCGCGCGACGCCGAGCGAGACTGCGGCAAAGCCGAGGCTGAAGGTCGAGCCGGTGCCGATCCTGTAGAGCGGTCCCGGCTCGCGCAGCGCGGCCGTCACGTCGCGAAAGGCCGTGAAGCGTTCGGGAACGAAGAGGTCGCTCACCTCGTAGGAATCCGTGCCGGTGCCGGCAAGGCCAATCGCCTGCCAGACGTCGTGCAGCGTCGCGCTCGCGACGGGAAAGAGGATGGTGCGCACCTCCGGCGAGCCGTCGGCATTTTTCCGCGGCGTGCCGTCGCTGCCTACGATGCGCACATGCGCGCCCAGCCAGCTCGCTTGCCGCGAGCCCGAGGCGAAATCCCAGCGCGCCGTGACGCGATAGCCGCCCTCGACCGCGCGGGCCTCATGCGCGATCGCGCCCCAGGCGAGGATGCCGGGCGCCGTATTGAAGATCTCCTGCGCGGTCTCGTGATCAAGCGACGCCGCGATCATCGCGCAGACCGTGCACTGGCCGAGACACCAGGCGGTCGAAGCGTCCGCCTTGGCGACCTCCTCCAGCATCTGCATGAAGATCTCGATCGGAGCTTCAGCGCCGCCGAGGCTCTGTGGCAGCAGCGCACGATAGAGCCCGTTCTCGATCAGGCCGTTCACGACGACAGGCGTCAGCCGCCGCGTCCGCTCGATCTCGTCCGCCTCGCGCGCGATCAGGGGGCCGAGAGACCGCGCTCGCTCGACGAGGCCGATTGCCCTGGTCTTGTTCATGCCTCTTCCCGTGCCCTTCTTGATTGCGGTTCGACGGGGCAGGCAGATGGTGGCCCATTCGTCGGGCTCGATCAAGATTTCCGCGCCTGCGCTGCGGAAATCCTGCCTCGCGCAAAATGCCTGTCCGGCCAAACACGTTTGAGTTGCGTTACGGTCCGTTCTGAACTCTACTGATTGTTTTCAGGACGGGAGAATTTTCATGGTCAGTTTGCGCGAACCGGGATTGGGACCGATTGTCGGTCACACCACTGATACGACGGCCAGGATTTGGGTCCGCGCCGCGGACCCCGCGGATGACAGGGCGCAGCTCGACGAGAACAGGCGCACCGTCGGCGTGATCGGGATCGTGGACAACGACAAGATCGATGTCGCCTGGTACTTTCGGCTGAATCGGGAATTTGACCGCACGGGGACCTTCGTCCTCGGCTCGGACGTCCAGCTCGGATACTATGACGCGACCGACCTCGACAGCGTGGAAGAAGTTGCGGTTGCGGTAACCCTCGACAAGAACGTGGCGGCAAAGCCGCTCACGCCGAATACGGCGTACACCGTTCTCGTCGGCGTGCTCACGGTCGACGATCCCACGCCGAACACGTCCCGGACCTCGGATCTGGATCTCATCGCGAGCTTGCCGGACATCAACATCATCAAGAACGATCTGTTGAGGCTCGACAGGTCAAAATGCGAGGCGACGTTTCGCACCTTCCCGCCGTCGGGGCAGATCGCCGACTCTCTCGCCTTCCTGCTCGGATCGTGCCGCTATCCGGGGCTGCTTTGGAAGATCAAGGAGGCCGACCAGATTTTCGGACCGATGTCCCAGCACTTCAAGGACAGTCCGATCGGTCCGGCCGCCTCTTTCACAGTGATGTGCGGCGACCAGATCTATGCCGACATGCTCAATCGCTTCGTTCCGATCCTGCGCGCCGAGCGCTATGACGAATTCCAGGAGCGCTATACGACGGCCTATTCGGCGCAGAACCTGCGCAATCTGCTGCAGCGATCCAGCACCTACATGATCCTCGACGACCATGAGATCGAGGACAACTGGACCCAGGACCGGCTGAAAGGCGATCCCGGCAAGCACATGGTGTTCAACTACGCGGTCACTGCCTACATGAACTACCAATGGAGCCACAGTCCGCGCACATGGGGGCGCCTGCTGTATTACAAGTTCGATTGCGGCGGCTACCCGTTCTTCGTTCTCGACACGCGCACGCAGCGCTACAAGAACAACAGCGACCGCCAGCTGGATCACGGACTCCGCGACAACTACATGCTCGGCTATCCGACCATCGACGAGCATCATCCCGGACAAATGCGCAGGCTGAAAGACTGGCTTTCGCAGATGCAGAGGGAGCGCGCCAACGTCCCGAAATTCATCGTCTCGTCCAGCGTATTCGTTCCGAATGCGATGGACGAACGGATCGGTGACCGCGCGAAGAAAGGTCTCGATGCCCTGCTGTTCGAGGTGAACGGAAACAATCGCGACGACAGCGACAGCTGGCCGGCATTTCCGCAGACGCGAAAGGACCTGCTCGATCACATCGTCGACGAATCCATTCAGAACGTCGTCTTTCTGTCCGGCGACATTCACTGCTCCAATGTCGCCGAAATTACGTTCGAGCGGGATCAGGGCCAGAAGAAGAAGATCCTGCCCCTCAAGGCATTCTCGGTCACGTCATCGGCGTTCTACTGGCCATTTCCGTTCGCCGACGGAGACCCGAACGGGTATGTGCACGATTCCCGGCAGAGCGAGCAATGGGATGCGTTTCCGCTCAAGGATGGCAAGACGCGCATGCACTACAAATCATGGGGCTTTACCCAGGACGACAATTTCGCGCGTCTCGAGATCGACAAGACGAATTCGCAGCTCAAGGTTCGCGTGTTCGACCGCAACGGCAAACCGGTCATGAATACCGATGCCTCTGGCGCGAACGTTCGGCTGGAGACCGACCTGCAGCTGGAGCCTTGGCTTTAGCCGTGAGCAAGCCCCCTTGTGACCGCCGCGCTGCGGGGGCGTCGCTCGACCGGAAGACTCAGCGCTCCGGCGGCGGCTTGCGCGCGCGAGTTGCCTGCTCGAAGGCATACGCCAGCCGCAGCAGCTTGTGCTCGCTCCAGGCGCGCGCCCCTTCCAGCGCCAGCGAGCCCGCCGTGGTCTGCTGCTTGTCGGCGGTGGCGATGTTGTCCTTGAGCAGAATCGGCACGCCGGCCGGCGGCCGCTTCACCGATGGCCTGATGCCGTCGCGCTCGCCCGCGATCGCGCGCGCCTCGGGAATGAGCGCGCGAACCGAATTGAGCGCGGGCCCGTTGCGGTCATGGGCCTCGATACGCGCGAGATAGAGCTCGGTTAGCAGCGTGGCGGTGATCCGTCCGCCGGCCAGGGCGTCGATGATCTCGCTCATCGGCGCTTGCTGCGGCGTCGGCATGGCCGGCGCCTTCGCATCGCCGCGGATCGGCTGGTCCATCGCGTCCTCTCGGTCGGCTTGCTACGAATATGCTACCAATGGTAGCGTTGGGCTTGCTCGCGCGACAAGCCGATGGTCGGTCGTGCGGTGCAGGGTAAGGTTCCAGTCCTTCCAGCGGTTTCAGACAAGCGATCCATGGAGTGCACGATCCGGCCCGCGCGCGAAGACGACGCCGATGGCATCAGTGAGGTCATCGTGCGTGCGCTGCGCGAGACCAATGCCAAGGACTACACGGACGCGATCATTGAAAGGATCGAGCGCAGTTTTGGCCCGGACTCAGTCAGGCAGCTGATCGGGCAACGCACGGTCTTCGTTGCGGCCGTCGGCAGCCGCATCGTTGGAACGGCAGGCCTCGATGGCAGCGTCGTCCGTACCGTCTTCGTGGCACCCGATGCCCAGGCCCGCGGTATCGGCAAGCGGCTGATGGCGGAGGTCGAGCGTGTCGCACGCGAGCGAAACATTCCGGCCTTGACGCTCTCGTCCTCGGTCACCGCGGAGATATTCTATGCCAGGCTCGGGTTCAGGGTGGTGCGCGACAGCTACCATGGTGACGAACGCACGATCGTCATGGAGCGCGAGCTTGATGACACGCCATAGATCCGGTTCGGATCGGCCGCCGTCTTCGAGGGGAAGTGCATGGCACAAGGTGTGACCGCGATGGGGCTCACGGCTGTCGATCTCGGGCTGCGCGGCGCGGTGAGCGGGGTGTTCCTGCTGATCATTATCGTGGCGCTGCTGCGTCGAGCCACCGATCAGCACACGTTGTTGGGCATGGCCATGTCGGCCGGTGGCGTGTTCTACGCCATCACGACCGCGCCATACTTTCCCAAGGCGTTCTGGTGGTGGGTGTTGCCGATCCTGTCGGCGCAACCCGCCGTGTTCTGGCTGTGGGCGCGCGCGGCGTTCGACGACGATTTCGTGCTGAAGCGATGGCACGGCGCGGTCTGGCTTGCCATGGTCGCCTTCGGATTCGCGCTCACACTGGGTTGGGCGAACTGGCCTGCCTTGGCCGGGGCCGGTGGTCGGGTTCTGTCATTGGTCACTCTGGGACTGGCGGTCGCAGCCGCGGTCCAGACCGTCAAGACCTGGCGCGTCGATCTGGTCGCGCAGCGACGCCGGCTGCGGCTGGCGATGCTCGCGATCAATGTCGGGCTCATTGCGGTGGTGGCCGGTGCCGGCTTTGCGGCGATTCCCGTCGTCGTCCCCGGTGGCGCCGGGAGCTTTCCGACCGCGTTCTGCCTGTTCGTGGTGGCCATGCTGGCCGGCGTGGGGACTTTTGGCATGCCGACGGCCGTCACGGCCAACGACGCCACGGCAGCGATTGCGCCAGGTGACATCAGCCCGCAGGCCCGAAGGGCCGATCGTGCCACGACCGGCGGAGTAGCGGTCGATCCCCTCCTGCTCCGGCGGCTCGATCATGTCATGACCGTCGAGCGGGTCTACCGGCAGGAAGGACTTGCAATCGGGGCGCTCGCCGCGCGGTTCGACGTTCCCGAGTATCGGCTCAGGCAGGCGATCAACGAAGGCCTCGGCTATCGCAACTTCAATGCCTTCCTCAATCGTTATCGCATCGAAGATGCCAAGACGGCGCTGTCCGATCCGGCCCAGCGCGAGGTGCCGGTGCTGACCATTGCGATGGATGCCGGCTTCCAGTCGATCGGTCCGTTCAACCGCGCCTTCAAGGCCGAGACGGGCATGACGCCGAGCGAATTTCGGCGCGACGCCCTGGTCCAAACGGCGCCGGGCTCGGCGCGCGACCAGGAAATCGGCCAGTGGCGCCGGGACATCGGTTAGCCGATTTCCGGATTCGGCGAGAAGGCGCGGGCGTGATTGGGCAGGCTGTGAGGCGAGACCTCATCAGCGAGCCTGACCATGCCCCCTCCGATCGCCGTCAATTCTGCGTCCGAACGATTGCACGCCCTCGATGCGGTCCGGGCCTTTGCCTTGCTGCTTGGCATCGTCCTGCACGCGGCGTTGTCGTTCGTACCCGTCTCGCCCCGGTTCTGGTTCATCCAGGACACCCATCCAAGCCTTTACGTGGGCTTCCTGTCCTTCTCCATTCATGTGTTCCGGATGACGACCTTCTTCCTGATGGCGGGCTTCTTTGCCCGGATGAGCTTTCATCGCCGGGGGATTGGGGGCTTCGTCAGGGACCGATTGCAGCGCATTGGGCTGCCGCTGGTGATCTTCTGGCCCATCGTGTTTCCGGTCATGGCGTTGGCCGTGAATTGGGCATCACAGTTTCCGAATGGCGGTCCGACGGCCGGCATGCGCAACTGGCCGGTGCTGCCGAATTTCCCGCTCGCCCATCTTTGGTTTCTCTACGTGCTGCTGGAGCTCTATGCCGCCGCCCTTCTGCTGCGCAGCCTCGTCGTTTGGCTCGACGCGTCAGGCGCTCTGCGAACGGCGCTGGATCGTCTCTTCGCGGGGATCATGCAAGGCCCGTTGGCCCCGCTGGTTCTCGCGATCCCGATCGGCATCGCCTTCAGCCTCGATCCGAGATGGGTTGGCGCGGTCGGCGTGAGGACGCCGGATCAATCGTTCGTCACCAACGTGCAGGCCTGGATCGGCTTCGGCGCGGCTTTCGCCGTCGGCTGGCTGCTGCACCGGCAGATCGACTTGCTGCGGATCCTGGAGCGGCGCTGGCTGTGGAATCTCGTGCTGGCGCTTGGGCTGATCCTGACCAGCTTCGTGCTGTCAGGCGTGATGAGCTCAGCGCCGGGTGCGCCGAAGCCGCCGGTCCGCGCCGAGACGCTCAGGCTCGTCGCCGCCGTGCTGTATGCGCCGGCGATCTGGATTTCGACCTTCGCCTTCATCGGCCTCGCGCTCCGGTTCATGTCCGGCTTCAGCCCGATCAGGCGTTACCTCGCCGATGCCTCCTATTGGATCTATCTGATCCACATGCCGATCGTGATGGCGCTGCAGGTCGCGGTGTCGCAGCTTGCCTGGCCCGGGCCGTTGAAGTTCACGATCATCCTCGTCGCGGCGCTCGTTCCGATGCTGGCGAGCTATCAACTCCTGGTGCGCTTCACCTTCATCGGCGTGTTGCTGAACGGGCGTCGCGCGCCGCCCGAGACGGCGCCCACCGCCGCGGTCACCGGCGCGGCCGTGCCGTGATGCCCGGCTGCCGGCCCGCCCGGTCGTCACGCCGCCGCGCGGCCAAGGTCGAGCAAGGGCCTGCGCTTCGTCGGAAAGCTCAGCGCCACCGCGACGGCCGCGAGCCCGATCGCGAAGGAGCCGACGTGCAGCCATGTGTAGCGCTGGAAATTGTCGAACACGAGCCCGCCGGCCCACGGGCCGAGCGCCATGCCGAGGCTGGCAAAGGCCGAGACCGCGCCGAACACGGTGCCCATGATCCGCGCGCCGAAGAACTCGCGCACCAGCACCGCATAGAGCGGCATCACGCCGCCATAGGCGAGGCCGAACACGACCGAGAGCGCGTAGAATTCGCCGAGCTGCGCCACCGCGAGATAGGTCGCGATGCACATCGCCTGCACGAACAGGCCGCCGACCAGCACGGGCTTTGCGCCGATGCGATCGGCGAGCGTGCCCAGCAGCAGGCGGCCGCCGAGGCCGGAGACGCCGGCGACGCTGTAGACCGTCACCGCCGTGAGCGGGGCGATGCCGCACACCATCGCATAGGACACCATGTGGAAGATCGGGCCGGAATGCGCGGCACAGCAGGCGAAATGCGCCGCGGCGAGCGCGACGAATTGCGGCGTGCGCAACGCCTGCGCCACGGTCAGCTCGGCTTCTGGTGCCGCGTTCGCGGTCGCGGCGCCTGCCGCTGCCGGCGCCGGTCGTACCAGGAAGCAGGCGGGAATCAGCAGCGCCCATGCGGCGATGCCGATCACGAGCATCGCGGTGCGCCAGTCATAGGCCGTGATCAGCCAGCTCGCGGTCGGCGCGATCGTCACCGGCGAGACGCCCATGCCGGCGGAGACCAGTGCGACCGCAAGGCTGCGGTTCTTCTCGATCCAGGCGCTCGCGAGCGCCATCATCGGCGCGTAGAAGCTGCCGGCGGCAATGCCGATCAAGACGCCAAAGCAAAGCTGGAACTGCCACAGGCTCGTCGCCTGGCTCGCGGTGACCAGACCAAGCCCGAGCAGCACGCTTCCCGCGAGCACCACGATGCGCGTGCCGAACCGGTCCGACAGCGTGCCCCACAGGAACGCGGCAAATCCCATGCAGAGGAAATCCAGCGTCGCCGCCGCCGATACCCCGGCGCGCGACCAGCCCATCGCTTCCGAAATCGGCTGCAGGAATACGGCCAGCGACAGCATCGTGCCGAACCCGACGCAGGTCATCAGCGCGCCCGCGGCGACGACGACCCAGCCATAGTCGAAGCGTGATGCCTTGCTCATGCGTTTCCTCTGCGCTTTTGATTTTGTGGTGGTGCGCGGGAGGGATGGTGGCTGATCCGCCGGGCGGGAGCAAGGCGGGTTGCCACCGCAAGCTGACACCGCTCGTCCGCAATGATAGCATAGCTCCCGTTACCGGCGCGCAATGCTGTCTCATGATTGCACGCACACACACGAAGGTGCGAGGAGCAAGTCCAATGAAGTGGGGAGCGCTCGACAGGCCGGGTGGCTGCCGCAGCCTTGCCCTGCCGGTCATTCTTGCCGCCGCAGTTTGGGCTTCCTCAGCGTATGCGCAGGACGTCCGAAGCGCCGGGCCCGGACCGGTGTTTTCGGAGGGCGGCCCCGATGCCGAGCTCTACGGCGCGGCGCAGGGCTATCCGGTCGGCACGCGGGGAGGCGCCCCCCAGCTCGACAAGCTGGTCGGACAGTACACCCATTTCGGCGAGCTCTACCCTTCGCGTGCGGTTGGTCGCGCGGCGACGTCCTGGCAATTCAAGCGCGCGGCGGAGCCATCGATCGCCTACAGCTTCGACAACGAACGGCTGAGCATCGCGGACTACCTCAAGCGCAATCCGGTGACGGGGCTCCTGATCGCCAGGGACGACACCATCCTGTACGAGCACTATCAATATGCGCGGACCGACCACGACCGCTTTCTCTCGCAGTCCATGGCGAAGACGCTGGTCGGCATGCTGGTCGGGATCGCGGTCTCGGAAGGACGGATCAAGTCGATCGACGAGGTCGTCTCGACTTACGTTCCCGCGCTTGCAGGAACGGAATATGGCAACACGTCCATCCGGGCCTTGTTGAACATGTCTTCAGGCGTCGAATTCTCGGAGGTCTATGACGGCCACGATGACATCGCCCGGCTGGGGCGGGCCCTGTTCGTCGACGAGCCCAAGGATCCCGCGACCATCGTCGCGCAATTCAACACGCGCACCGCCCCGGCGGGGACCAGATGGCACTATGCCAGCGTCGAAACCGAGATCCTCGGCCTGGTGCTGCGCGCCGCCACGGGCACGCCGGTCGCCGATTATCTCCACGACCGGATCTGGAGCGCGATCGGTACCGAAGCGGATGCCTCATGGGCGATCGACGGGAGCGGGCAGGAGATCGCCTTTTGCTGCTTCAACGCCACCTTGCGCGACTACGCGCGCCTCGCCCGGTTGCTCGCAAACGACGGCGCCTGGGACGGCCGTCAATTGATCCCCCGGCAGTGGCTGCTCGATGCCACGACGGTCAGACCCGCCGACGGTCATCTCGCGCCGCGCGTGGCCACGCCCTATTTCGGCTATGGCTACCAGGTGTGGCTCCTTCCGGGCGAGCAGCGCAGATTTGCCCTGCTCGGCATCCGCGGTCAGATCATCCTGGTTGATCCAGCCTCGAAGCTCATCATGGTTCACACCGCCGTTCGCCAGAAGCCGTCCGAGCCGGGAAGCCTCAGGGAGCCGCTCGCGCTGTGGTCCGCCGTGCTTCAACAGCTCGGGCAATGATGGTCTGAGGGCGCCTCGATCCCAGATTTTCGCGACGGACATGTCGGCGCTGACCGGATTCGATCGTCCTTGGTTGGACACGTTCGGAAGGAGCGGGGACGGCCCCGCACACCTGAATTGAGGCCGGCGCCTCGACCGCAATAAATGAACTGGAGCAATGTCCATGAGGATCACCGTCGAAACCAGCGTCGCAGCCCCCATCGATCGGGTCTGGCAGGCCTACACGACGCCCGCCGACATCGTGAAGTGGAATGCCGCGTCCGACGACTGGCATACGACCAGGGCGACGGTCGACTTGCGCGAGGGCGGCGCCTTCTCGTCCCGGATGGAAGCCAAGGACGGCAGCATGGGTTTTGACTTCGCCGGCACCTACACGAAGATCGTCGAACACAAGCGGATCGAATATGCGTTCGGCGACCGCAAGGCCGAGGTCGAGTTCGTGCCCGGCTCGAACGGCGTGGTCGTCCGCGTCGTGTTCGATGGCGAAACGACGCACTCCGAAGAGCAGCAGCGTGGTGGCTGGCAGGCGATCCTCGACAGCTTCGCGCGATATGTCGAGACGAAGCAGAAGGCCTGATTGGTCAGGAAGCGGACGCTGAACGATGGCGGCATCACAGAATTTGTGATGCTGCCGCCAACGCGGTGTTTTGCCCGACGGAACAAGCGGGTTTTGCTAGGTCGAAAAAAACGCAATGCCGCCAAGGGGGCGGCTACTGTGCATGGGGTTGTTTTCGCGATTTTTGTTTGTCGACCCCGGAGACCGGGCCGGCCAGTCCCGGATGTCGCCTCAGCTATCCACCTTCAGCGCGGCAATGAAGGCTTCCTGCGGGATGTCGACCTTGCCGAACTGTCGCATCTTCTTCTTGCCTTCCTTCTGCTTCTCCAGAAGTTTGCGCTTACGCGTGATGTCGCCGCCGTAGCATTTCGCGGTGACGTCCTTGCGCAGCGCGCGCACCGTCTCGCGCGCGATCACCTTGCCGCCGATCGCCGCCTGGATCGGGATCTGGAACATGTGCGGCGGGATCAGCTCCTTCATCTTCTCGACCATGGCGCGGCCGCGGCCTTCGGCGCGGGTGCGATGCACCAGCATCGAGAGCGCATCGACCGGCTCGGCATTGACCAGGATCTGCATCTTGACGAGATCGGCCGGCTTGTAGTCGGTGAGATGATAGTCGAACGAGGCGTAGCCCTTGGAGACCGACTTCAGGCGGTCGTAGAAGTCGAACACCACTTCGTTCAGCGGCAGATCGTACTTCACCATCGCGCGGGAGCCGACGTAAGTGAGCTCCTTCTGCGAGCCACGGCGGTCCTGGCAAAGCTTCAGCACGCTGCCGAGATATTCGTCGGGCGTCATGATCGTCGCCTCGATCCAGGGCTCCTGGATCTCCTCGATCTTGACGACGTCGGGCATGTCGACGGGATTGTGGATCTCGAGCTCGGTGCCGTCGGTGAGCTTCATCTTGTAGATGACGCTCGGCGCGGTCGCGATCAGGTTGAGGTCGAACTCGCGCGACAGCCGCTCCTGGATGATCTCGAGGTGCAACAGGCCGAGGAAGCCGCAGCGGAAGCCGAAGCCGAGCGCGGCCGAGGTCTCCATCTCGAACGAGAAGCTGGCGTCGTTGAGGCGCAGCTTGCCCATCGCGGCGCGCAGCGTTTCGAAGTCGTCGGCGTCGACCGGGAACAGGCCGCAGAACACCACGGGGATCGCCGGCTTGAAGCCCGGCAGCATCTCGGTGACGGGCTTCCTGTCGTCCGTGATGGTGTCGCCGACGCGGGTGTCGGCGACTTCCTTGATCGCGGCGGTGATGAAGCCGATCTCGCCGGGGCCGAGTTCCTCGACCTGCTGCATCTTCGGCGTGAAGAAGCCGACGCGCTCGACGTCGTAGGCGGCGCCCGTGCCCATCATGCGCACGCGCTGGCCCTTCTTCATGGTGCCGTCGACGATGCGCACCAGCACGACGACGCCGAGATAGACGTCGTACCAGCTGTCGACCAGCAGCGCCTTCAGCGTCGCGTCGCGATCGCCCTTCGGCGGCGGCAGGCGGGTGACGATGGCCTCCAGCACGTCGGGAATGCCGAGGCCGGTCTTGGCCGAGATCATCACCGCGTCGGACGCATCGATGCCGATGACGTCCTCGATCTGCTGCTTGACCTTCTCGGGCTCGGCCGCGGGCAGGTCGACCTTGTTCAGGACCGGGACGATCTCGTGATTGTTGTCGAGCGCCTGGTAGACGTTGGCGAGCGTCTGCGCCTCGACGCCCTGGCTGGCGTCGACCACCAGCAGGGAACCTTCGCACGCCGCCAGCGACCGCGAGACTTCGTAGGCGAAGTCGACATGGCCGGGCGTGTCCATCAGGTTGAAGACGTAATCCTTGCCGTCCTTGGCGCGGTACTGGAGGCGCACCGTCTGCGCCTTGATGGTGATGCCGCGCTCGCGCTCGATGTCCATGGAATCGAGCACCTGCTCCTTGCCCGCCATCTCACGGTCGGAGAGGCCGCCGGTCATCTGGATCAGGCGGTCGGCCAGCGTCGATTTGCCATGGTCGATATGGGCGACGATGGAGAAATTGCGGATGTTGGAAATGGGGACGGTCGTCATGGGCGCGGGATACCACTCACATCCCCGTGCGGCAACCTTATTGCTGTATTTTCAGGGCCTTTGTTCACGCCAAGCTGATTCCACGATCGCTCAAAACGCGCTAGGCAACGGCCCATGTCCAGGCCCATGTCGACCACCTCGATCCCCACCGTCAGGGCGCGTCCGAAGACCCGCCTGAGCTTTGACCGCTTCCGGGCCTGGCTGGTTGCCTGCGCGGTCCGCCCCGAGGCGCGATTGTGGCTGGTGATCCAGCTCGCCATCCTGCATGCGGTGCTCTGGACCTTCATCCTGATCAATCTGAAGGCGGCGCAGGACGTTCACATGGACGTCGCAGAAGCCTATGGCTGGGGCCAGAAATTCCTCTGGGGCTACGGCAAGCATCCGCCGCTGTCGGGCTGGGTCGCCGGCCTCTGGTTCAAGGCATTCCCGGCGGCGGACTGGGCGACCTATGCGCTGGCGATGGCGACCGTCGGCGTCGGCATGGTGATCTGCTGGCTGGTGGCCTTGCGCGTCGTGGATGCGCGCCGCGCCTTCCTGGTCGTGGTGATGGTCGCGCTCTACCCGATCTTCAATTTTAAGGGCTTCAAGTACAACCCGGATCTGCTGCAGCTCGTCACGCTGCCGCTGCTGGTGCTCGCCTATCTCGATGCGTTCGAGAAGCGGAGCTGGCAGTCAGGCATCTGGCTCGGGCTCGCCGGCGCGCTGGCGCTGATGACCAAATATTGGGTGCTGACGATGATTGGCGCCATCGGCCTTGCCGCGCTGATCCATCCCGAGCGGCTGAAATTCCTCGCCTCGCCGGCGCCATGGGTCGCGATCGCAACGATGGTGGTGGCGATGATCCCGCACATCGTCTGGCTGGCGGAGGCGCATTTCGTGCCGCTGACCTATGCCGGCGACACCTACAGCCTCCAGGACGCGAGCCAGGTGCATCAGCTGGTCGCCGGCTACGCGCTGCATAATATCGGGCTGCTGGCATTGCCGGTGGCGCTGGCCGCGCTGGCGATGGCCCTGGTGCCGCCGTGGATGACGCTGCTCGCGCGCGCGCCCATGCGCATCGTCACGCGCGCCTGGGCACGCGGCGCCAATCCGGGCGTCAATCGCGCGCAGGCGCTGAACGTCTGGATCATCCAGATCATCGTCGCGCTCGGCCCGCCGCTCGGCGCGCTCCTCTTCAGCATCTACATGAAGACCGATTGGGGCATCTCGCTGTTCTTCCTGGTGCCCCTGGCGCTGGTCGCGATCCCCACCTTGCGTGTGCAGGCTGCGAGCCTGTTCAACATCGCCGCGATCTGGCTCGTGCTCAGCGTCGCGACGCTGGTCGCCTCGCCCTGGATCGCCGCGCGCGAGATGGCGGCCAATGCCGGCAACACCGCGACCTATGGCGCGCGCTCGGATCTGGCGCGCGAGTTGACCCAGGCCTGGCACGCGCGCTTCGCCTCGCGCTGGGCGGTCGTCGCGGGGACGATGGAGACGATCCAGCCGATGGTGTTCTACAGCCCCGATCATCCGAGCCCGTTCACGCCGAACGAGGCCTGGGCCTCCGGCTTGACCTCGCTCGACGACGTCAAGCGATACGGCTTCATCGGCGTGGTCGATGCGACCGACGAGCGCCTGCCGAAATTCGAGAAATGGGTGTCCGAAACCGCGCCGAACGCCGAACGCATGGTGATGACCACGCGCCGCTTCACCCACGGCAAGGCCGGCCCGTCGATGACGTGGAACGTCTACATCGCGCCGCCGGGGAAGCAGTGAAGGTACCGCAGCTGCCGTAGGGTGGGCAAAGGCGCGAAGCGCCGTGCCCACCATCTGTCGCTGATCGCACGCAAATCGTGGGCACGCTTCGCTTTGCCCACCCTACGGCACCGCGCGTGCGGCTCAGATCCCTTCCTCGTTGAACTTGCTTTCAACGAGCTCGGTGATCGCAGCTAACGCGGCTTCGGCATCGGTGCCGGCGGCGGCGACGGTGATGGTCGTGCCCGGTCCTGCGGCCAGCATCATCAGGCCCATGATCGAGGTGCCGCCGACGGTCTCGCCGCCGCGCGTGACCCAGACCTGCGCGTCGAAGCGCTCGACCGCCTGGACGAATTTCGCGGAGGCGCGGGCGTGCAGGCCGCGCTTGTTGATGATCAGGAGATCCTTGGAGATCGCGCCCGCGGGCACGCCTGTCCCCGCTTGTGGCGCCTCGTCGCTCATTTGCCGGCGAGCACGCGGCTGGCGATGGTGACGTATTTGCGGCCGGCTTCCTGCGCCATCGCGATCGCATCGGGCAGCGGACGCTCCTCGCGCACCTTGGCGAGCTTCACCAGCATGGGCAGGTTGATGCCTGCGAGCACTTCGACCTTGGGCCGGCTCATGCAGGATATTGCGAGGTTCGACGGCGTGCCGCCGAACATGTCGGTGAGGATCGCAACGCCGTCGCCGGAATCGACGCGGTTAACCGCCTCGATGATGTCGCTTCGGCAGAGATCGGAATCATCTTCGGCACCGATCGTGATCGCTTCGATTTGCTTTTGTGGGCCCATGACATGTTCAAGCGCCGCCTTGAATTCGTCGGCAAGGCGCCCGTGGGTCACAAGTACTAGACCAATCATCGGAAAACTCCTCGCGGGCGCTTTTGGTGCACCGCACGAACGCGCCACTTTGACCATCCAGAGCCCCCGCGCAAGAGGGGATGTTGCGTATCTCCCTGAAACTAGACGGATGGATGAGGGGAGCTGCGCCGGTCTATTCGGTCGCGATAGTGGGGTTCATATGGTTACCATTTCCCTTCAAACAATCGCCGGAAGGGTTAACGGAAGATGAACTCTTGGTAGTGGTCAAGGCCGCGACAACCAGCGGGAGGGGCGAAGTGTCGCGGGCAACGGGAATTCGCGGTATTTCGACACCGGAAATGCTGGTTTTCAGGGCGTCGGCCGGCGGCAGGCGCTCCGCGTCCGCGGCGTCCAGATCGACCACGAGACCGACGGTCGCATGGCCTTCGAAGTCGCAGCGGCGAATCCCGAGGCCCCGGATCTCGATCAGACCGGCCAGGCGCGGCGCGGGGCGGACCTCAATTTCACCGCCGACTGTCGCCAGATGGACACGGTCGTCCCCGACCAGAACGGCCCTTTCGATCACCCCAGCGCGGCCCGCCATGATCAAATCAAAGGCAAGGCGCGACTTCCCGGAGCCGGAGGGCCCGCGGATCAGCACGGCCAGATGCCCGACCTTGACCGCGGAGGCGTGAACGCTCGGCCCGCCTTCGCTCGAGCTGCCGTCGTTCAAGCTACCTTGGGTCATAGCGCCGGCAGCCTCACCACGAAGCGCGCGCCGGTGACGGTCGGAACGCCCTCGTCGTCCGGCGGGCCTGCGCGGTTCTCGGCCCAGATCCGTCCGCCATGCGCGTCGACGATCTGCTTGGAGATCGACAGGCCGAGGCCGGAGTTCTGGCCGAAGCCCTGATGCGGACGATCGGTGTAGAAGCGCTCAAAGATGCGCTCCAGCGCATCGTCGCGGATGCCCGGGCCGTCATCGTCGACCACGATCTCGATCTCGCTGCGGACGCGGCGGCAGGTCAGGCGCACCTTGCTGCCGCGTTCGGAGAACGATTGCGCGTTGGAGAGCAGGTTGGAGACGACCTGTCCAAGCCGTGAATCGTGGCCGCTCACGGCGAAGGTGTCATTCGCGCTGCGGCCCTCGAAGCGCGTCTCGACCGCGACATCGTGGCCGAGCTTTGTTTCGTTGGCGACCGAGACCAGCGTCGTCAGCAGCCGGCGCAGATCGACCGGGATCGCATCCTGGCGCTGCAATTCGGCATCGAGACGGCTGGCGTCGGAGATGTCGGAGATCAGGCGGTCGAGCCGCTTGACGTCGTGCTCGATCACCTCCAGCAGGCGCGCGCGGCTGGTCTCGTTGCGCGCCAGCGGCAGCGTCTCGACCGCCGAGCGCAGCGAGGTCAGCGGGTTCTTCAGCTCATGCGCGACGTCGGCGGCGAACATCTCGATCGCCTCGATGCGGCTGTAGAGCGCGCTCGTCATGTCGCGCAGCGCGCCGGAGAGATGGCCGATCTCGTCGCGGCGGCGGGTGAAATCGGGAATTTCGATACGGGCCTTGATGCGGCGGCGGACGCGCTCGGCGCTGTCGGCGAGCCGGCGCACGGGGCCTGCGATCGTGCTCGCGAGCAGCAGCGACAGCATGATCATGACGGCGGCCGCGACGCCGCCGACCTTGAGGATGGCGAGGCGTTCGGCGGTGACCATCTGGTCGATGTCGTCGCCTTGCGTCGACAGCATCAGGGCGCCGCGGATGGCGCGCGAGCGCAGCACGGGGACCGCGACCGAGACGATCACCTCGCCGCGCGCATTGACCCGCACCATCGAGCGCTTCTGGCCCTGGAGCGCGTCGGCCACCTCCGCATAGCCGTTGCCGTTCTCGGGGCCGAGCTCGCGATAGAGCGGCAGGTCGCCGCGGTTCAGCCAGGTGCGCACCGCGACCATGCCGCGCTCGACGATGCCGGGCTTGTCGGCCGGCGGCGGCAGATTGTAGCGCAGCACGTTTTCGAGGTTGCGGCTGTCGACCAGCAGGCTGCCGTTGGGATCGTAGATGCGGGCGCGGGTCTTGGTCGGCGAGATCAGCGTGCGCAGCACCGGCGCGACGCGCTCCGGATTGATCGGGAAATCCAGCGGCGAATATTCGTCCGGGCCGCCATAGGTCTCGCCCGGCTTGAGGTCGAGCAGCCGGTCGGGGTCGATGGTGATGGCGTTGGTCTGCACCGTGGCGGAGGCCGCGATCGCGCCGGCGATGATCTCGGCCTGCACCAGCAGGCTCTGCGCCCGCGCGTCGATCAGGCCGGCGCGGAATTGCGAGAGATAGAGGATGCTGGCGACCAGCGCGACGAGGCCGGCGAGGTTGAGCGAGACGATGCGGCGGGTCAGGCTCGAGAACGACAGTGCGAAGAAGAACTGCCCGGCGCGCTTCAGCCAGTTCAGCGGCCGGAAGCCCTGCGGCTTGTCTTCGGCAAATTGCTCAGGAATGCCGCCGGATGCGACATCCTCGGCGCTCTGGTTTGGATCAGGCTGCGTTCGGTCAAGCAATGCTTACGCCCGCGTTAGGACAGCTTGCGAGAAGGTCCCCGCATCCTAGAGCATGATCCGGAAAAGTGTGTAGCGGTTTTCCGAAAAGATCATGCCTAAACGATAACCCAAAGCGCGACGATCTCGTCGCGCTTTGGAGCGATCCCGGTCCCGACGGCATCAGAACCGACGATGTTCTCAGTGAGGCTGCGCGAGCCTCAGGCTTCCTTGAAGCGGTAGCCGACGCCATAGAGCGTCTCGATCATCTCGAACTCGTTGTCGACCACCTTGAACTTCTTGCGCAGCCGCTTGATGTGGCTGTCGATGGTGCGGTCGTCGACATAGACCTGGTCGTCATAGGCGGCGTCCATCAGCGCGTTGCGGCTCTTCACCACGCCTGGGCGGGTCGCCAGCGCCTGCAGGATCAGGAATTCGGTGACGGTCAGCGTCACCGGCTCGTTCTTCCAGGTGCAGGTATGCCGTTCCGGATCCATGCGCAAAAGGCCGCGGTCGAGCGCCTTGGCGTCGTTCTCCTTCGGCGCGACGGTCGGGTCCTTCGGCGCCGAGCGGCGCAGCACGGCCTTGACGCGCTCGACCAAAAGGCGCTGCGAGAACGGTTTGCGGATGAAATCGTCGGCGCCCATCTTGAGGCCGAACAGCTCGTCGATCTCCTCGTCCTTGGAGGTCAGGAAGATCACCGGCAGGTCGGACTTCTGCCTGAGGCGACGAAGCGTCTCCATGCCGTCCATGCGCGGCATCTTGATGTCGAGGATGGCGAGATCGGGCTGGGTGGTGCGGAAACCGTCAAGCGCGGAGGCGCCGTCGGTGTAAGTCATGATGCGGTAGCCTTCGGCTTCCAGCGCGATCGAGACGGATGTGAGAATGTTGCGGTCGTCGTCGACCAAAGCGATTGTGGGCATGAGCCTCTGCTTTCTGCTTTCCGTTTGGGTCGTGGCTTGAAACGGCGAGCAATCCACTGATGCGCCGCATACATGGGTGCCGATGTCGGCGTTCGAACCTTGTCACCGAGCAATGCAAGCTGGGCTGAAGTGTGACCAAGTTCCACGAAACACGGCAGATTCGCCGCATGTCGACCCATAACCGGGCCCCCGTTTACCCGAAAAAAGGCCCCCCTTGCAACCACCTGAGCCGAGAAAGCCGATGCAACCGACCCCTGATTTCGACCCCGGAAAGCTCGCCAAATCCCTGCTGCGGCGATCGCGACAGGGGGCGCTCGCAACCCTCATGACCGGCAGCGGCGATCCCTATTGTTCCCTGGTCAATCTGGCCAGCCACCCCGACGGCTCGCCGATTCTGCTGATCTCCGGCCTCGCCGTGCACACGAAGAACATCCTGGCGGACAGCCGGGTCTCCCTGATGCTGGATGAGCGGGCGGCGGGCGATCCGCTGGAAGGGGCCCGGATCATGCTGTCGGGCCGGGCGGAGCAGGCCGATACCGACAAGGAGCTGCTCCAGCGGCGGTATCTCAATGCCCATCCGTCGGCGGAAGACTTTGTTTCCTTTAAGGATTTCTCTTTCTTCCGAATTCGTCCCACGGGAACCCATCTGGTGGCCGGCTTCGGTCGAATCGTCGACCTCAAGCCCGAGCGGTTCCTCACGGATCTTGCCGGCGCCGAGGAACTGTTGGCGGCGGAGGAGGGCGCGGTCGCGCACATGAATGCCGACCATCGCGAGACCATGGGCCTCTACGCGACCAGGCTCCTGGGCGCGCCCGTGGGCGACTGGCGCTGCACCGGTTGCGATCCGGAAGGTCTCGACATGCAGGACGGCCAGACCGTGCTGCGGCTGGACTTCCCGGAACGGGTCACCGACGGCACGTCGCTCCGCAAGATGCTGGTGCGCCTGGCCGGCGAAGCCCGCACGAAGATGGACTGAAGCGCAATGCGTTGAACGCCGCTCCCCATCGCTGCGACCCAAGACGGTAGGTCTTGAGGCTCACAGCGAGAGGGTTGATGACGCGTCGTCGTTTGGCATGGACTGCGGGTCTGGCGCTCGCGATCACCACGTCGTTTGCCGCGCCCGGTCTTGCCCAGAAGGGCGACCTCTCGGCGCAGAGCGCGCGCATCAATGCGCTCCGCAGCGCCGGCAAATATTCCGAGGCGCTGCCGCTGGCGCAGGCCATGGTGGCCGGGCTCGAGAAGACCAGCAACAACCGCGACCTCGCCGCGGCGCTCAACAACCTCGCGCAGATCCACGCCGACCAGGGCCGCGACGATCAGGCCGAGCCGCTCTACAAGCGCGCCGTTGCGCTGATGGAGAAGGGCACCGGTCAGGGCAGCGTCGAAATCGCGCCTCTCCTGAACAATCTTGCGGCGCTCTATCAGCGTCAGAGCCGCTTCACCGAGGCCGAGTCGCTGTTCAAGCGCGCGCTCGCCGTCCGCGAGCAGGCGCTGTCGCGCGAGCATCCCGACGTCGGCCAGTCCCTGAACAACCTCGCCACGTACTACGTCAAGCAGCAGCGTCAGGCCGAGGCCGAGCCGCTGTTTCAGCGGGCGCTTGCGATCTACCAGAAGGTTGGCGGCCCCGAGCATCCCGCGGTCGCAACCGTCCTGAACAACATTGGTCAGGTCGATCGCGACCTCAACCGAGACGCAGAGGCCGAGGCGCCGATCAAGCGTTCGCTCGCGATCCGCGAAAAGGTGCTGGGAGCCGATCATCCCGACGTGGCGCGCTCGCTCAACAATCTCGCCGGTCTCTACGAGCACGAGCAGCGCTATGCCGATGCCGAGCCGCTCTATCGCCGCGCGCTTGCCATCCGCGAGCGCGCGCTGGGACCCGACCATCCCGATGTCGCGACCTCGACCAGCAATCTCGCCCATTTCCTTCAGGTGTCGGGCCGGACCGCGGACGCCTTGCCGCTCGCGCAAAGGACGCTTGCCGGCAATCGCGCGCAACTGCCCGTCGTGCTGCCGATCCTGTTCGCTGCGCGCCAGCAGGCGCTCCTGCCGAGCGACAAGGCGCTGGACGACGCGCTCGCCGCGATCCAGCGCGGCACACAATCCTCCGCCGCCTCCGCGGTGAACAAGCTCGCGGTGCGGCTGGCGGCCGGCAGCGACCGGCTCGCCGAACTGGTGCGCCGGGATCAGGATCTCGCCGCCGAGTCCGAGGCGCTCGACAAGGCGATTATCGCCGCGGTGTCGAAGCCCTCGGCGCAGCGCGATGCGGCAACCGAGCAGCGCAGCCGCGCGCGGATCGCTGCGATCGCGAACGAGCGCGCGGGCCTGCAGAAGACCCTCACGCTCGAGTTTCCCGACTACGCCTCGCTCTCCAATCCGCTGCCGCTGGCAGTGAAGGACATCCAGCCGCTGCTGTCGGCCGACGAGGCGATGGTGGTCTATTCCGTTGTCGACAAGCAGAGCTATGTCGTCGCAATCACGCGCGAGGGGGCCGACTGGAAGGAGATCCCGCTCGGCACGGATGCGATGACGCAGAAGGTCACGGCGTTCCGCAAGGGGCTGGATGTCGGCAAGGCGCGCGATGCTTCCGGCAAATCGGGCCTGTTCGATCTTGCGCTCGCCAACGAGCTCTATGTCGCACTGCTCGGCCCGGTCGAGGCGTTGACCAGGGATAAGCGCAATTTGCTGGTCGTGCCGTCGGCGGCGCTGACGGCTCTGCCGTTTCATCTCCTGGTGACGGAGAAGCCGCAGGCGGCGATTCCCGACAGGCTCGAAGGCTATCGCAACGCCGCCTGGCTGCTGCGGCGCCAGGCCGTCTCGGTGCTGCCCTCGGTGATCTCCCTGAAATCGCTGCGTGCCTTCGCCCGCAAGGATCAGGGCGTCAAGCCGATGACCGGCTTCGGCGATCCCGTCTTCAATCCCGCCGCGGAAGGACCTGTCGACCGTCGCGCTGCAGGCGGCAAGGTCGCCGCGCGCAGCATCGCGACGATCGCCTATACCGACTTCTGGCGCGGCGCTGGCGTCGATCGCGCGCGACTGGCGCAGGCGTTGCCGCAGCTTCCCGACACCGCGGACGAACTGAACGCCGTGGCGAGGGACGTCGGCGCGGCTGAAGCCGACATCCATCTGGGACGCGATGCCAGCGAAACGACGCTGAAGCGTGCAGCGCTTGCTCAATACGACATCATCTACTTCGCCACCCACGGCCTCGTGGCCGGCGACGTCAAGGGACTGGGCGAGCCTTCGCTTGCGCTGTCCATTCCCGATCAGCCGTCGGAGCTCGATGACGGTCTTCTGACCGCGAGCGAGGTGGCTCAGCTCAAGCTCAACGCCGATTGGGTGGTGCTGTCTGCCTGCAACACCATCGCCGGTGACAAGCCCGGCGCCGAGGCGCTGTCGGGATTGGCGCGCTCGTTCTTCTACGCAGGTGCCCGCGCGCTTCTGGTCTCGCACTGGGCGGTGGATTCGGAAGCCGCCACCCGCTTGACCACATCGACTTTCGATTTGCTCAAGAACGAACCGGGGATCGGGCGTGCCGAAGCCCTGCGCCGCGCGATGTTAACTTTTGTCGACGACGCCTCGTCGCCGCGCAACGCCTACCCTGCGATGTGGGGGCCGTTCGCACTGATCGGCGAAGGCGAGGTAAGATAACACGACACCGCGGGGATTGTGCGTCGCAATAACCCGATCTAACGCGCAAACGCGCATTTGGTTGCGCGATCATTTGCGTTTTCTCGTCGCGTTCGTTCAAGGCTGACATGCGCGACGTTTGGCGCGGTCCTTGAATAAACCAAATCCTGCGGGATCAGCTTGGCAACGCCAGCGTTCATCAGTATTAGGTCGTTCAGCCGAGGCCGAATGGCCCATTAATCACGGTGACTGCGATGGCGGCCAAACTTGGTCGCGCTGGATGTCGCGGGTTCTAGGAGGACTTTTTCGTGCAAGAGACGGGCGTGCGCAACGGTGCCTTCGGCGCCGACAAATTCGGCTTAAAGAATCTCAAGCAGGTTCACTGGAACCTCGGTGCGCCGCAGCTCTATCAATACTCGCTCGCGGCGGGCGAGGCGGTGCTCTCTGCTGACGGCGCTCTCTGCGCCGACACCGGCGAGTTCACCGGGCGCAGCCCGAAGGACAAGTTCACGGTACGCGACGCCACCACCGACAAGAAGATGTGGTGGGCCGGCAACCAGTCGATCACCGCAGAGCAGTTCGAGACGCTGTATCAGGACTTCCTCAAGCACGCCGAAGGCAAGAAGCTGTTCGCGCAGGATCTCTACGGCGGTGCCGATCCCGCTTACCGGATCAAGACGCGCGTCTTCACCGAGCTCGCCTGGCACTCGCTGTTCATCCGCACGCTGCTGATCCGCCCCGAGGCGATCGAGCTGTCGACCTTCGTGCCGGAGCTCACCATCATCGACATGCCGAGCTTCCGCGCCGATCCCAAGCGCCACGGCTGCCGCTCGGAGAACGTCGTTGCGATCGATTTCGCCCGCAAGATCGTGCTGATCGGCGGCTCCTACTACGCCGGCGAGATGAAGAAGTCGGTCTTCACCACGCTCAACTACTATCTGCCCGAGCGCGGCGTGATGCCGATGCACTGCTCGGCCAATGTCGGCGCCAAGGGCGACACCGCGATCTTCTTCGGCCTCTCCGGCACCGGCAAGACCACGCTGTCGGCCGATCCGAACCGCACGCTGATCGGCGACGACGAGCACGGCTGGGGCCCGAACGGCGTCTTCAACTTCGAAGGCGGCTGCTACGCCAAGTGCATCAAGCTGTCGCAGGAAGCCGAGCCCGAGATCTTCGCGGCCTCGACCCGCTTCGGCGCCGTGCTCGAGAACTGCGTGCTCGACGAGGACACCCGCATCGTCGATTTCGACGACGGCTCCAAGACCGAGAATACGCGTTCGGCCTATCCGCTCGACTTCATCCCGAACGCCTCGCGCACCGGCCGCGCGCCGCAGCCGAAGAACGTGGTGATGCTCGCCGCCGACGCCTTCGGCGTGCTGCCGCCGATCGCAAAACTCTCGCCGGCGCAGGCGATGTATCACTTCCTGTCCGGCTACACCGCCAAGGTCGCGGGCACCGAGCGCGGTCTCGGCAACGAGCCGCAGCCGGAATTCTCGACCTGCTTCGGCTCGCCCTTCCTGCCGCTCGATCCATCCGTCTACGGCAACATGCTGCGTGACCTCATTGCCCAGCACAATGTCGATTGCTGGCTGGTCAACACCGGCTGGACCGGCGGCAAGTACGGCACAGGTTCCCGCATGCCGATCAAGGTGACGCGTGCGCTGCTCACCGCCGCGCTCGACGGCTCGCTTCGCAACGTCGAATTCCGCACCGACAAGTATTTCGGCTTCGCGGTCCCGACCGCATTGCCGGGCGTGCCGGCCGAGATCCTGAACCCGGTGAACACCTGGAAGGACAAGGACGAGTTCGACAAGACCGCCCGCGCGCTGGTCGGCATGTTCCAGAAGAACTTTGCCAAGTTCGAAGCCCAGGTCGACGCCGACGTGCGCGCCGCCGCGCCGGACGTGAAGCTCGCGGCGGAGTAAGCGCTGTCGCTTGAAATGCAAAAGGGCGGCCGCGAGGCCGCCCTTTTTTGTTTATCGGTTCTTGTGATCTCCGGCGCAACCACACACTCGGTGTCGTCCCTGCGAACGCAGGGACCCATACCGCGTGATCCATCGAGAGAGTGCAGAGCGCGTACCGGCGAAGAAAAGGCAACTCCGAATCTTCGTCAAACCACTCCCTGTGGCTATGGGTCCCGGATCTGCGCTCCGCTTCGCTGTGCTTGTCCGGGACGACGAGCGGGGCTACGCCTTGAAATACGCGATCTGCGTCGTCGTCGCGAGCAGGCGGCCGTTCGGCGACCACAGCTCGGCGTTCTGGTCGGCGTAGCTCTTGTGCATGATCTTCGAATCCGCCGTCGCCAGCACGCGCGTGATGTCTTCCGCCGCGAGCTCGTCGCTGTCGGTGTGGAAATAGGTCGTCAGCGACACCGTGCCGAACGGCACCAGCTCGCGCCGCGCGTGGAAGATGCGGCCGAAGAAGGCGTCCGACATCGACATCAGCGACAGCATGTCGAGCTTGCGCGGCGTGCGGTCGCTGATCCAGATCTTCGAATAGGTGCTGGCGAGCTCGGCCTGCGGCGGGCCGATCCGCATCTCGCCCTCGACGAAGCGGAATTCGTACTGGTTGGCCCAGGACGCCTTGATCTTCGGGAACGGCAGCGTCTCTTCGTACGGCTTGGCTTCAGGATATTGCGCCACCCGGTGCTCCCAGGACGGCCGCCGCTCGGCGAACACGGCGGTGGCGAGCGTTGCGACCTCGCCGCCGCCCTGGCTGAGCTCGACGCTCCAGTGCTGGCTGGAGCGGTTGGCCTTCACCAGCCGCAGGTCGAGATCGAACGGGCCCTTGGCGATCGGCGCGCAGTAATTGACGGTCAGCGCCAGCGGATCGCCGGCGGCTTGCGGATGCTCGATCAGCGCACGCAAGATCGTCGCGGCCGTGGCGCCGCCGAACGGGCCGACGAAGGCCCAGTAATCGTCGCTGGTGTGCCCCTGCCAGCTCGAGTCGCCCGCGGTGATGCGGGTGGCGTCGTCGAAGGGGTGCGGGAGCTTGGCGTGCATTGTTTGATCCGGCTTTCAATGACGGACGTCATATCACGTCCGGCGCCGGTTTGTGCAATTACCTCTGGGGTAGCCGCGCTTCCACGCCGCGGAAAAATCAGCCGGTGGCGTCGCGGACGTTCGGCAGCAGCGGCGTGGTCGGGTTGACCGGCACGTTCCAGATCTCCTCGGCATATTCGCGGATGGTGCGGTCCGAGGAGAACCAGGCCATGCGCGCGACGTTGAGGATGGAGGCGCGGGTCCAGGCCGGCGTCACCTGCCAGCGTGCGTCGACCGCGCGCTGCGCCTCGTAATAGGAATCGAAATCGGCGCTGACCATGTAATGGTCGAGATAGCGCAGCGCGTGCGAGATCGATTCGAAGCGGCCGGGATCACCCGGGGAGAACTCGCCGCTACCGATCGCGTTGATGGCGCGCTGCAGCTTCGGCGAATTGCGGATCACGTCGGAGGCGTCGAGCCCCTGCTTGCGGCGGATCATCACGTCGCCGGCCTCCATGCCGAAGATCGCGATGTTCTCCGCGCCGACATGGTCGCGGATCTCGATATTGGCGCCGTCGAGCGTGCCGATGGTGATGGCGCCGTTGAGCGCCAGCTTCATGTTGCCGGTGCCGGAAGCCTCCATGCCCGCGGTGGAGATCTGCTCGGAGAGGTCGGCCGCGGGAATGATCACCTCGGCGAGGCTGACATTGTAGTCGGGCAGGAACACGACCTTGAGCTTGCCGCCGATCGCAGCGTCGTTGTTGACGACCTCCGCGACGTCGTTGATCAGCTTGATGATCAGCTTGGCGTAGCGATAGCTCGCCGCCGCCTTGCCGGCGAAGATCTTCACCCGCGGCACCCAATTGCCGTTGGGATCGTCCTTGATCGCCTGATACAGCGCGACCGTCTCGATGACGTTGAGCAGCTGGCGCTTGTATTCGTGGATGCGCTTGATCTGCACGTCGAACAGCGCGGTCGGGTCGACCTTGATGCCGAGCCGCTCGCCGATCAGCCGTGCCAGCGCGTTCTTGTTGTGCAGCTTGACGCTGCGGAACTTCTTCTGGAATTCGACGTCGCTGGCCCGCGCCTCGATCAGCGACAGCTGCGAGGGATCGTCGAGCACGGCCTCGCCGCAGGTCTCGCGCAGCAGGTCGGTCAGCTTCGGGTTCGCCAGCATCAACCAGCGGCGGAAGGTGATGCCGTTGGTCTTGTTGGTGATGCGGCCGGGATAGAGATGGTTGAGGTCGTGGAACACGGTCTCGCGCATCAGGTCCGAATGCATGCCCGAGACGCCGTTGATGCGGTGCGAGCCGACGAAGGCGAGCTGGCCCATGCGCACGCGGCGCCCGCTCTTCTCGTCGATCAGCGAAACCGAGGCCCGGAAGTCGATGTCGCCGGGGCAGCGCGCTTCCGCGAGAGCCAGATGCTGCACGTTGATGCGGTAGATGATCTCCAGATGTCGCGGCAGCAGCCGCTCGAACAGCTCGACCGGCCAGGTCTCCAGCGCCTCGGGCAGCAGCGTGTGGTTGGTGTAGGAGAGGGTGGCGACCGTGATCTTCCAGGCCTCGTCCCAGCGGAAATTGTGGAGGTCGACGAGGATGCGCATCAGCTCGGTGACGGCAAGGCTCGGATGGGTGTCGTTGAGCTGCACCGCGACCTTGGACGACAGGCTGCGCAACTGGCCGTCGGAGGCGAGGTGCCGCTTGATCAGATCCTGCAGCGAGGCCGACACGAAGAAATATTCCTGGCGCAGCCGTAATTCGCGGCCCGCCGGGCTCTCGTCGTTGGGATAGAGGAATTTGCAGATCGCTTCCGCGCGCGACTGCTCGGCGCTGGCGCTGACATAGTCGCCCCGGTTGAAGGCGTCGAGCTTGAGCGGGTCGGGCGAGCGCGCCGACCACAGCCGCAGCGCGTTGACGTGCTGGCCGCGCCAGCCGACGATCGGCGTGTCATAGGCGATCGCCTGCACGGTCTCGGCCGGATGCCAGATCGCGCGGTCGCGGCCCTTGTCGTCGACATGCTCGACGCCGCCGCCGAAATTGATGTCGTAGATCACCTCGGGCCGCTGCAATTCCCAGGGATTGCCGAAGCTCAGCCATTCGTCTGGATATTCCTGCTGCCAGCCCTGATTGATGATCTGGCGGAACAGGCCGTAATCGTAGCGGATGCCGTAGCCGATCGCGGGGATCGACAGCGTCGCCATGCTCTCCATGAAGCAGGCGGCAAGCCGCCCGAGGCCGCCATTGCCGAGGGCTGCGTCCGGCTCGCATTTGCGCAGCTCCGGCAGCGAGACGCCGAGATCGCCGAGCGCGACCTCGAAGATCTTCAACAGGCCCATGTTGTTGAGCGCGTCGCTGAACAGGCGGCCGATCAGGAATTCGAGCGAGAGATAATAGACGCGCTTGCGTCCCGCGTCGTAGCTGTGCTTCTCGGCGGTGAGCCAGCGATGCACGATGCGGTCGCGCAGCGCCAGCGCCGCGGCCTGGTACCAGTCGTGCTTTGTCGCCATGCCCGCATCCTTGCCGATGGCAAGTCGCAGCTTCGCCAGGATCGCGCCCTTGATCTCAGCCAGCGCGAGCTCGTCGATCGGCGGCGTGGGGGCGGGAAAATTGGGCTGGAACGATTGATCTTGCAAAGCCGTCACTTCCTGTCGAAAGAACACCACTCACCCTACGCGTCCTGCCCCTGCACCGGAACTGTCACTGGTGCGGCCGTGCACTGCGCTGGCGTAAATTTATGCAAGGAACGGGCCGCTTTGGGAACCCGGACGAGCACGGAGAAACCGGGATTCGGTGCTAGATTGCGGACAGATTCAGCCATCAGTGTGGAGGAACATTCCCATGAAACTGCTGAAGCGCGTGCTGATCGAAATCGCCGCGGCGGCCCTGCTCGTCGTCTGCATCAGCGCCTCCAGTGCCGCATTCGCCGCCGGCAAACCCGGTCGCAGCGCCGACGGCCTGAGCTGCGGCTTCACCGTTCCGCAGAATGCCTCGCCCGCGTCCCGCTGCGCCGCCATCAAGCGCCAATGCGGCGGCAAGTTCTATGCGAATGCGTGCGGCACCAGGCTGATGTCCGCGGTGAATTGAGGCGCGGGCGGCGGCGCTGAGGATTCAAGCCGCCTTCACGCTGCCTTCACGCTGCCTTCACGCTGCCTTGGCCTGCACTGCATCGCAAAACTCGGCGAGACGATCCGCAAGCCGCAGCGTCGCCGGGCTCGCATCCGGCGCGGCCATCAACGCGACCTCGGTCCTGTTGATCGGCGCAAAGCCGTCCTTTGCCGTCAGCACGCGGTGATCGGACTGGATGGCCATCTCCGACAGGATGCTCAGCCCCATGCCGGCCGCGACCGCGGCCTGGATGCCGGCGAGACTCGACGAGGTGTAGGCGGTGTGCCAGGCGCGGCCGGCGCTTTCCAGCGCATGGATGGCCCCGGCGCGATAGATGCAGCCGAGCGGAAAGCCGATCAACGGCACCGAAGCGACGCTGACGTCGATGGGATGGCTCTTGCTGGTGACCCAGTGCACCCGCTCCGGCCACACCGCGATCGCGCCGTTGGCCCCGGCCTCGCGCTTGAAGAGCGCAAGGTCGAGCTCGCCGCGCTCGAGATCGCGGGCGAGGTGCTTGCTCTGGTCGGCGCGCACGTCGAGCCGCAGGCCGGGATGCGAGCGCGAGAACGCGCCCAGCAATTTGGTCAGCCGGTACGCCGCGAAATCCTCGGGGATACCGAGCCGGATCGCGCCTTCGCCGCCGGGCTGGCGCAGCACGTCGCGCGCCTCCTCGGCGAGCGAGAGCAGCCGGCGCGCATAGGACAGCAGCCGCTCGCCGGCTTCGGTCGGGCGCACGGTCTTGCCGTCGCGATGCAGCAGCACCTGGCCGATGTCGTCCTCCAGCCGCTTGATCTGCTGGCTGACGGTCGACTGCGTGCGGTGGACGCGTTCACCGGCGCGGGTGAAGCCGCCGGCCTCGACCACCGAGACGAAGCTGCGCAGCAGCTCGAGATCGAGCATGGCCGCCTCCATTCGAAAATCCACTTATGCGCAGTTAATCATTTAATTTCCAAATGACAAGGCGCGTCCCTAGATCGAGGGCCCAGGAGATCATTCATGTCCCTCGCCCCCTCGATTTCAATTCCCCGCAGCCGCTTCAACACCTTGCCGCTCGCGATCGGCCTGTTCTGCCTGCTCTGGAGCTACGCCTTCGTCGCCGGCAAGATCGGCGTCACCCATTGCCCGCCGCTGATCCTGCTCGCCGCGCGCTTCTCGCTCGCCGGGGTCCTGATCCTCGGCGCCACGCTGATTCGCGGCGAGGCCTGGTCGCTGTCCTGGCGCGATGCCGCTGTTTTCGCCGTGCTCGGCATCGCCAACAACGCGCTCTATCTCGGCCTCGGCTACACCGGGCTGCAATCGGTCTCCGCCGGCCTCGGCGGCCTGATCGTATCGGCCAATCCGGTGTTCACGGCGGCGCTCGCCGCGCTGCTGCTTGGCGAAGGCATGACCTGGCGCAAGGCCGGCGGCCTCCTGCTCGGCGTCATCGGCGTGACCGCGATCGTCTGGCATCGCCTGGCGGTCGGCACCGATTCCCTGCACGGCATCCTCTTCACGCTGGCCTCGCTCGCTTCGATCGTCGCCGGCACCATTCTGTTCAAACTGCTCGCACCAAAGGGGAGCCTGTGGATCGGCAACGGGGTGCAAAACCTCGCCGCCGGCATCGTGCTCGCGCCGGTCGCGCTCACCTTCGCCGATATCCATGCGATCGATTTCACGCCCAGCCTGATCGGCGCCTTTGCGTTCCTCGTGCTGGGCGGCTCGATCCTGGCCTACTGGCTCTGGTTCCATCTCCTGAAAGTGTGCGGCGCGACCGCCGCCAGCGCCTATCATTTCCTGATGCCGCCGCTCGGCATGCTGTTCGCGTATCTCGTCCTCGGCGAGCACGTCGAGGCGCGTGACCTGCTCGGCATCATCCCGGTTGCGCTCGGCATCTACCTGGTGACGCGCCCCGCAAAGCCCGTCGTGTAAGAGGAGAATTGTCATGCCCATTGCCATCACCCTGATCGGCGGCCCGACGGCGCTGATCGAGATCGACGGCTTCCGCCTGCTCACCGATCCCACCTTCGATGCGCCCGGCGCCTATCAGCTGCCGCATGTGACGCTGGAGAAGACCATCGGCCCCGCATTGAAGCCCGATGCGATCGGCCCGGTCGACGCCGTGCTGCTCAGCCACGACCAGCATTCGGACAATCTCGACAATTCCGGCCGCAACTTTCTCCACAAGGTCAAGCGCGTGCTGACGACGGAGGCGGGCGCCAAGCGCCTCGGCGGCCATGTCGAAGGCCTCGCGCCCTGGGCGACCGCGCACCTCAAGGACGGCGACGGCAACATGCTGACCATCACCGCAACGCCGGCGCGTCACGGCCCGGCCGGAATCGAGCCGCTGTCGGGCGACGTCATCGGCTTCGTCGTGCAGTCGAGCCGCAAGGACACCAGCGCGGTCTATGTCAGCGGCGACACCACCTGGTTCGACGGCGTCGCCGAAGTCGCGCGCCGCTTCAAATGCGGCGTGGTGCTGCCGTTCGCAGGCGCGGCGCAGACGCGCGGGCCGTTCCATCTCACCATGGACACCAACGACACCATCGAGACCGCACGCGCCTTCCCCGACGCCACGATCGTGCCGGTGCATACCGAAGGCTGGGCGCATTTCCGCCAGAACAGCGAGGATCTGCGCAAGGCGTTCGACGTGCTCGGTTTCGGAACGCGGCTGCGTCTGCTGGAGCCCGGCGTGCCGACGGTGGTGGAGGCGCCGTAGCCGTCACTTCGCCGTTCTGACGGCGTTGCACGAACGCAGGCCTCGTGCCCCGGACGCAGCGCAGCGCCCCCGGCGATGCGAAGCATCGTCCGGTGCGGTGCGCTGCTGAGCCGGGGCCCATGCCTCCGCATTCCGTGGCTTTCTGGGTCCCGGCTCTGCGCCGCAACGCCAAGAGCGTTGCGACGCGTCCGGGACACGAGAGGAAGGAGCGCGATAAACGCAACCGTCCTCATTGCACTGACGATGTCGTCAATCCTTCCTGAACACGATCGACGCCATCCAGCCCGTCATCAGCGCCATCGCGGCGGTGGCGAGGCCGTAGATCAGGCCGTTCTGCCGCGCCGTCGTCGCGACGAACTGCTCGAAGCCGACCTTGACGATCTCGAACGCGGTCTCGGTCTTGCCGATGAAGGCGCCGTTCGCGAACAGCTTGATCTCGACGTCATAGGTGCCGATCGGCACCTCCGCCGGCAGCGGAATGCCGGTGCGGAACAGCGTCGGCGTCAGGAACGTCACGGCGCTGCCATCCTCGCGATAGAGTCCGCGCTGGGTGCGCAAGCGAATGAACGCGGACCGAAAAGCGTCGTTCGGCACCACGTCGGCAAAATCGCCGCTGACCCGCTGCGTCAGCAGCACGTTGTTGAGCCCGATCTGCTGCCGCCGTGCGATCTCGGGCGAGGTGATGGCCTCGAAGGGACGGTTGGCGAACAGCGCCAGATAGCTCGGCACTTGCAGGAACTGGCGATAGTCGGTGTTGATCCAGATGCCGAAGGTGCGTTCCTTCCGCCGCGTCACCATGTCGGCGCGCGGGCCCATCACGGTGACGACGAGATCATAGGCTTTGCGGTCGGCGGGCGTGGTGGCGTCCTTCTCGACGGAGCCGAACAGGACCAGCTCTTCGCCCGAATAGTTCGGCGTCACCGTGACGCGGTGGTTGGAGACCGACACGATCAGCTTCTCGGCGCGCGCGGCCGGGCCGAGCAGCAGGACGAACAGGAGTGCGAGTGCAGCGCGTCTCATCCGCTCACCCCCAGCTCGCGGATGGTGAAGAGATCCGAGGGTTGGATCACAAGCTCGATCGCGAAGCGGATTCCGACCGAGAGGATCAGAAGCCCGAGCAGCAGGCGCAGCTGCTCGCCGCGGATCTTCTGGCCGGCACGTGCCCCGAACTGCGCGCCGGTGACGCCGCCGACCATCAGGATCAAAGCCAGCACGGCGTCGACGAGATGGTTGGTCACCGCGTGCAGCATGGTCGCGAACAGCATCGTGACCAGCGTCAGCACCATCGAGGTCCCGATCACCGTCGAGGTCGGCACCCGCAGCAGATAGATCATGATCGGCACCAGGATGAAGCCGCCGCCAATGCCCATGATGGCGCCGATGAAGCCGATCACGATGCCGACGACCACCACGGGGATCACCGACAGGTAGATCTTCGAGCGCTTGAAGCGCATCTTCAGCGGCAGGCCGTGGATCCAGTTGTGGGTGCGCCGCGGCGGCACCGCACCGCGCCGGGTCCGCATCAGGGCGCGCAGGCCTTCGGAGAACATCAGGCTGCCCACGGTGGTCAGCAGCACGACGTAGGAGAGCGCGATCATCAGATCGAGCTGGCCGAGCGCACGGAGCTGGGTGAAGGTCCAGACGCCGAGCGCCGTGCCGGTGACGCCGCCGCATAACAACACGCTCGCCAGCGATGGATCGATCGCGCGCCGCCGCCAATAAGACAGTGCACCGGAGAAGGAGGAGGCCGCGATGTGGCTCGCCACCGAGGCCACCGCGACCGCCGGCGTGATGCCGATGAAGATCAAGAGCGGCGTCATCAGGAAGCCGCCGCCGATCCCGAACATGCCCGAGACGAAGCCGACGGCCGCGCCCATCGCCAGCACCAGGAAGACGTTGACGGGAAGATCGGCGATCGGAAGGTAGAGCTGCATCGAAGGACCACGCTCCGGCGAGACGGATCGACTATCGCGCAATGCCCGCCGGACGGTCGGAACGATTGCCGCGCCCCTCAATAGCGGAATTCGGAGGCGAGCGGGACCCGGAATTTCGGGCGTGGTGAATGGGCTTGAGCGTCAGATCCGCGATCGTCGCCACGACGAATGTGCGCTCCCTCCCCCGCTTGCGGGGGGCGATCGCATAAGGCGCGCACGATGCCGCGGCATCGGTAGTTAGCTCCCTCTCCCGCTTGCGGGGGAGGGCTGGGGTGGGGGTATCTCCGCGTCGGGATTGTCGGAGATTGCGGAGCAAATCCCAGCGTGGAGAGAGCCCTCACCCGCCGCGCTCTGCGAGCGCGTCGGCCTCTCCCGCAAGCGGGAGAGGCAAAGCAAGCCCGCGGCCCGTTTGGTCGGATCTAAAGCTTAATGCGCCGCGGACGCGGACTTCTTCGCCGCGACCGGCTTCGGCGCGGGCTTGGCGCTTGCCTGCGGTGCGCTGTCCCAGCCGCCGTTCGGGGCGGCGACGTTGACGGCATCGTCGGGCTGCGGCTCGGCGCTGAAGGTCTGGATCGCGAGCTTGGCGGCGGCGAGCGATTGCGGGTCGAGGCGCTTGGCGACGTCGTCGCGTTTGCCGGCGGCATCCGCATCACCCTGGGCGGCTGCCAGGCTGAACCATTTGTAGGATTCGGCGAGGTTCTGCTCGACGCCGATGCCGCGGGCATAGAGGATGCCGAGGTTGAACTGGCTGTCGGCGACGCCGCGATCGGCGGCTTTCCGGAACCACTGCGCCGCGCTCTTGTAGTTGGCGCCGCGTCCGCCGCCGTCGGCATCGAGCACCGCGAGATTGTGCATCGCCTTGGCGTTGCCGCGCTCGGCGGCCTGGGTGTAGTAGCGGCGGGCGATGTCGGCGTCCTTCTTCACGCCAAGGCCCTTTTCATAGAGCGTGCCGAGGCGGAAGGTGGCGGGGATCACGCCGGCCTGCGCGGCGCGGTCGTACCATTTCGCGGCTTCATCGTAGTTCGTGGCAACGCCCTTGCCTTCGGCAAAGCGCACGCCGATCTCATAGGCCGCGGTCGCATCGCCCTTCATCGCGGCGGTGCGCAGGCCCGGGCCGCCGATGCCGTCAGGTAGCTTCTCGCTCGGCGGCACCTGGATGAGGCTGAGCTTGGCGCGGCTCGTGCCGGACAGTGCACCCGTGATGTCGCTGCTCGCGGCAGGCGGCGGCACCGCTGCGGCCGGCGCCGGCGGAATTTCAACCGAGGCTGAGCTCGCCGGGGCGGGCGCGGCTGGCGCGGCATTGTTCTGGGATTGCCGGCCGATCGGCGTCGGCGAGGTCATCGACGGCGTGACCTGCTCGGGCGTGGCGGGCTTGTTCTCGATCACCGGCGGTGGCGGCGGAGCCTGCGGCGCGGGCTGGCTCATCGTGTTGTCCATGGCCTGCGGCGCCGGCGGCGGGCTGCCCTCGAGCAGGTTCATCGCCATCTTGAAGGTGCCGAGCACGATCACGACCACGCTCGCGCCGACCAGCAGCGAGCGGATCTTCGAGGTGAGGGTCGAACCGCCGTCCTTGCCCTTGTCCTTGGCGCGATCGGCACTGGCCTTTGCACCCTTGGCACCGCGGGCCGGCTTTTCCGGCTGCGCAGCGGCGGCCTGGGCGGCACGGCGGGCGGCCGCGATGAAGCTCGACGACGACACCGGCTCTTTCGGCGCGGCGGGAATTTCGCTGATCGCGTTCTCGGAGGCGGCGATGCGCTCCGAGGGCGTCGCCATGCGCGCGCCCGGCCGCGTGCCGGGCTCGAGCGGATGATCCGGCGGCAATTCCGGCGCGAGCGCCGCACGGGCCGTGTGCGGCTCCAGGATTTCGCTGATCGCGCGCGGCGGCAAGGGCGGTGCGGCTTGCGGAGCCGACGGCACCGGCGGCGGTGCGGCCTCGACCGGCGGCACCGGAGCGGCGTCGAGCGGCACATCGGCGGGCGGAGCCTCGGGCGGTGGCGGC
>NZ_CAKZJO010000066.1 GCF_936943645.1 uncultured Bradyrhizobium sp. | reverse complement strand
TCAAGCCCGGCCATGACGGGCGGAGAGGGCTGATTGCCTTTCGCCTCCTGTCCGCCCTAGCTGTCACCCTCATCCTCGCCATCATCGGCTTCGTCGGCTGGGTCTACTCGCTCGGTCCGCTCCCGCTCGACGAGGCCCGCCAGGTCTCCACCACCATCGTCGACCGCAACGGCAAGCTGCTGCGGGCCTACGCCATGGCCGACGGTCGCTGGCGGCTGCCGGTCGACGCCAAAGCCAACGTCGATCCGACCTATCTGAAGCTGCTGCTCGCCTATGAGGACCAGCGCTTCTACGCCCATGACGGTATCGACCCGCTGGCGCTGGGTCGCGCCGCCTTGCAGCTCGGCACGCGCGGCCACATCGTCTCGGGCGGCTCGACCATCAGCATGCAGCTCGCGCGGCTGATGGAGCCGCGGCGGCAGCGTTCGCTCTACGCCAAGCTGCGGCAGATGGTGCGCGCCATCGAGATCGAGCGGACCCTGAGCAAGGAGCAGATTCTCGATCTCTATCTCGCGCTGGCGCCCTACGGCGGCAATCTCGAAGGCATCCGCGCCGCCTCGATCGGCTATCTCGGCAAGGAGCCGAAGCGCCTGTCGCTGGCGGAAGCCGCGCTGCTGGTGGCGCTGCCGCAATCGCCGGAGACGCGCCGGCTCGACCGCCATCCCGAGGCCGCGCGCAAGGCCCGCGACCGCGTGCTCGACCGCATGGTCGAGGAGAATGTGGTCAGCGCAGACGATGCAAAGCTGGCCAAGGCCGTGCCCGTGCCAAAGCTGCGCAAGCCGATGCCGATCCTGGCGCCGCATGCGTCCGACACCGCGTTGTCGACGGTGAAGGACAAGCCGGTCATCAAGCTCACGCTCGATGCGAACTTGCAGAAGGTGCTGGAGCCGCTGGCACGCGACCGCGCCATTGCGCTCGGACCCAATATTTCGGTCGGCATCATCGTGGTCGACAATGAAAGCGGGGATGTGCTCGCCCGCGTCGGTTCAGCCGATTATTTCGACGAAAGCCGGGCGGGGCAGGTTGACATGACCCGCGCGATCCGCTCGCCGGGCTCGACGCTGAAACCCTTCATCTACGGGCTCGCCTTCGAGGACGGCTTCGTCCATCCGGAAAGCCTGATCGACGATCGTCCCGTCCGCTTCGGCTCCTACGCGCCGGAAAATTTCGACATGACCTTCCAGGGCACGGTGCCCGTGAGGAAGGCGCTGCAATTGTCGTTGAACGTGCCGGCGATCGTGCTGCTCGACCGCGTCGGCTCGAGTCGGCTGGCCTCGCGGCTGCGCCAAGCCGGCGGCAATCTGGTTCTGCCCAAGGACGAAGCGCCGGGGCTCGCCATGGGTCTCGGCGGCGTCGGCGTGACGCTGCAGGATCTCGCCCAGCTCTACGCGGGCTTCGCCCGCCTCGGCACCACCAAGCCGCTGCGCGAGATTATGGCGGACAAGGACGACCGCGAGACGCTCCGCCTTCTGGATCCCGTCGCGGCGTGGCAAGTCGGCAATGTGCTGCTGGGCACGCCGCCGCCGGAGAACGCCGCTCACAACCGCATCGCCTTCAAGACCGGCACCTCCTACGGCTATCGCGATGCCTGGTCGGTCGGGTTCGACGGCCGGATGACCATCGGCGTCTGGGTCGGCCGGCCCGACGGCGCGCCGGTTCCGGGCCTGATCGGGCGCGTCGCCGCCGCACCGATCCTGTTCGAAGCCTTCGCCCGCACCGGCAAGACGCTCGCTCCCTTGCCGAAGCCGCCGAGGGGAACCCTGGTCGCCAGCAATGCCAAGCTGCCGTTGCCGCTGAAGCGGTTCCGCCCCGTCGGAGAGCTGGTGCGGACCGGCCGCGAGCAGGCGCTGCATATCCAGTTTCCGCTGAACGGCTCGCGGATCGATGTCGATCGGTCCGGAGGCCCGGAGAGCGCAGCGATGCCGGTCAAGGTCGCCGGCGGCGTGCTGCCCATGACCGTCATGGTTAACGGCACGGCGCTTGGCGAAATCGACGGCCGTCGCCAGCGCTTGATCGATCCTCCTGGTCCGGGCTTTGCGCGGCTCACCGTGATCGACGCTACGGGCGCCGCGGACACAGTCGTCATTCGAATTCAGTGACCTTGGCCTTAACCGGTTGTCGGAATGGCGGTTTCAGCGTAAGCGGAACCAATGGCCGAGACCTATCCCAGCCCCCGTTTTGGAGCGCCCCGCGAGCCGAAATCGCCTGTAAATCCGGGCAGCCGACTCGTAAGCATGCTCGACATCGCCACGGCCAGCCATGCCCGCGCCGTCGCCTTCCTGCTGCTGTGCGCGCTGCTGTTGTTCCTGCCGGGCTTCTTCACGATCCCGCCTGTTGATCGCGACGAGGCGCGGTTCGCCCAGGCCACCAAGCAGATGGTCGAGAGCGGCGACTATGTCGATATCCGCTTCCAGGAGGACGTCCGCTACAAAAAGCCGGTCGGCATCTACTGGTTGCAGTCGGTTGCGGTTGAAGCTGCCTCGGCGCTGAAGCTGCCGAAGGCCGAATTGCGTATCTGGGTGTACCGGCTGCCGTCGCTGTTCGGGGCGATCGGCGCGGTGCTGATGACCTATTGGGCCGCGCTCGGCTTCGTCACGCGGCGTGCCGCGGTGCTGGCCGCGCTCCTGATGTGCGCTTCCGTGCTGCTCGGCGTCGAGGCGCGGCTCGCCAAGACCGACGCCATGCTGCTGTTTTGCGTGACGGCGGCCATGGGCGCGATGGCGCGGGCTTACCTCTCCTGGCAGCGCGCCGAGGACGAGACGCATCCGCCCTGGAGCTGGCCCGCAATCTTCTGGAGCGCGCTTGCTGTCGGCATCCTGATCAAGGGGCCGCTGATCCTGATGTTCGCGGGGCTGACCATCGTCGCGCTCGCGATCCAGGACCGCGATGCCTCCTGGCTGTGGAAGCTGCGGCCGGTCTGGGGCCTGATGTGGATGCTGGTGCTGGTGCTGCCCTGGTTCGTCGCGATCTTCTGGCGCGCGGGCGATGCCTTCTTTGCGGACTCCGTCGGCGGCGATATGCTGAGCAAGTTGGGCGCCCAGGAATCCCACGGCGCGCCGCCCGGCATGTATCTGGCGCTGTTCTGGATTACGTTCTGGCCGGGCGCACCGCTGGCGGCAATGGCGGCGCCCGCGGTGTGGCGGGCGCGGCGCGAGCCGGGCGCCCAGTTCCTGCTGGCCTGGCTGATCCCGTCCTGGATCGTGTTCGAGGCGGTGCTGACCAAGCTGCCGCATTACGTGCTGCCGCTCTATCCGGCGATCGCCATTCTCACCGCCGGCGCGGTGGAGCGGAACGTGCTGTCGCGCTCATGGCTGGCGCGCGGCTCGGCGTGGTGGTTTGCGATCCCTGTGGCGGCTTCGATCATCGCCGTGGTCGGCGCGGTGGTGCTGACGCGGCAGCCGGCGTTTGTGGCCTGGCCGTTCATCGCGGCGTCGCTGATCTTCGGGCTGTTCGCATGGTGGCTGTTCGATTCCAACCGCGCCGAGCGGTCGCTGCTCAATGCGCTGGTCGCCGCGCTGATGCTGGCGGTGACGGTCTACGGCATCGTGCTGCCGTCTCTGACGCCGCTATTCCCGAGCATCGAGGTCGCACGCGCACTTCGCAACGTCACCTGCGTCGGGCCGAAGGCGGCGGCGGCCGGCTATCACGAGCCGAGCCTCGTCTTCCTGACGGGCACCCAGACAATGCTCACCGACGGCTCGGGCGCGGCAGACTTCCTGCGGCAGGGAAGCTGCCGCTTCGCGCTGATCGAGCAACGCTCGGAGCGCAGCTTCGTGCAGCGCGCCGAGGCGATCGGGCTCCGCTACAAGGTCGGCACCCGCATCGACGGTTACAATTTCTCGCAAGGCCGCGCGATCTCGATCGCGATCTTCCGCTCGGAAGGCACCGAATAGGATGCCTGGCACGACCAGCCCCGCACGACGTCCGGGCTATCCTGCGCAATTGCTCGCCGTGTCGGGCCGCGCGCTGGCCCAGCTCGTGCGCACGCCCTCGCATTCGCGACGCGCCGAGGCCGCCCGAAAGCTGGCGCGGCATTCGCTGTGGCTCAGCGCGGCGGGGGCGGCGCTCGTCATCGTGCTGATGCTCGCCTTCGACCAAACCGAGATCCAGCTAATGCCGGCGCGCGGCACGCCCGGCCTGTGGCCGATCCGTATCCTCACCGATTTCGGCAAGGACGAGTATCTGCTCATCGCGCTGGGAGCTGCCCTGGTGGTGCTGGCGCTCGTTGCGGCAGGGCTGCACGGCACACGGCGCACGCTGCTGCTCGGGTTCGGCACGCGCGTGCAATTCCTGTTTCTGTCGATTGCCGTGTCGGCGCTCGCCGCGGAGATCCTGAAATACATCATCGGGCGCGGACGTCCGTTTGTCGGCGGCAAGGCCAATCCCTTCAACTTCGTGCCGTTCGAGGGGAGCGGCGCCTATGCCAGCCTGCCGTCGGGCCACGCCGTGGCAGCGTTCGCGCTGGCGTTTGCGGTCTCGGCGTTGTGGCCACGCCTGCGCGTGTTCATGTTCACTTACGCAATCGTGATCGTGCTGACCCGCCTGGTGCTGCTCGCGCATCACCCGAGCGACGTCGTGGCCGGTGCCCTGGTCGGCATGGTCGGCGCCATGGCGGTTCGCTACTGGTTTGCGGCTCGGCGGCTGGGCTTTGCCATCCGCGCCGACGGCACCATCGTGCCTCTCCCGGGGGCGGTCTCGGGCCGCCTCAAAAGGGTTGCCCACGGGGCATCCGCCCCATAAAAGCGGCTGCCTGCCGGGGACCCTTGGTTCCCCTGGGGCAGGCCAATGCCAACCACGAGCTTTGATTTGTCGACGTCCCAGCCTTCGGTTTCCATCGTCGTTCCCGTACGCAACGAAGCCGACAACATCGCGCCGCTGATCGCGGAGATCGGCGCGGCACTCGATGGTCGCTGGGCCTACGAGATCATCTACGTCAACGACGGCTCGACCGATGCGACAGGCGAACGGCTCGCGGCGCTGATGGCGCAACGGGGCAATCTGCGACAGCTCCGCCATGCCAAGTCGGGCGGCCAATCCGCGGCGGTGCGCAGCGGCGTGCGCGCAGCGCGCGGGGGGATCGTGGCAACCCTCGACGGCGACGGCCAGAACAATCCGGCCTTTCTGCCCGACCTGATCGCAGCGGTCGAGAAGGGAGAAGGGCGCGTCGGCCTCGCCGCCGGCCAGCGCGTCGGACGCAAGGATACCGGCTTCAAGAAATTCCAGTCTCGCGTGGCGAACGGCGTCCGCAACGCCATCCTGAAGGACGGCACGCGCGATACCGGCTGCGGGCTGAAAGCGTTCCGGCGCGAGGTCTTCCTGATGATGCCCTATTTCGACGGGCTGCATCGCTTCCTGCCGGCGCTGGTCCGCCGCGAAGGCTACGCCATCGCCTATGTCGACGTGATCGACCGGCCGCGCCATTCCGGCGTGTCGAACTACGGCTTCTTCGACCGGCTGTGGATCGGAATCATGGATCTCGCCGGCGTGTGGTGGCTGATCCGCCGCAAGAAGCCGACGCCAGAAGTGACTGAGGTGAACGCATGATCATCCAATACGGTCAGGCGCTGAGCAACTATCTCTACGACGTCTTCGTCGCCAAGTTCGATTTCTGGCTGGCCTTCGGCCTCGTCGCGCAGCTGTTCTTCACCGCGCGCTTCCTGGTGCAGTGGATCGCGAGCGAGCGCGCCGGCAACAGCGTGGTGCCGATGGCGTTCTGGTTCTGCTCGATGGGCGGCGGGCTGATGACGCTGGTCTACGGCGTCGTGAAGCGCGAGCCGGTCATCATCCTCGGACAATCGCTGGCGACGGTGATCTATATCCGCAACATCATGCTGATCCTCAAGAACCGCGGCAAGGCGTCGAAGACGCTGGAGCGGTGAGCGGGGCGCTAGCGCGGCACTGCCGAGGCCGCACCCGGGGCGGGCAGGGCGGCCGTCTCCGCCTCGGTCCTGCGATAGGGCACGCCGGCCGCGTCCAGCACGGGATAGGCGACCGAGCAGATGTGCGAGTGGATGCGCCTGAGGTCGCGCAGCACGTCGAGATGCAGTGACGTGGTTTCGATGGTTTCGGGACGGCCCTCGCGCAGGCGGTCGAGGTGACGCTCCACCGCGGCGAGCTCGGTGTTGCGCAGCGCGGTCTTTTCCACCAACAGCTTGCGCGCCTCGTTGGCATCGCCCGACATGAAGACGCCGAAGGCGATCCGCAGGGAGTCCATCGTGCGCTTGTGGAAGGCGGCGAGCTCGTCGGCCCCCTCCGCCGAGAACTGGAAACGCCGCTTGATCTTCTTGGTGGCGAGCTCGCTCAGGCTCTTGTCGATGATGTCGCCGATATGCTCGAGATTGATGGCGAAGGAGATGATCTCCATCGCGCGCCGTCCTTCGCTCTCGTCGAGGCTGCCCCGCATCAGCTTGGTCACGTAGAGCTTGATGGCCTCGTCGAGACCGTCGACGAAATTGTCCATCTTGGAGACCTGGTCGACCAGCGCACGGTCGCCAGTCATCATCGCGGCCATCACCTTGCGCAGCATGACCTCGACGAGATCGCCCATCCGCAGCGTCTCGCGGGCGGCGTCGGCGAGGGCCAGCGACGGTGTCTCCAGCGCGGTCTCGTCGAGATAGCGCGGCTTGGCCGGGTCCGCCTCCTGCACGCGATCCGGCAAGAGGCGGGTGAGCAGGCGCGACATGACGTCGAGCAGGCCGATGAAGACGACGGCCGTGCCGACATTGAAGGCGATGTGGAAAGCCGCCGTCATCTTGGCGAGATCGGGCTGCCAGGCGTGCATGTGCTCGGCGATGGTGCCCAGGAAGGGCAGGACGAGCGCAATCCCGACCACACGGTTGACGAGATTGCCGACCGGCAGGCGATAGCTTGCGGCATCGTCGCGCTTGGCACCCTCGAATACGGGATTGATGGCGCTGCCGAGATTGGCTCCGAGCACCAGCGCCATCGCCGCGTAGGGCGTGATGAATTGCGAATAGGCCAGCGACATGATCAGGAGCACGCTGGCGACGCTCGAATGCACGGCCCAGGTGACGAGGGCGGCGATGACGATGCACAGGACCGGATCGCCCGTGATGGCCGACATCACCACGCGCACGCCGGGCGCGTTCTCGGCCGGCGCGAGCGTATCGAGCAGGATGTGCAGCGAGAGCAGCATCAGGCCGAGGCCGATGCAGACGCGGCCGATGTCCTTGATCCGCGAGCGCGGGCCGGAGCGGAAGGCGACGAGGCCGAGCACGAACAGCACCGGCGCAACGGCCGCGATGTTGAACGACAGCACCTGCACGATCAGCGTGGTGCCGACATTGGCCCCGAGCATGATGGCAAGCGCGGCGGCGAGGCTGACAAGACCCTCGGCCGCGAACGAGCTGGTGATCAGGGCGGTCGCCGTGCTGCTCTGGAGCAGGGCGGTGAGCCCGAGGCCGGCGGCGAAGGCGCTGACGCGGTTGCTCAGCGCCTTGCCGAGCAGCCGCCTGAGGTCGGGACCGAAGGCGCGGAGAATCCCGCTGTGGACCATGTGCAGGCCCCACAGCAACAATGCCACGCCGCCCATCAGATCGAGCAGAACCAATGTTCCCATGCTCCGTGTCCGGAAAAGAGTCGATTGGTGAGGCTAGCGCCAAATGTCAGCGGATCAAACCATTTGTTGGCGCGTCGGCGTTAACGTTTACAGGTGGCTCACGTTCCCGCGGCGCGTTGCGCGTCCGCCCGGCACACGTTGGCGCGTGCGCAGGCGCAATGCCCTGTGAGCAGGCTCACATTGCCGCTTTGAGGGCAGCGAAGCCGCGATCGAGATCGGCCTTGAGATCGTCGGTATTCTCGAGCCCGATGTGCAGGCGCAGGGTCGGACCACCCGGCGACCACTTGGTCGCCGTGCGATAGGCGTCGCAGTCGAAGGGAATCGCAAGGCTCTCGAAGCCGCCCCAGGAGAAGCCCATGCCGAACAGCTTGAGCGTGTTGAGCATGGTGTCGACGGCCTTCTGCGGCGCCGGCTTCAGCACGATGCTGAACAGGCCGGACGCGCCGGTGAAGTCGCGCTTCCAGATGGCGTGACCGGGATCGCTCTCCAGGCCCGGATGCAGCACCCGTGCGACCTCGGGTCTAGCAGCGAGCCAGCGCGCCATGTCGAGGCCGGAACGATGATGCTGCGCCAGCCGCACCGACAGCGTGCGCAGGCCACGCAGCGCGAGGAAGACGTCGTCGGGGCCGGCGCAGACGCCGAGCAGGCGGATGCCCTCGGCAATCATCGGCCAGGCCTTGGCATTGGCCGAGATCGTGCCGAACATGATATCGGAATGGCCGCCGATATATTTGGTGGCCGCCTGCATGCTGATGTCGACGCCCTGGTCGAGCGAGCGGTGGTAGAGCGGCGTCGCCCAGGTGTTGTCGTCGATCACGAGCGCGCCGCGCGCATGCGCGACATCGGCGATAGCGCGAATGTCCGGCATCTCGAACGACTGTGAGCCCGGCGCCTCCACCAGCACCGCGCGGGTGTTCGGCTTGAACAGCTTGTCGATGCCGGCCCCGATCAGCGGGTCGAAATAGGTGGTCTCGACGCCATAGCGGGCGAGCATGCCGTTGCAGAAATTGCGCGATGGTCGGTAGACGTTGTCGATGACGAGGAGATGGTCGCCAGCCTTCAGCACCGAGAGCAGGGTGGTTGAGATCGCCGACAGTCCCGACGGGACGATGCCGACGCCGGCGCATTGCGGCCCCTCCAGCGCCATCAGCGTCTCCTGGAACGCCTTGGTGGTGGGGGAACCGTGGCGGCCATAGGTGAACTCGCCGCGATGAGCGTGCAGGTCCTCGGCGGTCGGATAGAGCACGGTCGAGCCATGGAACACGGGCGGATTGACGAACCCCTTCTGCGCCTTGGTGTCGCGGCCGGAGGTAACCAGGCGGGTTTCGGCGTGCTGCTCTTGGAGGTGCGAGGAATCCATGCGTCTGCTTTCAAAACCGCGTTTCCGCCGGACGCGGAAGACGCCCTGCAGGCCGGCCGATGGCCGTTGTCGTTAATAACAGAACACAGAAGAGTCCCGTCAACCCCTTGACCCGGCACGCCAGTCGTTCTGTGATGCGGAGGTGCTATTCAGTCGCCGCATGTTGAGGGGCCTGCCGCGACCTTCGATCCATCGTCTGACCGAACGTTGTGCCACAGCCAGACAAAGGGCGGGCGCCAGCGGCGGGGATTAAGGTATGGCCTCCCGGGATCGGCGAGTGTTCGGCAAGGTTTTCCAGCATGACTCTTGCAGGGCTGGCCTCCATACGCCCGACCCGGCAGGGATGATCCTGAGACAACGTTCCTTGAGATGACTTTGAAAGGCCCAAAGCCCATGAAACGCGTAACCCTGGCTCTCACCCTTGCTCTCGCCGCCGGCCTCTCAGCCCAAGCCGCCGATGCGCAAACGCTCAAGACCGTCAAGGACCGGGGCATGCTGTCCTGCGGCGTCAGCCAGGGCCTGCCGGGCTTCTCCTCGCCCGACGACAAGGGCAACTGGACCGGCCTCGACGTCGACGTCTGCAAGGCAATCGCCGGGGCCATCTTCAACGATCCGAGCAAGGTCAAGTATGTGCCGCTGTCCGCCAAGGACCGTTTCACGGCGCTGCAATCCGGCGAAATCGACGTGCTCTCGCGCAACACCACCTGGACCATCTCGCGCGATACCTCGCTCGGCGCCAACTTCACCGGCGTGACGTATTATGACGGGCAGGGCTTCATGGTGAAGAAGTCGCTCAAGGTGAATTCGGCGCTCGAGCTCAACAGCGCCTCGGTCTGCGTGCAGACCGGCACCACCACCGAGCAGAATCTCGCCGACTACTTCAAGGCCAACAACATGAAGTACGAGGTGATCGCGTTCGGCACCAACGACGAAACCGTCAAGGCCTATGAAGCCGGGCGCTGCGACGTCTTCACCACCGACCAGTCCGGCCTCTACGCCAACCGCCTGAAGCTCGCCAATCCCAACGACCATATGGTGCTGCCCGAGATCATCTCGAAGGAGCCGCTCGGCCCGATGGTGCGCCACGGCGACGACCAGTGGTTCGACATCGTGAAATGGACGCTGTTCGCGATGGTCACCGCCGAAGAGCTTGGCGTGACCTCGAAGAACGTCGACGAGAAGGCGAAACTGGAAAATCCGGAGCTGAAGCGCGTGCTCGGCACCGACGGCAATTTCGGCGAACAGCTCGGCCTGACCAAGGACTGGGTGGTGCGGATCGTGAAGGCGGTCGGCAATTACGGCGAAGTGTTCGACCGCAATGTCGGCGCGGGCTCGCCGCTCGCCATCAACCGCGGGCTCAATAATCTCTGGAACAAGGGCGGTCTCCAGTACGCGCCGCCGATCCGCTGATCGCCCTGATCCGCTGGCAGCGGCATGAGCACCGAGGCCCGAAAACCGCCGCCCCAGATCGCGCTGAAGATCAGGCGCATTCTGGGCGGCAAGGCAGGCTGGAACGGCGTCGCCGTCCAGTTTGCCTTCGCGGCGATCCTGGGCTGGATCGGCTATGAGATCGTCTCCAACGCCCGCACCAACCTCGAAAACCAGCATATCGCGGCCGGCTTCGGCTTCCTGCGCAACAACGCCGGCTTCGACGTCAACCAGACCCTGATCCCCTACACCGGCTCGGACACGTTCCTGCGCGTCTTCGTGGTCGGGCTCCTCAACACGCTCGTGGTCTCGGTGGTAGGCATCTTCTTCGCCACCCTGATCGGCTTCATCGTCGCGCTGTGCCGGCTGTCGCCCAACTGGTTGTTGTCGCGCGTCGGCGAGATCTATGTCGAGATCATCCGCAACCTGCCGCTGCTGTTCCAGATCCTGTTCTGGTACCTGGCGGTGCTCGCGGCCTTACCCAATCCGCGGCAGAGCATCTCGCTGCTCGGCATCGCCTTCCTCAGCAATCGCGGTCTGGTCATTCCGAGCCTGATCGGCGGCAACGGCTTGGAGCCATTCCTGGCGGTGCTGGCGCTCGGCATCGTCGCGGCGCTGGCCTTGCGCTTCTATGCCCGGCGCGCGTTGTTCCAGCAGGGGCAGGTGATCCGGATCTGGCCCTATGTGCTGGGTCTTCTGGTCGGCCTGCCGCTCGCCACCATGTTGGTGGCTGGCTTGCCGTTCACCTTCGAGCTGCCGCAGCTCAAGGGGTTCAACTTCGCGGGCGGCTCGCGGATCATTCCGGAGTTCGTGGCGCTGACGCTGGCACTGTCGACCTATACCGCGGCCTTCATCGCCGAAATCGTGCGTGCCGGCATTCTGTCGGTCCACAAGGGCCAGATGGAGGCGGGATCGTCTTTGGGTCTCAGCCGCGGCAACACGCTGCGGCTGATCGTGGTGCCGCAGGCCATGCGCGTCATCGTGCCGCCGCTGACCAACCAGTACCTCAATCTCACCAAGAACTCGTCGCTGGCGGTCGCGATCGGCTATCCTGACCTCGTGTCTGTATTCGCCGGCACGTCGCTGAGCCAGACCGGGCAGGCAATCGAGATCATCGCGATGACGATGGGCATCTACCTCCTGATCTCGCTGCTCACCAGCGCGATCATGAGCGTCTACGGTTGGCGCGTCAGCCGGAGTCTCGGCGCATGAGCGATATCGCCTCCAGCAGCTTCGTCCGTCAGGACCTGCTCACCGAGCGTCCCGCCCCGGTGAAGACCACGGGCTTCGTCGGCTTGATGCGGACGCGCCTGTTCAACTCGCCGACCAACATCCTGCTCACCATCCTCGGCGCCTTGCTGCTGTGGTTCACCATCGTTCCCTCGGTCAAGTTCCTGATGGTCGATGCGGTCTGGAGCGGCAAGGACCGCGCGGCATGCCTCACGGAGAATGCCGGCTTTGCGGTCGGCGCCTGCTGGCCCTACATCCAGGCCAAGTTGCCGCAATTGATTTACGGCTTCTATCCCGAGGCTGAGCGCTGGCGGGTCAATCTCACTTTCATCCTCGCCGTGGTCCTGCTGGTGCCGCTGCTCGTGCCGCGTCTGCCGGCGAAAGGGCTCAACGCCAGCCTGTTCTTCGTCGCCTTTCCTGTGGTCGCGTTCTTCCTGCTGCACGGCGGCGGCATCAAGGGTTTTGGCCTCAGCTGGACGGCCGGGCTGCTGGAATTGTTCGATGACAGCATTATCGGGGCAGGGCAGGCCCTGCTCGGTCTCAGCAAGACGTCGGCCGTCGGACCGTTGTTGTGGGTGGTCGGGAATTTCGTCGTGCTGGTCGGCGCGGCGATCCACTGGCTGATCCTGCCGCTGACCTTGTTGCGTGACCAGCTTCAGGGCGTGGGCCTGTCGGTCTGGGCCGACTTCGCCGTGACGGCCGTGATCGTCTCCCTGATCGCCTTCTGGCTCGGCGGCGGCTCGCGCACAGGTTGGCGCGCTCTCGCTTCCAGCATCGTTGCCTTCGTCGCCATCGCCGCCGTGATCAAGCTGATGGGGCTCGATACCGGCGGCCTGCCGGTCGTGACGACGAATTTGTGGGGCGGCCTGCTGGTGACGCTGGTGGTCTCCGTCACCGGCATCGTCACCTCGCTGCCGATCGGCATTGCGCTGGCGCTCGGCCGCCGTTCGACCATTCCCCTGATCCGGATCTTCTCGATCGCCTTCATCGAGTTCTGGCGCGGTGTGCCGCTGATCACCGTGCTGTTCTTCGCCACCTACATGCTGCCGCTGTTCCTGCCGGGCAATTTCACCGTCGACGGCCTCGTCCGCGCGCTGATCGGCATCGCCCTGTTCACGGGCGCCTACCAGGCCGAGAACGTCCGCGGCGGGCTTGCGGCCATCCAGCGCGGGCAGGGCGAGGCGGCGGCGGCCCTGGGGCTGTCCTGGTGGAAGACGACCTCGCTGATCGTGCTGCCCCAGGCCCTGCGCCACGTCATTCCAAATCTCGTCAACAGCTTCATCTCGCTGTTCAAGGACACCTCGCTGGTCTCGATCGTGGCGCTGTTCGATCTGCTGGGCTCGCTCAGGGCATCGTTCTCGGACCCGAAATGGTCGACGCCCTCGACCGCGTTCACCGGCTTCGCCTTTGCCGGGATCATCTACTTCATCTTCTGCTTTGGAATGTCGCGCTACTCGCTGTTCGTCGAGCACCGTCTCAATGCCCACCGTCGCAACTGATCGAGGTCCCCATGTCCGACCCCATCGTCAAGATTTCCGGACTCAACAAATGGTACGGCGACTTTCACGTACTACGCGATATCGACATGGAAGTCCGCAAGGGAGAGCGCATCGTCATCTGCGGGCCCTCCGGCTCCGGCAAGTCGACGCTGATCCGCTGCATCAATGCGCTCGAGGAATTCCAGGAGGGCGAAATCGTGGTCGACGGCATCGAGCTCGGGCCCAACCTCAAGCATGTCGATGCGGTCCGCCGCGAGGTCGGCATGGTGTTCCAGAGCTTTAACCTGTTCCCGCATCTGACCGTGCTCGACAATTGCACGCTGGCGCCGATCTGGGTGCGCAACATCCCGAAGAAGGATGCCGAGGCGACCGCGATGAAATTCCTGGAGCGGGTCAAGATCCCGCACCAGGCCAACAAGTTTCCGGGGCAGATGTCGGGCGGCCAGCAGCAGCGCGTCGCCATCGCGCGGGCCCTGACCATGAATCCGAAGGTCATGCTGTTCGACGAGCCGACCTCGGCACTCGATCCCGAAATGGTCAAGGAGGTGCTGGACACCATGGTGGATCTTGCCGGGGAGGGCATGACCATGCTGGTCGTCACCCACGAAATGGGCTTTGCCCGCGAGGTCGCCAACCGCGTGGTGTTCATGGATGCCGGCCAGATCATCGAGGCGAATACACCCAACGAGTTCTTTGCGGCGCCTCAGCATGCCCGCACCAAACTGTTCCTGAGCCAGATCCTGCGCTGAGCACCCGGCGACTGCGCCGGCCTGACCGACCCGCCAGCCTGGCACCAGCGAATCAGCTTTGCCTCTTTTCGGACCACCCCGGAGAGAGACCTTGCAGAGCAGTGTCGGCGCGCGCGCGTACCAGAATGCGCGATTGCAGAAGAAGTTGAGGAAGCAGGCGGACGCCGTCATGTCCTTCGCGATCGAGGCACTCGGGCAGGGCAGGGTTGCCGAGGCCGAGACGCTCTGCCGCGAGATCCTGAAGGAAGTTCCGGATCATTTCCACGCCACGCACCTGCTCGGCCTGCGCGCCTATGAGTGCGGGCGGCTGGAGGAGGCGCAACAGCTGTTCGAACGTGCGATCGCGCTCGATCCGCGCTCGCCCGATGCGCATGGCAATCTCGGCGCCGTGTATTTCGACCTCCAGAAATTCCAGGACGCCCGCACAAGCCAGCAGAAGGCCATTGCGCTGAAGCCGAATTGTCCGATCACGCTAACCAATCTCGGCAATACGCTGCTCAACATCGGCCTCGGCGAGCAGGCAATCGGGCTTCACGAACGCGCCATCCGGCTGCGGCCGGACTATGCCGATGCATTCTGCAACCGTGGCATGGCGGAACTGATGATCGGCCGGCCCGAGCCCGCCAAGGAGAGTTTCGACCGCGCCCTCGCGTTTCAGCCGCGGCACGCCGAGGCGCTCGCCGGCAAGGGCATGGTGTGCATCGAGCTCCGGCACTACGAGGAGGCGGAAGCTGCCCTCGCAGCAGGGCTCGCGATCAAGCCGGGCTCACCGCGGATCCTGGCGCAGCGCGGGCGACTGAACTTCGATCTGTATCGGCTGGAGCAGGCGGCGGCGGACTTCGAAGCGGCGCTGGCGCAATCGCCGCGGCTCGAGCTCGCGCTACGCGGCAAGGCGCAGGTCAACCTTCTGTTGGGAAACACCACGCAGGCGATTGCCGCCGTCAAGACCCTGCTCGAGGACAATCCGCGATCCGACTACGCCATCGTGCTGCTCGGCGCCTGCTATGCCAACCAGGGAGATGTGACGACGGCGCTCGAGCATCTCGATGCGGCGCTCGAGATCTCGCCGGACTATGCGGATGCCATCGCACGCAAGATCTTCATCCTGGATTATTGGCCGGAGGCTGATTTCGCCACCCAGCAGGCGGCGCGAAAATCCTGGTGGGATGCGATCGGCGCCCGGCTGCCGCAACGGACACTGCCGCCCCGGCAGCTCGATCCGAACCGACGGATCGTCGTCGGCTATGTCGCCTCGGAATTCAGGAACCACTCGGCCGCATTTGGTCTGTTGCCGGTGCTGCGTCACCATGATCACGCGAGGTTCGAGATCGTCTGCTATTCCTGTTGGCCGTTGCAGGACGAGGTCACGGAGCGGTTCAAGCCTCTGGCAGACGTTTGGGTGGAGGCCGCACAGCTGTCGGACGACGAGCTGGCCGATCGCATCCAGGCCGACAAGATCGACATCCTGATCGACGTGTCCGGGCATACGGCCGGCAACCGGCTGGGCGTATTCGCCCGCAAGCCGGCCCCGATCCAGGTCACGGGCTTTGGACACGCCACAGGCACTGGCCTTCAGACCATGGACTACGTGCTCGCAGATCCCATCTTCATTCCGCCATCGGCGCGTCCCTTGCTGGCCGAGAAGGTCCATGATCTGCCGTGCCTGATCACGATCGATCCCATCCTGGACGTGCCGTCCTCGGAGCTCCCGATGCTCCGCAACGGCCATGTGACGTTTGGCGTCTTCAACCGCATCTACAAGATCTCGGACCAGGCGATCCGTGTGTGGTCGCACATCATGCGGGAGGTGGCGGGGTCGAAGATCATCGTCAAGCACGGGTTGCTCGACGATCCCTTGCTGCGCGACGGCCTGATCGCACGGTTCGTGGCGCAGGGCATTCCCGAACAGAATATCACCTGCCTCGGCTCGACCTCGCGCCATGACCATCTGTTGGCCTTTGCCAAGGTCGACATCTCCCTCGACCCGTTCCCGCAGAATGGCGGCATCAGCACCTGGGAATCCCTCTATGCAGGCGTTCCGGTCGTTGCCAAGCTCGGCCTCGGCGCCTCCTCGCGCGCCGGCGGGTCGATCGTAGCGGCGGTCGGCCTGGACGACTGGGTCGCCGAGGATGACGACGGCTATGCCGCGATCGCGAGCAGCCACGCGGCGCAGCCCGCGCTTCTGGCGAGATTGCGCACGGAGCTGCCGGCCCGGATCGCGGCCTCGCCCGCCGGCAATGTCGAACGCTACACTAGAGAGGTCGAGGCGGCCTATCGCCGGTTCTGGCACGACCATTGTGCCGACGCCTCGGGGATGGAGCCGTAGCCGGATGTTGCGCCGAGCCCCGGAACATCCCGGGGCCGGCGCCGGTCGGCGGGGCTCGCGAATCAGTTAGACTCCTGCGAGGGCATTCCTCCGGAGAGACACCTTGCAGAAGAGCGGCGGCGGCGCGCGCGCATTCCAGAACGCGCGACTGCAGAAGAAATTGATGAAGCAGGCCGACACGGTCATTGCTGCTGCGGCGAATGCTTATGGCCAGGGCCGTTATGCCGAGACCGAGGCCTTGTGCCGCGAGATCCTGAAAGCCCTCCCGGATCATGTCGACGCCCTGCACCTGCTCGGCATGTGCGCCCATGACGGCCGGCGCCTGGAGGAGGCGAAGGAGCTGCTGGAGCGCGTGATCGCGCTCGATCCGCGCCTGCACGATGCCCATAACAACCTCGCGACCGTGCATTTCGACCTCGCCAATTACGAGGAAGCGCGGCGTTGCCAGGAGCGGGCGATCGCGCTGAAGCCGAATTTCGCGGTGGCGCTGACCAACCTCGGCAATACGCTGATGCATCTTGGACGGTACGAACAGGCTCTCGAGCTGCACGAGCGTGCCATCAAGATCAAACCAGATTATGCCGATGCGCTCTGCAATCGCGGCATGGTCGAGCTCGTGCTCGGTCAGACCATGCGCGCCAAGGAGAGTTTCGATCGCGCCCTGCTATTTCAGCCGCGTCACGCGGAGGCCATCGTCGGCAGCGGCATGGTCAGCATGGAGCTGCGGCACCACGAGGAGGCGGCGGCCAAGTTTGCCACGGCGCTGGCGATCAAGCCCGGCGCACCGAGGATCCTGGCCCAGCGCGGGCGGCTCAGCTACGAGCTGCAGCGCCTGGAGCCCGCGCTTGCAGATTTCGAAGCGGCGCTCGCGATCTCGCCCAAGCTCGAACTGGCGCTCCGCGGGAAGGCACAGACCTGCCTCTTGATGGGAAAGACCGCGCAGGCGATGGCGGCCGCAGCGGCGTTGATCGAGCAAAATCCGCGCTCCGAGATCGGGCTGGCCCTGATGGGCTTCGCTTATTCGAACCAGGGAGACATGGACTCGGCGATCCAATATCTCGATCGCGCGATTGCTCTCCGGCCGGGTTATGGAGATGCGATCAGGGGCAAGATCTTCTTGCTGGACTACCTCGCGGAGGCCGATTTCGCGGTTCAGCAGGCGGTGCGGAAGTCCTGGTGGGATGCGATCGGCTCGAAGATACCGCAAAGGACGCTGCCGAAGCGGCCACTCGATCCGGAAAAGAGGATCGTGGTCGGTTATGTCGCTGCCGAATTCCGGCAGCACTCGGCGGGCCTCACGCTGCTGCCGGTGCTACGCCACCATGATCACGCCAAGTTCGAAATCATCTGCTACTACTCCTGGCCGGGCGGGGACGAGCACACCGCCATGTTCAAATCGTTTGCCGACGTCTGGGTCGACGCCTGGGGGCTCTCAGACGACGAACTCGCCGACCGCATCGAGGCCGACAAAGTCGATATTCTGATCGACGTATCGGGCCACACGACCGGAAACAGGCTGCAAATGTTCGCGCGCAAGCCGGCCCCGATCCAGGCCACCGGGTTCGGACATGCGACCGGCACGGGCATGCAGACCATGGACTATGTGCTCGCGGATCCCGTTTTCATTCCGCCAGCGGTCCGGTACCTGTTTCCAGAAAAGATCCACGATCTGCCTTGCCTGATCACGATGGAACCCGTTTCGGATCTGCCGGCTTCCGAATTGCCGATGCTTCGTAATGGCTACGTCACCTTTGGCGTGTTCAACCGCATCTACAAGATATCGGATCAGGCGATCTCCGTGTGGTCGCGCCTGATGCGGGAGCTGCCGGGATCGAAGATCATCCTCAAGCATGGTTTGCTCGATGATTCCCTGCTGCGCGATAGCCTGGTTGCACGCTTCGTGGCGCAAGGCGTTGCCGAGGAGAATATCACGTGCCTCGGCGCCACCTCGCGTCACGACCACCTATTGGCCTTCGATAAGGTCGATATTTCCCTGGATACGTTCCCGCAAAATGGCGGTATCAGCACCTGGGAGTCGCTCTACGCGGGAGTTCCTGTCGTGGCCAAGCTCGGCAACGGCGCCTCTTCGCGCGCCGGAGCCTCGATCGTGGCAAGCGTCGGGCTCGGCGATTGGGTCGCCGAGGATGACGAGGGTTATATCGAGATCGCCCGCAAATTTGCTGCGCAGCCCGCGCTGCTGGCGAAGTTGCGTGCAGACCTGCCGGCCCAGATCGCAGCCTCGCCCGCCGGTAATGTCGAGATCTACACGCGTGAGCTCGAAGCGGGGTACCGAAAGTTCTGGCGCGACTATTGTGCCGCTACCGCGGAGCGCGGCGAAGCTGTGGTCAGCGGGGCGGGCGCACCCGGCGGTTCCTGAGCCGCATCCTGCAGGCGAGCCCCGGGGATATCCCGGACGGATTTCTGGTCCGGCAGTTCGGCCGGGCCGGTACGCGAATCAGCTAGACTCGGCCCTGGGCCATCTTCCGGAGAGACACCTTGCAGAGCAGCGCGGGCGCGCGCGCATTCCAGAATGCGCGATTGCAGAAGAAATTGAAGAAGCAGGCCGACGCCATCATTCCCGCCGCGGCGAGCGCCTATGGCCAGGGCAGGTATGCGGAGTGCGAGGCGCTCTGCCGCCAGATCCTGCAAGCCATTCCGGATCATTTCGACGCCACGCACCTGCTCGGCGTGTGCGCGCAACAGGGCGGGCGACTTGAAGAGGCGCAACAACTGCTCGAACGCGCGATCGCAATCGATCCGCGTGCGCACGAGGCGCAGAGCAATCTCGCGGCCGTCTACTTTGCTCTTCAGAAGCTGGATGCGGCCCGTGCCTGTCAGGAGAAAGCAATCGCGCTGAAGCCGAATTTTACGCCGGCCCTTGTCGGCCTCGGCAACACCCTGCTCCAGATGAACCTGCCCGCACAGGCCATCGAGGTCTACGATCGCGCCGTCAAGCTGAAGCCCGACTATGCCGACGCGCTTTGCAATCGTGGCGTGGCTGAGCTGGCGCTGTACCGGTTTGACCGCGCCAGGGAGAGCTTTGACCGCGCGCTGCTGTTTCAGCCGCGCCACGTCGAAGCGCTCATCGGCAAGGGCATGGTGGGCATCGAGCTGAGGCGCTACGATGAGGCGGAAGCTGCGCTCGCGGCGGCGTTCGCGATCAAGCCGGATTCGGCGAAGATTCTGGCGCAGCGCGGACGCCTCAACGCAGCACTGTCGCGGCCGGAACAGGCCGCTGCGGATTTCGATGCGGCGCTTGCACTTTCGCCGCGATTTGAAGTGGCCCTACGCGGAAAGGCGGAGGCCTCGCTCAGCATCGGAAACACTGCACAGGCGATCCTGGCCTGCACGACCTTGCTTGAGCAGAATCCGCGTTCCACGATCGCAATGGCGTTGCTGAGCTCCTGCTTTGCAAATCAGGGAGAGATCGCCTCGGCAATCGAACATCTCGACGCGGCACTGGCGATCGCGCCGGATCCAGACTTGATGGCGCGGAAGATCTACTTTCTGGACTTCCTCCCTGATGCCGATTTCACGATCCAGCAGGCCGCGCGAAAGTCCTGGGGTGAAGCCATCAGCGCGCGCGTTCCGCAGAGGAAGCTCGCGCCCCGGCAGCTCGATCCAGACAGGCGGATCGTGATCGGCTATCTTTCCGCCGAATTCTGGTATCACTCGGCAGCGTTCGGCCTGCTGCCGGTGCTGCGCCATCATGATCACGCCAACTTCGAGGTCATCTGTTATTCGTGTTCGCCGACGCGCGATGCGGTGACGGCCGAATTCAGGTCGGCGGCCGATGTCTGGGTCGACGCCTGGCAGATGTTCGATGACCAGCTGGCTGACCGTATCGAGGCCGACAAGGTCGATATCCTCATCGACGTATCAGGGCATTCGTCGGGCAACAGGCTCCAGGTCTTTGCTCGCAAGCCGGCTCCCATCCAGGCCACGGGCTTCGGACACGCGACCGGTACGGGTCTTCGGACGATGGACTACGTGCTCGCCGACGCCGTCTTCATCCCGCAATCGGCACGACATCTGCTGACCGAAACGGTTTATGACCTGCCGTGCCTGATCACGATCGATCCCATCCATGTGCCGCCGTCGGAACTTCCCATGCTCCGCAACGGCTACGTCACCTTCGGCGTGTTCAACCGCGTCAACAAGATTTCGGACGAGGCCATCCGCGTGTGGTCGAACATCATGCGGGAAGTGGCCGGATCGAAGATCATCATCAAGCACACGCTGCTAGACGATGCCCTCGTGCGCGACGGCCTTCTCGCGCGCTTTGTGGCACGCGGGATTGCCGAGGAGAGGATCACTTGCCTCGGCTCGACCGAGCGCGCCGATCATCTGCAAGCCTTCGGGTTGGTCGATATTTCGCTCGATCCGTTTCCGCAGAACGGTGGCGTCAGCACCTGGGAATCGCTCTACGCGGGCGTTCCGGTGGTGGCCAAGCTCGGTCACGGCGCCTCATCGCGTGCCGGCGGCTCCATCGTGGCGGCCGTCGGTCTTGACGAGTGGGTCGCCGAGGATGACGAAGGCTACTCTGCCATCGCGTGCAAGTTCGCCGCCCGGCCCGAGTATCTGGCGAAACTGCGCGCGGAATTGCCGGCCCGGATCGCAGCTTCGGCCGCGGGCAACGTTGAGACTTATACGCGCAAGGTCGAGGAGGGCTATCGCCGTTTCTGGCGCGACTATTGTGCGGCGGCGTCGGAGCGCGGCGAAGCGACGTAAATCGGACCAACGGGCCGAGCGTGCGGACCCGAGGGCCGGCGATCACACAAACGGCGGCTTGATGTTGCTACGCTTCTCCAGCCATTCCGGCACCGGCAGGTTCTTGGCGCGCATGAAGTCTGCGTTGAACAGCTTCGACTGATAGCGGCTGCCGGAATCGCACAGCACGGTGACGATCGTCTTGCCGGGCCCGAGCTGCTTGGCGAGGCGCATCGCGCCCACGATGTTCACGCCGGTCGAGCCGCCGAGGCACAGGCCTTCGTGCTGGAGCAGCTCGTAGATGACGCCGACGGCTTCGGCATCGGGAATGAGATAGGCGTCATCGACCTTCGCGGTCTCGACGATGGCGGTCGCCCGGTTGAGGCCGATGCCTTCGGTGATCGAACCGCCGGGCGTCGCCTTGGCATCGCCCGTCCTGAAATACTCATACATGCCGGCGCCGTGCGGATCGGCGCAGGCAATCCGCACGTTCTTGTTCTTCTCTTTCAGATAGCGGCTGATGCCGGCCAGCGTGCCGCCGCTGCCGACCGAGCAGACGAAACCGTCGATCTTGCCGCCGGTCTGCTCCCAGATCTCCGGCCCCGTGGATTCGTAATGCGCCTTGGCATTGTCGAGGTTGTTCCACTGATCGGCGAACAGCACGCCATTCGGCTCTGTCTTGCGCAGCTCGTCGGCAAGACGGCGACCGACATGCTGGTAGTTGTTGGGATTGGCGTAAGGAAGGGCGGGCACCTCGATCAGCTCGGCGCCGCACAGCTTCAGGAAGTCCTTCTTCTCCTGGCTCTGCGTCTCCGGGATCACGATCAGGGTACGGTAGCCGCGCGCGCTGGCGACGACGGCGAGGCCGATGCCGGTATTGCCGGCGGTCGCTTCCACCACGAGGCCGCCGGGCTTGAGCTCGCCGCGCTTCTCGGCCTCCAGAATCATCCATTTGCCGGCGCGGTCCTTGACCGACTGGCCAGGATTCATGAACTCGGCCTTGCCGAGAATGGTGCAGCCGGTCAGTTCCGAGGCGCGCTTGAGCTTGATCAGCGGGGTGTTGCCGATGGCGTCGACAACGTCGTTTCGAATGGTCATGTCAGGCACTTACCGGTCGGTTTCGCATTGGTGGGCGACCCTAAAGGAGGGGGGCCGGGCATACAAGCGGAAGGGGCGAACTCTTATGCTGCTTTGCGGCAATGAAGGTCCGCGAAGACCCTGGGTTTCTTGGCAAAAGGCCGCCAATTGCTGCCAAGTCCATTGTCGAGAACCAAGACATTTTGCGCCCGACTTGGCTACCGGGAGCGGCTCCGCTCCGCGTTGGAATGAGCTGAGGCACTTTGCGATCCAGACCGCTGGCTCCACTGGTGCCCAAAATTGTCTCGCGCTAGTTTGACAACCGGGTGTGAGGGGAACAAATGTTCCCTTTGGGGGCAAAAATGAATGAGAACATGCTTATTCGAGCGCTCCAAAGCGCGCTCGAAGGGACTGGCGCAGATCATTTGGATGGCCATTCCGGTTCACAAAGCCTGGCCACAGAACTCACCAAAGCGCTCGACGGCCTTTCCAAGCCGACGGATCCTACGGAAGCGCTGTCGCCACTTGAATTTTGGCTGCGTTCGACCGTCGCCACGGCGACGTTTGATCAATCTGAACTGCAGGGCCTGACAAGGCTGTATGAAGCCCTGGCGAGCACCGGCTGCTCGGCAGCAACTGAGGGCGCGATAGGCTTTCTGCTTTGCTGCCGAAGCGCGGACCAAGCTCAAACGGTCAAAGCTGGACGAGCGTCGGTGATGTCGCCTGGCGACGTCCAGCGGGCGCAAAGCGCGCTTGCAAACGCGAGCGAGTATCTGGCTAGCTCCGCTGTGCGCGGCTGGATCGCGAGCTATTACGGCATCGACAGGTCCAAGGTTGTCGATCCACACGCAGAAGTGACGATGATTGCGTCAGGCACTACGTCCTATGTGATCCGATATGGCGGTTCGGCGAACTTTGTTTTCAAGCTGGTCAAGCCGCAATTCATGGGAAGCGCCCTCATCAGAGATCAAACTTCATCATATGGGAGCCTCCTTCGGAATCAGGCGGCCACCAATCCGCTTCTTCCTCGCGTTCTCGCGGCCGGTGGCTCCTTTGTGCAGATGGAGTTCATCGAGGGCAGCAGTTTGGCCGATATCATGGAGCGCGGCGACCTCGACAACATGACGGTCGATGAGCGACGGGAGGTGTTGTTTGGCATTATCGGAAACCTGGAGGCCTTGCGGTCCCCGCACCTGGACTTGTCCCCCGGCAACATCATGATCGAGCCTCTGCCTGTCGGGCGCGACAAGATCAGACGCTTTAAAGTCCGGTTGATCGATTTCGGCTACAACTATCTGCTGCGGGAGGGACTTTCCGGCCTTCCGATCCGCAGCGACATCGTGCGTTACAGCGCACCGGAGATGATGGCTGGTGCGTACGAGGGAAGCACGAAGGCAGATCTCTATTCTCTTGGAATGGTCGTGCTTGACGTCATGCGACCTTCCGCGAACGCCGTGGATCTATCTGTTCAACTCGATCGGCTTTGGCAAGTCCACTCTCAACTTGCATCGATTGTAGAGGAACTGGTCGCAGTCGATCCGTATGACAGGGCGTCATGGTCGAACGGATTGGACCAGCCGACGACTTATGGCGTCCTGAGGCGGCGACTCGAACAAGAGGAGCAGATCACCAAGCTCATCGATACGCGGGTAGAGGTGTCCGCCGCCTGGGGAGGATTCGAGCCACTCGTTCAGCAAATCATGAAGATCGTTCGAGAGCTTCCGACGCTGTGGAAGCTCACCGATAAGGACCCATACAGCGCGAACGCTAAGTATCTTTATTACTGGGGTGCCCTAATCAATACGTCCATCGTCGCATCGTTGGTGTATTGTGGCTACAAGCTCTTCCAAACTGTGCATCCCGCCGACGCAATACCCGAAAATCTTTGGTCGTTATCCGCGTGGGTGAAGGGCGTACTCAACAAGCTGAACGCCACGCTATTCGGGCCGACGGAAGTTCAGTCGGTCATCGCGGGACAGACCCTTGCATTCGCGATCGTCTTGGTAGTTTCGCAGTACTACAATTCCATCTTCTCGTCGATTACGACCAGATCGGTGCGAACCTACACGGCCCGATGGGCCGAGCGCACCATGAGATTCACGCCGTTCGGAATCATGCTGCTGTGCGTGTCGACTGCCGGGCTGTTTCCGAGTTGGTGGTACGTCACGTCCTTGATCGGACCGTTGATAACGGCGGGCAACAATTTTGCGGTCTGGCGCTTTTGCCAAAGCACTCGGCAGGACGCGGCCGGTCGTTCGATTGCGGGCAATCTAGAGACCACCGACATCACGAGGTTTGACGAGACCTTTAGTGGGTGGTGGAAGTCGATGATCGGCACCGGCGTGTTCATCTTTGCTGTCGGTCTGCTGCTGAGATTTGGGCCCATCCATGACGAGGCATTTCTGGGCGTTGTGATGGCGCTGCTCTGCTACTACGCCCTCCACAAATACGCGAGCACGGACATGGGAGCTCTGGTGCGCGGCGGAATTCGGCGATACGTCAAGGTGGCGGAGCGGATGCAGGCCGCCGCGCGTCAGCGAGGAACAGCACCGCCCGCGGAATTGCGGCTCAACCGTCTCGATAGTCATGCGCGAGAAATTTCCACAGCAGAATTGTAACGACGTGGCCGAAAGGAACCTTCACGATCGGGATGTCCGGCCTATTTTGGCGAAGTTCAGCGATCAACGCATCGCGGCTGTATTGAGGAATATAGTGGTCGAAATTTCCAAAGATGAATTGTGAAGCCGCCCCGAGCGAACAGAGATTGTTGACGGGGCTGATCGAATGCAACCTCGCAACGAAGTCAGCTTCTTGCAGTCCCGCAGCCTCTGCCTTAAGGCGCAAATGACGTGAAGCGGGGCTGTTGAAGGTCAGCCAATCGCCGCTATGGCCGCTGGCAACGGATATCAGATCAAGATGATATTTATTGGCCAGATAGGTCGCTGCAAAATTGCCCATGCTGAGGCCAATGAGCAGCGGATCCCGTCCGGACTTCCGGATAGTCGCCAGGTCTTGTACGAATACCTTCTCAGCCTCGGCCAGGCATTGCACCGGCACTTCGGGCGTTGAACTCACGATACCATCAGGGGTTTCGTTGCACGCAAAGTACGAATTGGGGAGTAGACGCAGAGCCTCTGCCGTTTCGATTGATACGTTCCATGGCAAAAACACAATGATTCGGCTCTGGGCGTTTCCGACCTTGCGACGCGAGGAGACGGACTGGTCGTCGAGTTCGTCGATCTTGCGCCACAGGCTCAGGCAATCGATTAAACCTAGCATGTGCGCAAGCTCTGCCCTTTTGAAGGATACGCAATTCTGCTTCGAACGTCGCTGGGACGATCACTGAAGTCCCTCTCGGTTGGTTCTGCATCAAAGGACTTCGGAGCACCAGCTTGAATTCGTCATCGACGAGCGGCGACGAAGCATTCAGGAGGCGGAAGACGCTGTTGGCATGCAACGATGCGCGGACGGTTTTGCCGGCGACTGCCACGGCCTGTCGGGCGCCTCGACCCCGTGGTACTGAGTAGCTCGGGTCCAGGAAACATGCCTGCGATCCCCCGTGGGCCAATATCACATGAAATCTTGGTAAGCTTGCACCGTTTCCGGATGTGTCGAACCGCAGAAAAGCCTCTGCAAGACAGTAGTTTCTCGCAATTCGCTATGATCAACGCACAAGCGTTTGACTGTGCCTTTCGCATCTGCGGGACTGTCCCGCTGTTCCGCGCCCGGCTAGGATGGATTTCAGGTTCCGCAGAAAGCATCACCTGTGAACGAGTTGTCCAAAGCCCCCCGACCATCTGCCTGCGAATCGGTTAATCCGGTTGCGCGGCGGCTTGATCTGCCCGGCGGGGGGTGGATGTGACACAGCATGATCCGGCGATCGCCATGCGGCGATCCGAAGGCTCATCCCGGACGCTGCGCGCGGCGCGCTGGCTTGCGGCGTTGTGCCTGGCCGCCGGTTCGGGTGCCTGCGTGCTGACCCAGGATCTTCCCGATCCCGCGCTCGACGTTCCCACGCAGTACAAATACGCCGGGAAGGGCGATGCGCCGCCGTCGCTGGATTGGTGGCGCGGCTTCCGTTCCAGGGAGCTGACGCAGCTGATGGAAGAGGCCCAGACCGTCAACCTCGACATCGCCGCCGCCGTTGCGCGCATCGTCCAGGCTGACGCGCAGGCGCGGCAGGCGGGCGCGGCGCTGCTGCCGACCTTGTCCGGCACCGGGCAGGAGGCCTATTCACGCACCTCCGGCTCGTCCGCATCAGGGCTCACCAATGGCGGCCGCGAGGTCGTCAACTACCAGGCATCGCTGAGCGCGAGCTATCAGCTCGACTTCTGGGGCCAGAATCGCGACGCGCTGCAGACCGCCGAGGAGACGGCGAACGCCAACCGCTTCGATCGCGACACCGTCGCGCTGACGACGCTGGCCAGCGTCGCCAATGCCTATTTCCAGGTGCTGGCCTCGCAGGACCGCATCAGGACCTCACAGCGCAACATCGCCAGCGCGCAGCGCATCCTCGATGCCGTAAAGGAACGCCGCAAGGCCGGCACCGGCACCGATCTCGACGTTGCCCAGCAGGAGAGCGTGCTTGCCAATCAGAAGGCCCTGGTGCCGCCGCTGCGCCAGACGCTCGACCAGAACAGGAATGCGCTCGCCGTGCTGGTATCGCGGCCGCCGGAAAGCGTGCGCATCGACGGCGGCTCGCTGAACAACGTCGCCATCCCGCGCGTCACGCCCGGCTTGCCGTCGGAGATCCTGACGCAGCGGCCCGACATCCGCCGGCAGGAAGCGCAGCTCGCCTCGGCGACCGCGAACATCGGCAATGCCCGCGCGCAGTTCTTTCCGACCATCCAGCTCACCGGCAATGGCGGCTATCAGAGCTCGGCGCTGGTCTCGCTGTTCCAGCCGCATGCGGCGTTCTTCCAGCTCGTCGGCAGCGCGACGCAGCCGATCTTCGACGGCGGCAAGATCCTCGGCAATTTCGAGTACGCCAAGGCGCGTCAGGATGAATTGCTGCAGACCTACCGCAAGACCATCGTCCAGGCGTTCACCGACGTCGACAATGCGTTGTTCTCGATCAGGCAGACCACGATCAAGCTGCAATTGCAGCGCGACGTGCTCAATGCCTCGAGGCGCGCCTTCGATCTGTCCGAGCAGCAATTGCGAGCCGGCACCGCCGACATCGTGACCGTGCTCAACACCCAGCTGACCCTGTTCACGGCGGAAGACGCGCTGTCGCAGGCACAACTCGCGCGGCTTCTCGCCATCGTCAGCCTGTACCAGGCGCTCGGTGGCGGCTGGGAGCCGCGAATGGAGAAACCGGTCAATGCTCTTTAAGCCGGATAGCAAGCAAGGTGCGGAGGAGGGGACGGCGAGAAAGTCGCGCGGCCGCGGCTTCATCATGACCGTGATCACGCTGGCGATCCTCGGCGGCCTGTTCTATCTCGGCTGGACCGTCACGCATCAGCAGCAGGCCAACAATCGCAACAACCAGCGGCTCGATCTGCCGGTGCCGGTGCTGGCGGCGAGCCCGCGGGTGCAGGACGTTCCGGTCTATCTCGACGGCGTCGGCGCGATCCGTGCGCTCAATACCGTGACCGTGCGCTCGCAGGTCGACGGCAAGCTGATCGCGGTGAATTTTACGGAAGGCCAGGACGTCAAGAAGGGCGATGTGCTCGGCGAGATCGATCCGGCACTCTATCAAGCGACCTACGACCAGGCTGTCGCCAAGAAGGCGCAGGACCAGGCCCAGCTCGCCAACCAGCGCATCGACCTGACGCGCTACGAGCAGCTTGCGGCCTCCAATGCCGGCTCCAAGCAGCAGGCCGACACCCAGCGCGCGCTGGTTGCGCAGACCGAGGCGCTGGTCAAGGCCGACCAGGCTGCGATCGACAACGCGGCGGCGACGCTGAGCTACACCAAGATCGTGGCGCCGATCTCTGGTCGCGCTGGCCTGCGTCAGGTCGACCAGGGCAACATCATTCACGCCTCCGACACCACGGGCCTCGTGGTGATCACGCAATTGCAGCCGATCGCGGTGTGGTTCAGCCTGCCGCAACAACAGATCATGCGCGTCAATGCCGCCGCGGCGAAGGGCGCGCTCGCGGTCGACGTGTTCGGCAATGACGGCATCACCGTGATCGACACCGGCAAGCTCACCGGCATCGACAATCAGGTCGACCAGACCACCGGCACGCTCAAGCTCAAGGCCGAATTTCCCAACGCCAATTACCAGCTCTGGCCGGGCCAGTTCGTCAATGTCCGCCTCAAGGTCGAGACCTTGATGCAGGCGCTGGTGGTGCCGACCTCAGCCGTGCAGCGCGGCCCGATCGGAACGTTCAGCTATGTCATCGGCGAGGACAATATCGTCTCGGCCAAGGCCGTGACGGTGACCCAGCAGAACGAGCATGACGCCGTCATCGCCAGCGGCCTTTCGGCAAGCGACAGGGTGGTCACCACGGGCTTTGCCAATCTGTCCGACGGCTCCAAGGTGATCATCGGCCGCGACGATCAGACCCCGTCTGCTGATCTTGCCCCGCGCAAGCGCTCGCGCGGGCCGGACGCGCAGAAGAAGGATGGCGCCAAGGACGGCCAAAAGGACGGTCAGGGTAAAGCCGGCGAGTTCCGCGCCAAGCGCAGCGGCAGCGAGGGCGACCAGAAGGGACAGACCGGGCCGGCTCCGGGACCTTCCCCAGCACCGGCCGCGGGCAGTGGAGCCAAGCAGCCATGATCCCGACAACAGCCGCTTGATGCGGCAGGCATAACCCATGGGTGTCTCCGAACCCTTCATCCGCCGTCCGATCGCGACTTCGCTGCTCGGCATCGCGCTTCTGATCGGCGGGCTGCTGGGCTATTTCGCGCTGCCGGTTTCGGCGCTGCCGCAGGTCGATTTTCCGACCGTGCAGGTGACGACGCAACTGCCGGGCGCGAGCCCCGACGTGATCGCCTCGCTGATCACCGCGCCGCTGGAGCGGCAGCTCGGCCAGATCCCGTCGCTGTCTGCGATGAACTCGACGAGCTCGTTCGGCGTCAGCCAGATCTCGCTGCAGTTCGATCTCAATCGCGACATCGACGGCGCCACCCAGGACGTGCAGGCCGCGATTAATGCCGCGGCGGGCGTGCTGCCCAAGACGCTGCCTTATCCGCCGACCTACGCCAAGGTGAACCCCGCCGATGCGCCGGTCATGACGCTCGCGCTGCGCTCCGACACCATCTCACTGCGCGCGATGAGCGACATCGCCGACACCATTTTGGCGCAACGCCTGAGCCAGATCTCGGGCGTCGGGCGCGTTGCGGTGCTCGGCGGACTGAAACCGGCGGTGCGCATCCAGGCCGACCTGGCGCGGCTCGCCGCCTATGGCATCGCCATGGAGGATCTGCGCACCGCGATCGCCAACGCCAACGTCTCGGGTCCGAAGGGTTCGCTCGACGGCGCGCAGCAATCCTACATCATCGCGGCCAACGACCAGATCGCCGCGGCCGACGCCTATAAGCCCGTCATCATCGCCTATCGCAACGGCTCGCCCGTCACCATCGCCGACGTCGCCCAGATCGTCGATGGCCTGGAGAACGACCGCTCCGGCGGCTGGTACCAGGGCACACCGGCCGTGATCATCGACATCCAGCGCCAGCCCGGCGCCAACGTGATCGACGTCGTCAGCCAGATCCGCGCCGAAATCCCCAAGCTGCAGCGCGCGATTCCGGCCGGGGTGAACCTCACCATCGTCTCCGACCGGACCGTGACGATCCGCGCCTCGGTTCACGACGTGCAGTTCACGCTGGTCCTTGCCGTCGTGCTGGTGACCTTGGTGGTGTTGCTGTTCCTGCGCTCGATCCGCGCCACCATCATTGCGGGCGTGGCGCTGCCGCTGTCGCTGATCACGAGCTTCGGCATCATGTATTTCGCCGGCTTCAGCCTCGACAATCTGTCGCTGATGGCGCTGACGATCGGCACCGGCTTCGTCGTCGACGACGCCATCGTCATGATCGAGAACATCGTCCGTCACATGGAGAACGGCGACGGCCCGATGGAGGCTTCGCTGAAGGGTGCCAGCGAAATCGGCTTCACCGTGATCTCGCTGACGGTGTCGCTGATCGCGGTCTTCATCCCGCTGCTGTTCATGTCCGGGCTTGTCGGACGCATGTTCCGGGAATTCGCGCTGACCTTGACGATCGCCGTCGTCACCTCGGCGGTGGTCTCGCTGACGCTGACGCCGATGATGTGCTCGCGCCTGCTCAAGCACGCCCATGAAGAGTTGGCGGTGCCGGGATTGGCCGCGATCAGCCGCTTCATCGATCGCACCGTCGAAGCCTACCACCGCACGCTGCTGGTGGTTTTGCAGCACCAGCGCACCACGCTGGCCGTGACTTTCGCAACGCTGATCGCGACCCTCGTTCTCTACGTCGTCGCGCCAAAGGGCTTCCTGCCGCTGCAGGACACTGCCTCGATCACGGCGGTGACGGAGGCGGGGCCGGACGTGTCCTTCGCGGAGATGCAGAAACGACAGGCCGAGGCGTCCGATGCCATCAAGGCCGACCCGGACGTGGTCGGCGTGGTCTCGGTGATCGGTGCCGGCTCGGTCAATCCGACCACCAACGTCGGGCGGCTCGTCATGACCTTGAAACCGCGCGGCGAACGGCGAGACGATGTCGCCGCTGTCATCACTCGGCTGAAGGAGCGGGTCTCGGGCATCCCCGGCATGACCGTCTATTTCCAGCCGGTGCAGGACGTGCAGATCTCGACCCAGTCGAGCCGCTCGCAATACCAGTACACGCTGACCGGCACCGATGCGGCGCTGGTGTCGGAATGGGCGCGCAAGCTGGTCGCGGAGATGCGGCGCGATCCCCTGTTCCGCGACGCCTCCTCGGAGGCGCAGGAGGGCGGATTGCGCGCCCAGCTCGATGTGGATCGCACCCGCGCCGGCCAGCTCGGCGTGAGCCTGCAAGGCATCACCGACACGCTCAACGACGCCTTTGCGCAGCGCCAGATCTCGACCATCTACGGCCAGGCCAATCAGTACCGCGTGGTGCTGGAAGCGCTGCCGATGTACCAGCGCGATCCCTCGATCCTGTCGAAACTCTATCTGCCGGGTGCGGCGAGCGCCACCACTGGAGCGCCCAACGCCCAGGTGCCGCTGTCGGCCGTGGCGACGCTGAAGCGCACCACGGCGCCGCTTGCAATCTCGCACCAGGCGCAGTTTCCGTCGGTGTCGCTCAGCTTCAATCTCGCGCCGGGCGCCGCGCTCGGCGATGCCGTCGACGCCGTGAAGACGATCGAGACCCGCATCGGCATGCCCAACAACATCGTCGGCGTCTATGCCGGCGATGCCGCCGAATTCGCCAAGGCACTTGCCGGCCAGCCCTGGTTGCTGCTTGCGGCCGTGATCACGATCTACATCGTGCTCGGGGTGCTCTACGAGAGCTACATCCATCCGATCACGATCCTGTCGACGCTGCCTTCGGCCGGCGTCGGCGCAATCCTGGCGCTGGTGCTGTGCGGGCAGGACCTCTCGGTCATCGGCCTGATCGGCATCATCCTGCTCATGGGCATCGTCAAGAAGAACGCGATCATGATGATCGACTTCGCGCTGGAGGCCGAGCGCGGGCAGGGCATGTCGCCCAATGAGGCCATCGTGCAGGCCTGCCTCTTGCGCTTCCGCCCGATCATGATGACGACGCTGGCGGCGCTGTTCGGCGCGCTGCCGCTGGCGATCGAGAGCGGCACCGGCGCCGAGCTGCGCTTTCCGCTCGGCATCTCCATCATCGGCGGCCTGCTGCTGAGCCAGCTGCTGACGCTCTATACCACGCCCGTGATCTACCTCGCGCTCGACCGCATCAACCGCAGGCTCGAGCAGGCGCTGCCGCCGGCGGAGTCCGGCGGCCCGCCGGTGGCCGGCGCGACCGAGGGGATGCAGTGATGGCATCGATCTCGGAGCCCTTCATCCGGAGGCCCGTGGCGACCACGCTGCTGTCGATCGGGTTGTTCCTGCTGGGTGTGGTCGCCTACGAGTTCCTTCCCGTCGCCTCGGTCCCGAACGTCGACTTCCCCGCCATCTTCGTGTCGGCCAGCCGGCCCGGCGCCGACCCCTCGGTGATGGCGGCGACGGTGGCCTCGCCCCTGGAGCGGCGTCTCGGCGAGATCTCGGGCATCAACCAGATCACCTCGACTTCGACGCTGGGCAACACCAGCATCCAGCTCCAGTTCGACATCGGCCGCAGCATCGACAAGGCCGCGCGCGACGTGCAGGCGGCGATCAATGCTGCGATGGTCGACCTGCCGAGCGACCTGCCGACGCTGCCACGCTTCCGCAAGGCCAATACGGCCGGCGCGCCGATCTACGTGCTGGCGCTGACCTCCAAGACGATCTCTTCGGCCGCGATCTACGACGTCGCCGATAGCGTGCTGGCGCAACGCATCTCGCAGGTGCAGGGGGTCGGCAACGTGGCGATTTCCGGCGCCGACCAGCCGGCCGTGCGGGTCCAGCTCAATCCCGTCGCATTGTCCAACGCCGGCATCGCCACCGACGACGTGCGGACCGCCATCATCAACGCCAATCCGCTCGGCCCGGTCGGCATCTTCAACGGCGAGCGGCAGAGCGAGACGCTGTCGCTGAACAAGCAGATGCGCAGCGCGAAAGAGTTCCGCGACATCGTCATCAAGAGCGCGAACGGCAATTTCGTGCGGCTGTCCGACGTCGCCGACATCGAGGATTCCGTCCGCAACGCCCGTTCGATCGCCTGGTTCAACAAGCAGCCCGCCGTGCTGATCCAGATCACCAAGCAGGGCGATGCCAACGTCATCGACGTCGTCGACCGGGTGAAGGCGCTGCTCCCCGAGCTGAAGCAGTGGATTCCGGCTGGCGTCGAGATTTCGACCCTGGTTGACCGCACCGGCACGATCCGCGCCAGCGTGCTCGACATGCAATGGACATTGCTGGCGACCGCGGTCCTGGTGATGGTCGTGGTGTTCGTGTTCCTCCGCAGGATGACGCCGACGATCGCGGCCGGCATCTCGGTGCCGCTGGCTTTGGCCGGCACCTGCGCCGGCATGTGGGTCGCGGGCTTCTCGATCGACAATCTGTCGCTGATGGCGCTTGCGATCTCCGTCGGTTTCGTGGTCGACGACGCCATCGTCATGATCGAGAACATGTATCGCAATCTCGAGCACGGCATGCGGCCGTTCCAGGCGGCGCTGGAGGGCGCCAAGCAGATCGGCTTCACCGTGGTCTCGATCAGCCTGTCGTTGATCGCGGCCTTCACGCCGCTGATCTTCATGGACGGCATCGTCGGCCGTCTCCTGCGCGAATTCTCGCTGACGCTGACCTTCGCCATCCTGGTCTCGACGCTGGTGTCGCTCACGGTCACGCCGATGATCTGCGCCCATTACATCAAGCAGGCGACATCAGGCACGGCGACGCTGTTCGATCGCGTCATCGAGGGCTCGCTGTCGCGCATCGTGACCTTCTATGCGAGAACCCTGCGCACCGTGCTGGACTACCCGCTGGCGACGCTGTTGGTGTTCTTCGCGACCATCGGCCTCACCGTGACGCTCTACATCAAGGTCCCCAAGGGCTATTTCCCGACCGACGATTCCGGCTTCGTCATCGGGGCGACGCGTGCCTCGGCCGACATCTCGTTCCAGTCGATGCTCGGCCTCCAGCAGCGGCTTGCCGACATCGTGATGAAGGATCCGGCCGTGGCCGGCATCGGCTCGACCGTCGGCGCCGGGGGCGGGCCGGGGGGCGCGACCTCGAACCGCGGCATCATGTATATCAGCCTGAAGCCGCCGGAGGAGCGCGACCACGTCTCGACCGCGGTCGTGATCGACCGTCTGAGACGTGCGCTGTACCCGGTGGCCGGCATCCGCCTCTTCATGTTCGCCGCCCAGGACGTCCGCGCCGGCGGCCGGCAGAGCGATTCAGACTATCAGTACACGCTGACCAGCACCGACCTCAGCCTGCTGCAGAAATGGGCGCCGATCGTCGCCAAGCGCATGGAGAGCGTCGAGGGCATCACCGACATCTCCAGCGACCGCGATCCCGGCGGGCTTCAACTCACCCTGAACATCGATCGCCAGAAGGCCTCGGCGCTCGGCGTCAGGGTTCAGGACATCGACAACGCACTGAACAACGCCTTTTCGCAGCGGCAGATCTCGATCATCTACACCCAGCGCAACCAGTACATGACCGTGCTGGAGATCGATCCGAAATTCCAGGTCGATCCGTCCAACCTCGATCGCATCTATGTCGCGGGCGCCGGCGACGCGCAGGTGCCGCTGTCGGCCGTGGTGCACGCGAGCCGCGGGCTCGCCGCGCTCGCGGTCTACCACTCGCAGTCGTTCCCCTCGACCACCGTGTCGTTCAACCTCATGCCGAACGTGCAGCTTCAGGCGGCGACGCAGAACATCCAGCGGGCGGTCGAGGAGCTGCACATGCCCGAAGGCATCCGCGGCAGCTTCGACGGCAATGCCGGCGACTTCGCCAAGACCAGCGGCCGCCAGCCGCTACTGATCCTCGGCGCGCTGGTGGCGATGTATATCGTGCTCGGCGTGCTCTACGAGAGCCTCGCCCATCCGCTCACGATCATCTCGACGCTGCCCTCGGCCGGGTTAGGGGCGCTGCTCGCCCTGCAGCTCACCAACACGCCGCTGACGGTGATCGCCTTCGTCGGCATCATCCTCCTGATCGGCATCGTGAAGAAGAACGGCATCATGATGGTGGATTTCGCGCTCGAGGCCGAACGCCAGCGCGGCCTGTCCTCGGCGGAGGCGATCTTCGAGGCCTGCCAGGCGCGCTTCCGTCCGATCCTGATGACGACCATGGCGGCGCTGTTCGCCGGCATTCCGCTGGTGGTGGCAACCGGCCCAGGCACGGAGCTGCGCCGTCCGCTCGGCATCACCATCATCGGCGGCCTGTTCGTCTCGCAGATCCTGACGCTCTACACCACGCCGGTCATCTACCTCCTGATCGACCGCCTGCGGCGGCGGCCTGCGCCACGCCCGGTACCAGCGCCGGCGGAATAGGTTGTTGAAGCCGCGCTTCGAGCGTATAGCGGCGCCCATGTCGAACCCGCCAGATATCGCCGCCGCCGAACCGATCCCCGAGTGCCCGCACTGCCAGAAGCCGATGCCGCTGTGCATCTGCGACAGCGTCACGCCGATCGAAAACCGGCTGTCGCTGCTGATCCTCCAGCATCCGCAGGAGCAGGACAGGGCGCTCGGCACCGCGCGCCTGCTCGCCCGGCATTTCGCCGACGCCACCGTGCGGGTCGGCCTGTCCTGGCCGAGCCTGTCCAAGGCGCTGGGCCGGCCGGTCGAGAATGCCACGCACTGGGCCGTGCTCTATCTCGGGTCGGCGCGTGCCGCCGACCTCGATGCGGAAGCCGAGATCGTCGCGCTCAATCGCAAGGGCGAGATCGCGGAGAACCAGCGCGCGATCCTCGGCAAGCTCGAAGGCGTGGTGCTGCTCGACGGCACCTGGAGCCAGGCCAAGGCGCTGTGGTGGCGCAATCCCTGGATGCTCAAGTGCCAGCGCGTGATCCTCAACCCGGCACACCCCTCGCGCTACGGACGTCTGCGCAAAGAACCGCGCCGCGACGGGCTCTCGACCATCGAGGCCGCGGCGACTGTCCTGGCCGGCCTCGAGCGGCGCCCCGACATCGCCGACACGCTGCATGCGAGTTTTGAACGGCTGTTAACACGCTATCGCGAGGTTCAGGCCGAGATGCCGGAATTGGCTCCCAAGCCTGTTTCAAAGGGCCGGCGCGACTTTCGGCGACGCAAACGAGCCTGACGTCGGCCTGACTCATCTGTACGGTCGATTGCACTGCGAGGCGCAGGCGTCTAGAGAGCATCGGCCGGTACGGATCTGCTGTCCTGTTGCGGCATCGGAGCGTGGCAACCAAGGGGCCGTCGAATTCAGCTCGCAGCGAAGGAAATTCTGACCCAGGTGGTGCGGCCCGATCGCTGGGGCACGCTCGCGCTGATGGACATTTCGCTGCGCTACCGGCGGACCGTGATCGGCCCGCTCTGGATCACGCTGACGCTCGCCGCAACCATCGCAAGCGTCGGCACGGTCTATGCGGCACTGTTCAAGCAAGACATCGCCGCCTTCCTGCCGTCCTTCGCAATCGGCCTGATCGTCTGGACCCTGATCGCCACGGCGCTCCAGGAAGGCTCCAACATCTTCGTTGCGTCCGGTCACCTCATCAAGGCGGTGCCGGCACCGCTGATCGTTCATGTGCTCCAGATGATCACGCGCAACATCATCATCTTCGCGCATCATCTGGTGATCGTCGCGCTGCTCTACCTCGTCATGCCGTGGCCGCTGCGCTGGAGCATGCTGCTCGTGGTGCCCGGCTTTGCGATCCTGTTTCTCGTGCTGCTCGGTGGCGCCGTCGCGCTCGGCATGCTCTGCGCGCGTTTTCGCGACATCGGCTCGGCGATCGTCAGCGGCCTGCAATTCGTGTTCTTCCTCACGCCAATCATCTGGACCGAGGACAGCGTGCGCGGCACCGCGTTTCACTGGCTGACATGGGTCAATCCATTCGCGACGCTGCTCGATCTCGTGCGGCGACCGCTATTGTCGCAGCCGACCGATTTGGAGCAATGGCTGCTCGGTGTCGTCTATGCAGTCGTCGTGGCCGTCGTCGCCCTCGGCTGCTACGCAAAATACCGCCATCGCGTGGCGTATTGGCTGTGATGCGCGCATGACCCCCACGGCTCACATCGTGCTTCGCGACGTCTCGGTCACGTTTCCCGTGCTGACGTTCCGCGATCGTTCGCTGCGCAGCCGGTTCGTCAGCGCCGTGACGCTGCGCCGGAAGCCGGCGGTCTCGCACATCGTCACGGCGTTGAACGGGGTCAGCCTCGACATTCGCGCCGGCGACCGCCTTGCCATCATCGGCGCCAACGGCGCCGGCAAGACCACGCTGCTGCGGGTTCTCGCCGGAATCTATCATCCGACGGCGGGGAGCATCGACGTGCTCGGCCGTTGCCTGTCGCTGTTCGACCTGTCGGCCGGGTTCGACGAGGAGGCGACTGGCTACGAGAACATCATGCGGCGCGGCCTCGTGATCGGCGCCCGGCGTGCCGAGATCGACGCGCGGCGCGCGGAGATCGCCGAGTTCACTGAGCTCGGGGACCGGCTCGACCTGCCGCTGCGCACCTATTCCAGCGGCATGATGCTGCGCCTGATCTTCGCGGTCGCAACCGCCGTCGAAGGCGAGATCGTGCTGCTCGACGAATGGATTGGCGTCGGTGACCAGCGGTTCCGCAAGAAGGCCCGGCAGCGGCTGGATGAGATCGTCGCCCGCGCCGGCATTCTGGTGCTCGCCTCACATGACATCGAGCTGATCCAGAGCACCTGCAATAGGGCGATCCTGCTGGAGCAGGGCAGGATCACCGCGGCCGGCGCAACCGACGCGATTCTCGCGCAATATCTAGCGGGGTCCGGCGGGAGAAAGGCATAGCCGTCGCTGCGGGACGTCGCCGGGGGCCGCCACCAGCCAAAGTCGGACGAAGGCAGTTGCCTAAGCCATTGATCCCCTATATTGGTCCGGCCTTACGGGGCCACGTGGCGGAGTGGTTACGCAACGGTCTGCAAAACCGTGTACACCAGTTCAATTCTGGTCGTGGCCTCCATCACAACCCTCTGATCTCCCAGAACAATTTGACTTCGCATCGGCGCCGCCGAATGCTGCCGGCCGCGCTCAGCCATGGTGCGTGGCGGCGCGATCACCGGGTTTGCCCGGAGGCTGCTGGAAACCCCTGATTCAGGCCTGCTGGCATAGAGTTCGCATCTGCGAAGTGATGAAACTCGTCACGCGAGCACTGGAGCCACAAATGGGCGACATCGTCCGATTTGTCCCGAAATCCGAGCTGGAGCGGGCCCGCCTCATTCGTGAGGCCCGCGCGATCTACGACAGCATCTTCCCATCGGCTGAACCTGCCCGAGCGCAGCAGGATGGCGAGGATCGCGTCAAAAACTGATCGTTGCCGCCGATTGTCCGGCGGAGGCCTCACGGCAAAACGCCCGCGAGGCGGGCGGTTCGGCTCACGTGGAAATCAGCCCTCAGCAGGCTGCGTACCAGCCTTCGGGAAACGGCAGGAGAGGCCAGGCGCCATCATTGTCGTTGGCGGCCATCGGAGTTTTCCTGGGCGTCGCCTCAAAGCTCCACGAGCTGGGCGCGAACTCGAGCTCCGGCGCTGGAGCGAAATCTTCAATGACCATGGCGTCTCGGACGGCATCCAGCAGCAAGTTGAATTCGGCTTCGCTTCTCATCGCACCCTCGCAAAACGCAGTAGGCGCAATGTCGCAAAGCCGGTTTGTCACCCGATTGAGCCGATCGTTCGCATTTTAACGATCCGGCGATCGGGCTTCGATTGGTTAGCGATCTCTAAAGAAGTCCCGTCGGGAACCTACGTTCCTCCCGACCGTGCCGAGTGTGAAAGAGATCACATCTTCCGCGATTTATTCCTCCTACCCCTTCGCATGACGCCGGCCGCTAGGGCCGGGAGGCGGGCAGGGCAGACGGGAGACTGGTCATGAAGGCGAGGTTTTTGCGGTTTGCGGGTGTGAGAAGCCGGGCGCGTCGCGCCTCCACGGTCGGGCTGTTCCTGACGCTGTTTGCCTCGGCCGCGCACGCGCAAGGCACGGCGGAGCAGCGCCGGGCCTGCACGCCCGATGTCTACCGCCTCTGTGCCGGCGAGATTCCCAACGTCCGCGCCATCACGGCGTGCCTGCGGCGCAACCGCGCGAGCCTGAGCGAGGCCTGTCGCAGCGTGTTCGATCAGGCCGGCGGCTGACCCACCTGTGGGTTTGTGCGCAGCAAGTCGTCCGACCGGCTGCCGAATCCGCGTTACCGACGTTGTGGATATGCTGCGGACAGGCTGTGGAGCATTGCCGCTCACGGGAGCCCGGATGTCACGCCGTCATTGCGAGCGTAGCGAAGCAATCCAGAATGTTTCTGCGGAGGGATTCTGGATTGCTTCGTCGCATCAGCGCAAAATTGCTCCGCAATTTTGTCGCGGTCTCCTCGCTCTTCGGCGCCGTGAACGGGGGCCGCGCGCCTCGTTGCCGAACGCTCCCTGCATTTCGTCTCAAATTGCCATCCGCGCGTGCAAGAAGTCTTGATCGGCCGTGATCTAGGGGTGAGCGCCGGCCTTGAACGCCGCTCCAGGCGACGACGACTCATCAATAGCGTGCATGAGGATCAGGGAAACGTGATCACAGCTCCTCTTCCTAAAGCACCAAAATGGTGCTTTAGTGCTTTCCATGAGCCAGTCGCCCCGAAACGCGCCGTCCGCGCTGCGCTACAGGCTTGCCCCTGATCCGGCCGCCAAGGCCGCCCTGGAGGCGACATTCGGGGCCTATGACCGCATGATGGAAATCCTCGATGAGGTCGCGCGGAGCCACAACATCGGCTCCAACGTCGTGCTGCTGCATGCCCACGCCTATGAGCCGATCCGGAAAGCAACGGCGCTGCCGTCGCGCCTGGTGACGCTGGGGCTGCGCGATCGCACTGAGTATCGCGCGGCGCAGGGGCGTCGCCTGCCGCTCGACGACAAGCTCGCCAAGATCAAGGGCCCCGCGACCATTTCGATTGCGACGGTGGAGGGACGCTTCAGCGTGCCCTTCGACTATGCCGGCTACGCCGAGGGCTGGGGGCAAAGCGTGCCCGCGCGCCTCGTCCGTACCGATGACGGCTTCGAAGTTCACTACGGCGTCACGCCGAACACTCTGCCAGAGGAGGAGAACGCTATGGATACCATCGCTGCCGCCCCCGACAATTTCCTGTCCCGGGTCGGACGTCTGATCGCCGGCATCGCCTATGACGCGATCGAGCAGGCGGAAGGCAAGAACAAGCTGAAAGTGGTCGGCCAGGCCATCCGCGAGATCGAGCGCGCCGAGAGCGAAGCGCGCGACGCGCTCGCCGCTGCGCGGGCCGAGGAATACCGCCTCAACGCACGCCGCACCGAGATCGAGCGCGAGATGGCCGATCTCGCGCCCAAGATCGAAGGGGCGATCACCGACGGGCGCGATGACCTCGCGCGCGCCGGCATCGCGCGGCAGATGGATCTGGAGGCACAGTTCGAGGTGCTCTCCCGCGCCATCGACGAGAACAACGAGAAGATCGAGCAATGCGTGACCTCGCTGCGTGCGGTGCTGTCAGCACTCCAGGACGCCGAGCAACGCCGCGTCGATCTCGAAAAGAGCGAGGCCGCCGCGAGCCATCAGGCCTCGACCTCGTCCCGCAAGCAGGGTGGCAACTCCGCGGCCGCGAAGGCGCTACGCGCGGGCAGGGCAGTGGCGCGGGCCACCGGCGTGCCGCCGGGCATCCCGTATTCGAGCGACATCGACGAGCTCAGCGCGCTTCATCGCGACAAGGAAATTGCGGCGAGGCTGGCGCGGCTGAAGTCGCGCTCCTGAGTGTCGTGTCATGAGCGCTCTGCTCGAACACGTCATGATGCCGGAGGTCAGGCCGTTCGCAGTCGCGGCGGCCATGATCCTCATCGTCGGCTCGATCGAGGTGGTCTCGATGATGGTCGGGGCCTCCTTGAGCGAGATGCTCGGCACCAACATCGATTTCGGCCATCCCAGCGACAATGGCGTCATCAACGCCATCTCCTGGATCAATGTCGGCGGCGTGCCGCTGTTGATCTTCCTGCTGCTGTTGCTCGGCGCCTTCTCCATCACCGGCTTCCTGATCCAGGACGTCGCGCGGATGGTGGCGGGGCCCTTGCCGGCGACGGCCGCCTCGATCGGGGCCCTCGTGGTCTCGGTTCCCTTGGTGCGTGCTGCCAGCCGGGCCATCGCGCGGGTCATCCCGAAGGACGAGAGCTATGTCGTCGGTCTTGGGGACCTCGTCGGCCGCATCGGCGAGGTCGTCATCGGACCGCTCGACCAGGGGCCGCCCGGCAAGGTCAGCGTCGCCGACATCCACGGCAACCGCCATTTCGTCTGGGCGGTCGCCGCGCCATCATCATCGCCCCTGCCGCAGGGAACCATGGTCCTGCTGGTCGATCGCGACGGCACCCGCTTCGTCGCGGTGAAGGCCGACGATGAACTCAAACCGTCCAAGCCCAGTCTAAGCAGCTAGCAAGCCATTTATCGGAGAAAGTCATGTTCGACATCGCAGTCCCGGCCATGATCGGCGTCGCGCTGATCGTCGTTCTCGGGATCGTCTTCACCATCCTCTACAAGCGCGCCACGCGCGACGAGGCCTTCGTGCGCACCGGCCTCGGCGGCAAGAAGGTCGTGCTCGACGGCGGCGCCATGATCCTGCCGATCTTCCACTCCTATGCCAGCGTCAATCTGAAGACGCTGCGGCTCACGGTGGAGCGCAAGGAGCGGGAATCCCTCATCACCAAGGATCGCCTGCGCGTCGACATCGTCGCCGAGTTCTACGTGCGCGTCCGCCCGGACGAGGAGAGCATCGCGCTGGCGAGCCAGACGCTGGGCGCGCTCACCAACGATGCGGAAGCCCTGCGCAACCAGGTCGAGGCGAAATTCGTCGACGGCTTGCGTTCGGTGGCGGCGACCATGAGCATCCTCGAGCTTCAGGAGAAGCGCTCGGATTTCGTTAAGCACGTGCAGTCCACCGTCGAATCCGACGTGAAATCGAACGGGCTCGAGCTGGAATCGGTGTCGTTGACCAAGCTCGACCAGACCGACGTCAAATTCTTCAATCCCGAGAATTTCTTCGACGCCGAGGGTCTGACCCAGCTCAAGACCGTCACCGAGACCCGCCGCCGCGACCGCAACGCCATCGTGCGCGACAATGAGGTGGCGATCGCGCAAAAGGACCTCGAGGCGCGGCAGCAGACGCTCGGCATCGAGCGGACCAAGAAGGAAGCCGAGCTGTCCCAGGAGCGCGACATCGCCAACAAGACTGCAAGCACCCGCGCCGAGGTCGCGACCGCCACACAGACCGCGCGCCTGACCGAGGAGAATGCCCGCATCGACACCGATCGGGCCGTCGCTGAGAAGGAGGCCGGCGCCAAGCAGGTCAAGGAGACCGCCGTCATCGAGTCGGATCTCGCCATCAACAAGCGCAAGACCGACGCCCAGCGCGAGATCCAGATCGCGACCCAGGAGAACGAGATCCAGATCGCAGCGAAGAGCAAGCAGACCTCGGAGGCCGTCGCCGAGGCCAAGACCGCCGAGGCGGTCGCGGTCTCCGCGGAAGAAAAGGTCGTGACCGCGCGTGCCGTCGAGGTCGCCGATCGCGCCCGTCTCACCCAGGTGCTCGCCGCCCGCACCGAGGCCGAGCGGAAATCGACCGAGCTGATCGTCGCCGCCGAAGCCGAGAAGAAAGCCTCGCTCGATCGCGCCGAGGCCGTGAAGACGCTGGCTACGGCGGAAGCCGAGTCCAACAAGATCAAGGCGGTCGGCGTGCGCAACATCGGCGAGGCGGAAGCTGCCGTCATCACCATGAAGAACGAGGCCCAGAACAAGCTCGGCTCCAACGTCATCGACTTTGAGATCGCCAAGAAGCGGATCGAGACGATGCCGTCGGCGCTGGCCGAGATGGTCAAGCCGATCGCCAACCTCAAGGACGTGCGTATCCTGCACACCGGCGGTGCGTTCGGCGGCAACGGCGCCGGTGGAGGCAATGTCGGCTTTGGCGAAGGGCTCGCCGGCGAGCTGCTCAAGGTGCACGCGCTGCGTCCGATGATCGACGAGATCCTGCGCCAGAGCGGCTTTGCGCCGGGCGATGATCCCGTGAAGGCGCTGGTCGGCGCCGTGACCGGCAAGAGCAACGGCGCTGCGGTGCCGGCGCCTGCCCCTGCGGAGAAGACAAACTCTGCCGATCTATGAATGCCCGTTCATTGCTGCTGAGAATTCGAAACGATAAACAGGCTGTGCGCGTCTCGCGTCGCGCAAACGTCCCGGAGCGCAGGTCGATCGTGTCTTGAACCCATCGACCGCTCCGGGCGAGTCTTAAGGCAACGCTTTCCGTTGCCGCGGCGCCTGCGCCGATCGACGCCGGGCGCCGAGGCCTGTTTCGATCGGAGGATTTTCAGATGAAGTATTTTCTGTCCGGATTGATCGCGATCGGTCTGTCGATCGCCGCCATGCCATCGTTCGCAGCCGACGCCCGTAACGTCACGGTCGTCAACGAGACCGGCTACGCCATCAAATTCCTCGGCTTCAACGCGCCGGACGACGGCCTGGACGAATGGGACAACGAGCTCGAGAAGGTGTTGCAGAACCAGACCAGCACCTATGTCGAGTTCGACGAGGACGATGAGGGTTGCGTCTGGAACATCCGCGTCGACTGGCAGAATTACGACGAGGCCGTGCTGTGGAAGAACGTCAACCTGTGCAAGATGACCGCGCTTCGGCTGCGCTACGACCCCGGCACCAAGACCACCTCGTTCCTCGCGGAATAGCGGCCGGCTGATATTGCCCCGGAGGCCATGGCCCGGAGGAGGGGCCGCTCAGGTCCTTCCTCAAGTCCGTTCGGATGATGACGAATTCGTCCTTTGCAAGCGCAAGCGGCTTTGTTATACGCAGCCCCGCGCGAACGAATGGTTCGCCTTTTCCTCGGTAGCTCAGCGGTAGAGCATCCGACTGTTAATCGGATGGTCGCTGGTTCGAATCCAGCCCGGGGAGCCAAATCTTACCGCAAATTCAATGATTTATGGTCGCGCCCTCATGTGGTGCGCGACGTGGTTGCTTTGTTTTCTGAGCCGCGCATTCGCGACTGACTGCCCGGAATCATGTTCAAGCAGATGTGTGCACGGGCGCCGTCGAGCCATGAGGACGGCGGCAAATCGACTCAATTGAAATCGAGCCTTGGGGACGCCGGATTTTTACGGAGCTGATTCCCATGCGAGACATCCAGGTCGACCGTTCGCACATGGCCCCCTCGATTCTGCCGGCCGACGTTCCCGAGCTGAGCGACGACGAATGCCTCGCCTGTCTGGCCCGTGCGGTCGAGACGCCCGATTCGGCGCGGCTGGACGAGGTCGCCGCTCTGATCGGCCGCCTCGCGGTCGCCATCGAATAATCCTTCCGGTCCCTGAAGCGGTAAGATGCGGAAGCCTCAAGCCCGCAGGCGAACGGCCGTGTTGCGTTTTCGCCGTGCATGCTCCAAAGATGCCGCGAATTTCGTCCGCGGCATCGTCCGCATTGCAGGGTCCGCAAATGTCCGGTTTCTCGACCGCGCGCCTCAAAATGGTCGATGGCCAGGTGCGCACCAATGACGTCACCGACCGTCGTGTTCTCGATGCCATGCTCACGGTTCCGCGCGAGGCCTTCGTGCCGGCCAGCCGGCAGGCGCTGGCCTATCTGGATATCGACCTCGACGTGAGCGAGGGCCCCGCCAAGCGTTTCCTTATCAAGGCGCAATTGACCGGCAAGCTGCTGCAGGCCGCCGAGATCGGCGAGGGCGACAGCGTGCTGGTGGTCGGCTGCGCCACGGGATACCTCGCGGCACTGGCCGCCAAGCTGGCCAGCCAGGTCACGGCAACGGAGTGCGATTCGGTCCTGGCCGCGAAAGCCAGGGATGCCCTCGCGTCCCTCGGACTTGCCAACGTCACCTGCAAGGCCGCGGCCTGCACCGAGGGCGACGCTGCCGCCGCTCCCTATGACGTGATCATCCTCAATGGCGCCACCGAGGTGGTGCCGCAGGCGCTGCTCGGGCAGCTGAAGGAGGGCGGGCGTCTGGTGGGGGTATCAGCCGAATCTCGGCCGCCGCGGGCCATGATCGTGACCCGGACCCACGGCGAATTCGGCCATCGAACCCTGTTCGATGCCGCAGCCCCGGTCCTTCCCGGGCTCGAACGGGCGGCCGCCTTCGTCTTCTGACGGACCAAACCCCGTTAAAATCCCGTTCTGAATCAGAAGTGTGGCCGGGATGCTGCACGTGAAGAGTTTCCACCGAGAACTGCGCTGAGGTAGTTCCGTCGCGCCAATCCGCATCCTATGTTGCGGCGGGGCAACGACTCCACTCGGTAGACGGTAACCCAGCTCGCGGGCACGAGGTGGGCGTTAGAATGAACGGAATTTTTGGGATGCATGGGGTGAAGCTCTTCACCGGAGCTGCGGTTTCGGTCCTGCTGCTCGCGCTTGCCGGGCCGACGCCTGCCTTGGCGGACACGATCAATGCCGCACTGGTGCGCGCCTATCAAAACAATCCGCAGCTCAACGCGCAACGTGCCCAGGTGCGCTCGACCGACGAGAACGTTCCTCAGGCGTTGTCCGGTTATCGGCCCAAGGTCAATCTGACCGCGAGTGCCGGCTATCAATATAGTGACACGCTAAGCGCGCCCGGAAGCGTACCGATCAACGGGACAACTGTGCCCCGTAGCGCGGGCCTGACGGTGCAGCAGACGCTCTACAACGGCAACCAGACTGCCAACCGCACGCGCGCGGCAGAGAGCCAGGTGTCTGGCTCGCGCGAGGCGCTGCGCAGCCTCGATCAGAGTGTGCTTCTCCAAGCCGCCACGACCTATATGGACTATCTGCGCGACGCGGCCACGCTCGAAGTTCAGCGCAGCAACGTGCGGGTGCTCGAGCAAACTCTCAAGCAGACTCGTGACCGCTTCAATGTCGGCGAAGTCACGCGCACCGACGTTGCACAATCGGAAGCACAGCTCGCGGCCGGCAGGACTCAGGCTCTGACTGCCGAAGCAAATCTGACGACCACGCGCGCGAATTTCCGACGCATCATCGGCAACGAGCCGACGAACCTTGCGCCCGGCTCGCCGGTCGATCGTTTCCTGCCCGCATCGCTTGCCGCCGCGGTCGAACTCGGCCTCGTTGAGCATCCCAACGTCACGGCGGCCATGTTCGGCATCGACGTCAATTACCTGCAGGTCAAGGTCGCCGAGGGCGCACTGCTGCCGACGGTCACGTTGCAGGCCAGTGCCACGCAGGCGAACGAACAGTCCCTGATTCAGTACAGGGCGTTCAATGCCGCAGCGACCGCTCAGCTCTCGGTGCCGATCTATCAGGGCGGTGCTGAATATGCGCTGATCCGCCAGTCCAAGGAAAACCTGGCGCAACAGCGTCTCAACCTCGAAAATACGCGCGACCAGACCCGTGCGACGGTGGTGCAGTGGTGGGGCTCGTTGCAGGCGGGCAAGGCGCAAGTGCAGTCGGCGCAGGCGCAGGTGACGGCGTCCGAGATCGCACTGAACGGCGTGCGCGAGGAAGCCAAGGCCGGCCAGCGCACCACGCTCGACGTGCTCAACGCGCAGCAGGCGCTGGTCAACGCGCGCGTCGCGTTGGTGACCGCACAGCACGACCGCGTCGTCGCATCCTACCAGGTGCTGGCCGCCGTCGGCCGTCTGTCGCCGCAGGTGCTCGGCCTTGCGACCTCGGTCTACGATCCCAGCGTTCACTACCATCAGGTCCGCGACAGCTGGGTCGGCGTGCGTACGCCTGACGGGCGCTGAAGTCCCGTAGTCGTCCGGTCGGCCTCGCCAATAGCCGAAGCCGACCGGCGCTTTGCTTGCAATCGTCAAAATCCCTGACATAGCCTTGTCAAGACAATGCGGGTCGATTCGGCTCGCATTGATGCCGTGTGCGTAAAGCTTGAGTGCCGGGGGCAGGGGCGCACCGCCGCACGTTGAGCCGTGATCTGGGGACAAGTCGGGCTGCCGCGACGAAAATGTCGGGGCGCTCGTTGCGGAACCGGCCAATCCTGTCGTGCTTGGTGTAAAACAACGCATGCGAGGGCGTTGATGATGTGGAGTCGGAGATGACGCAGCCTGCAAAGGTCACAGAACCCTCGATGGAGGAGATTCTGGCCTCGATCCGGCGCATCATTGCCGACGACGAGGCCAAGCCGCCGCCGGCCGAGACCGCCAAGCCCGAGAAAGCCGCGGCACCGGCCGCGCCGCCAAAGCCGCAGGCGATGAACGACATTCCGCCGTCCAAGGTCGCACCGGCCAAACCGGCCGCTGAGAAGCCCGCGCCGGCCCCGGCCGCGAAGCCGGCTCCGCCGCCCGCACCGGCGGCGGATGCATCGCCAAACAGCCAGGACGACATCGACGCTCTGCTGGCGGGGCTCGATGCGGCGACGCCCGCGCCTGAGGTTCGTGCGCCCGAACCGGAGCCTGAGCCGGAGCCTGAACCCGACGTGCTCGAGTTGACGGACGAGATGGCGATGGATCCGACGCCGCCTCCGCCGCCGCCGAGCTTCCGCAAGGTCGAGCCGCGCGACGATCTCGAATTCGCCGAAGCCCCGCCGCCGCGTCCGACACCGCCACCGTCCTACGCGCCGGTCGATTTCGATGCCCCGCCGCTGCCGCCGCAGCAGCCCATGCTGGCGCAATCGACGGTCTCGGCCGTCGAATCCGCCTTCAACTCCCTGGCCCATACGGTGCTCAGCAGCAATGCGCGGACGCTGGAGGATCTGGTCAAGGAGATGCTGCGTCCGATGCTGAAATCCTGGCTCGACGACAATCTGCCGGCCATGGTGGAGCGCATTGTGAAGGCCGAAATCGAGCGGGTCTCGCGCGGCGGCAGGTAGGGGTGGCCGACCAGCCCTCATAACGCCCCGCTCAAGCGTTATATCAGGCCTGCCGAACAAGCCGGAAAGCCCTTTTGCCGCTGAGCTTTCCGTTGACTTGGGCCCCGCGCGCGGCTTTCTAGCGACCCCATGATCGAGAAAAATTACCAGCCCGCCGATATCGAAGCCCGCATGTCCGTGGTGTGGGAGGACAGCCTTGCCTTCAAGGCCGGCCGTCCCGACCGCCGCGACGCCGTGCCCTTTACCATCGTGATCCCGCCGCCGAACGTGACGGGCTCGCTGCACATGGGCCACGCCCTCAACAACACGCTCCAGGACATATTGTGCCGGTTCGAGCGCATGCGCGGCCGCGACGTGCTGTGGCAGCCCGGCACCGACCATGCCGGCATCGCCACCCAGATGGTGGTCGAGCGGCAACTGATGGAGCGCCAGCAGCCTAGCCGCCGAGAGATGGGCCGCGAGAAGTTCCTCGAGCGCGTCTGGCAGTGGAAGGCCGAGAGCGGCGACACCATCATCAACCAGCTCAAGCGTCTCGGCGCCTCCTGCGACTGGTCGCGCGAGCGCTTCACCATGGACGAGGGCCTGTCGAAGGCGGTCGTCAAGGTGTTCGTCGAGCTGCACCGCGACGGCCTGATCTACAAGGACAAGCGGCTGGTGAACTGGGACACCAAGCTGCTCACCGCGATCTCCGATCTCGAAGTGCAGCAGACCGAGGTGAAGGGCCACCTCTGGTATCTGCGCTATCCGATCGAGGGCAAGACCTTCAATCCCGAGGATCCCTCGAGCTTCATCGTCGTCGCCACCACGCGCCCCGAGACGATGCTCGGCGATACCGGCGTCGCCGTGCATCCCGAGGACGAGCGCTATCTGAAGCTGGTCGGCAAGAACGTGATCCTGCCGCTGGTCGGCCGCAAGATCCAGATCGTCGCCGACGACTATTCCGATCCGGAAAAGGGCTCGGGCGCGGTCAAGATCACGCCGGCGCACGACTTCAACGATTTCGAGGTTGGCAATCGCCACGGCCTGCGCCGCATCAGCGTGATCGACAGGGAAGGCTGCCTCGATCTCGTCGACAACGAGGACTATCTGCGCGAGCTGCCGGAAGGCGCTTCGCAATTCGCCGAGGAATTCCACAAGGTCGACCGCTTCGCCGCGCGCAAGCGCATCGTCGAACGGCTGGAGAGCTTCGGCTTCGTCGAGCGCATCGAGCCGCACACCCACATGGTGCCGCACGGCGACCGCTCGGGCACCGTGATCGAGCCGTATCTGACCGACCAGTGGTACGTCGACGCCAAGACGCTGGCCAAGCCCGCGATCGCCGCGGTGCGTTCGGGCGAGACCTCGTTCGTGCCGAAAAACTGGGAAAAGACCTATTTCGACTGGATGGAGAACATCCAGCCCTGGTGCATCTCGCGCCAGCTGTGGTGGGGCCATCAGATCCCGGCCTGGTACGGTCCCGACGGCAAGGTGTTCGTCGCCGAGACCGAGGAAGAGGCGATCAGCCACGCGCTCGGCTATTACGTCGAGCAGGAAGTCATCACGGCCGAGCAGGGCCGCGAGATGGCGCTCGACCGCAACAAGCGCGAAGGCTTCATCACGCGCGACGAGGACGTGCTCGACACCTGGTTCTCCTCGGCGCTTTGGCCGTTCTCGACGCTCGGCTGGCCCGACGACACGCCGGAGGTGCAGCGCTACTACCCGACCAACGCGCTGGTGACCGGCTTCGACATCATCTTCTTCTGGGTCGCCCGCATGATGATGATGGGCCTGCACTTCATGAAGGAGGTGCCGTTCTCGACGATCTACATCCACGCCCTCGTCCGCGACGAGAAGGGCGCCAAGATGTCGAAGTCGAAGGGCAACGTCATCGATCCGCTCAACCTGATCGACGAATACGGCGCGGACGCGCTGCGCTTCACGCTGGCCGCGATGGCGGCTCAGGGCCGCGACATCAAGCTCGCCACCAGCCGCGTCGAGGGCTATCGCAATTTCGCGACCAAGCTCTGGAATGCCTCGCGCTTCGCGGAGATGAACCATTGCGCCGTGCCCGACGGTTTCGAGCCTGCCAAGGCGAAGGAAACGCTCAATCGCTGGATCGCGCATGAGAGCGCGCACACCACGCGCGAGGTGACCGAGGCGATCGAGGCTTATCGCTTCAACGATGCCGCAGGCAGCATCTACCGCTTCGTCTGGAACGTCTATTGCGACTGGTATGTCGAGCTCGCCAAGCCCGTGCTGCTCGGTCCGGACGGCCCGGCCAAGGACGAGACCCGCGCCATGGTCGCCTGGGCGCGCGACGAGATCCTGAAGCTGCTGCACCCCTTCATGCCCTTCATCACCGAAGAGCTTTGGGAGGTGACTGCCCAGCGCGACGGCCTGCTCGCACTTGCGCCGTGGCCGCTGAAGCCGGCCGAGCCGACGCCGGAACAGCTGGCGATGCTCGCCGCGGCGGCGGGACCGACCGATCCGCTGGTGTCGCCGATGCTGGCCATGCCGATCTTCGACCACGCCGACTTCACCGATCCCAAGGCTGAGGCCGAGATCGGCTGGGTGATCGACCTTGTCACACAGATCCGCTCGGTGCGCGCCGAGATGAACATCCCGCCGGCGACGCTGACGGCGCTGGTGCTTGCGGGTGCCTCCGCGGAAACGAGGGAGCGCGCGCCGCGCTGGACCGACGTCATCAAGCGCATGGCACGGCTGTCTGACATCTCCTTCGCCGACCGCGCGCCTGACGGCGCGGTACAGTTGCTCGTACGTGGCGAGGTCGCTGCGCTGCCGCTCAAGGGCGTGATCGACGTTGCCGCCGAGCGCACGCGTCTCGACAAGGAAATCGGCAAAGCCGATGCCGATATCAAGCGCGCCGAGTCCAAGCTGGCGAACGAAAAGTTCATCGCCAACGCGGCCGAGGAGGTCGTCGAGGAGGAGCGCGAAAAGCGCGAGGCGGCGCTGGCCCGCAAGGCCAAATTGCTCGAGGCACTGGAGCGGCTGAAGCAGGCGACGTAGGGCTATTTCGGGAACGGCTTGCTGAGGAATTTCGAGCCCCTGACGCCATAGCGCCAGGGCAGCTCGACGGCCTTGGTGATGCCGATGCGGATGCCGGTCGCGACCTCCAATTCCTCCGTCCGTGCATGCAGCGCGATCGGCGGACGGTCCAGCGGCAGGGTGTTGTGCGCAATGGTGATGCCGAGCGCCTCGGTCAGCTTTCCCGGGCCCGAGCACAGCGCGTGCACCTCCTGCAGATGACGGCGGCGGCGCATCGTGGCCAGGCCGTGCGTCGGCTCCAGCGCACGGATCAGCACGGCGCTGGCCGAGCCAGCCTCCTCGCAGACGAAATTGACGCACCAGTGGATGCCGTAGGAGCGGTAGACATAGGCGTAACCAGGCGGGCCGAACATGATCTGGTTCCGCGGCGTCGGGCCGTTGTAGGAGTGCGCCGCCGGCTCGGTATGATGATAGGCCTCGACCTCGACGATGATGCCGCCGACGCCGTCCACCAGCATGGTCGCGCCGATCAAATCGTGCGCGACCTCGCGGACGTCGCGGTCGAAAAAGCCGCGCTTGAGCCGTTTGCCGAGCCTGGGGGATGGGGCCTTCGAGACTGGAGCCATTCGAGGTGAGAATCGCTTGAGAACAGAGCAGGATAATGCCCATATCTGCCATGTTCCCTGAAGCGGCGCGAGCCGGGTTGCAGCGAGAGGGCAGACCGACTAGGTAGGACCTGAACAGACCGGACGGACCATGGTCGTTATTGTCGATACCATCACGAACCCGCTGCGCCCGCGCCACCCTGAAAAGGTGAATCGCCCTGACTCCGCTTCGCCGCCGAAGCCGGACTGGATCCGCGTGCGCGCGCCCAACACCCGCGGCTATGCCGACACCCGCAACATCGTGCGGTCGAACGGCCTGCACACGGTGTGCGAAGAGGCGGGCTGCCCGAACATCGGCGAGTGCTGGGACAAGAAGCACGCGACCTTCATGATCATGGGTGACACCTGCACCCGCGCCTGCGCCTTCTGCAACGTCAAGACCGGCCTGCCGAATGCGCTGGACGCCGCCGAGCCGCAAAACGTCGCCGAAGCCACCGCCAAGCTGGGCCTCGCGCATGTCGTCATCACCTCGGTCGACCGCGACGATCTCGCCGATGGCGGCGCCGAGCATTTTGCCCAAACCATCCGTGCGATCCGCGCGGCCTGTCCCACGACCACGATCGAGATCCTGACGCCGGACTTCCTGCGCAAGGAGGGGGCGCTCGACATCGTCGTCGCCGCCAAGCCCGACGTCTTCAACCACAATCTCGAGACCGTGCCGTCGCGCTATCTCACGGTGCGACCCGGCGCGCGTTATTTCCATTCGATCCGGCTGCTGCAGCGGGTCAAGGAGCTCGATCCCACCATCTTCACCAAGTCCGGCATTATGGTCGGCCTCGGCGAGGAGCGCCACGAGGTGCAGCAGGTGATGGACGATCTGCGTTCCGCCGACGTCGATTTCCTGACCATCGGGCAATATCTGCAGCCGACCCGCAAGCACCACGCCGTGATGCGCTACGTGCCGCCGGACGAATTCGCCTCCTACGAAAAGGTCGCCTACACCAAGGGCTTCCTGATGGTATCCGCGAGTCCGCTGACCCGCTCGTCCCATCATGCCGGCGAGGACTTTGCGAGACTGAAGGCCGCGCGGGCAGCAAGCGCCCGCTGAACCGCCGTCTGAGCCGCCATGCCCAAATTCTCGAGCAAGCGCCGTGTCGACCACAGCGCCTCCCAGATGTTCGATCTGGTCGCCGACGTCGAGCGCTACCCGGAATTCGTGCCGCTCTGCAGCGCGCTGAAGGTGCGCCAGCGCATGGCCAAGCCCGACGGCACCGAGGTGCTGGTGGCCGACATGACGGTGTCGTTCAAGCTGGTCAAGGAATCCTTCACCAGCCGCGTGACGCTCGACCGCACCAATCTGAAAATCCTGGTCGAATATCTGCAAGGTCCTTTCAGCAATCTCGAAAACCGCTGGACGTTCGAGCCCAAAGGTGAGGGCGTCTGCGACGTCGGCTTCTTCCTGTCCTACGAGTTCAAGAGCCGCATGCTGGCGATGCTGATGGGCTCGATGTTCGACGCCGCTTTCGCGCGGTTCTCGACCGCGTTCGAAAAGCGCGCGGACGCGATCTACGGCCGGCCCAAGCTGGCGCCGACGTAATAACTCTCGTTTCCCGGACGCGCTGCAACGCTTTTCGCGTTGCTGCGCAGAGCCGGGACCCACGCCGCCCGAGCACCCCGGAGAGATAGGCCCCGACTCTGCAGCGCACCGCTGAAGAAGCGCTGCGCTGCGTCCGGGGCACGAGACCATCTCTAATCCACCGCCTTCACCACATCCGGCGGCTGTGAGGCGTAATACGCCGCGGCCGCCTCGATCTCCTGCGGCGTCATTGCGCGCGCGATGTTGCGCATCTGCTGGCTGATGTCGTTGCGGCGCTCGCTGGTCGCGAAGGCCTGCAGTTGCGCCTTCATGTAGGCCTCGGATTGCCCCTCCAGCCACGGGCTGCCGGTCTTGTTGTCGAGGCTGCCATGGCAGGAGCCGCAGGGTGCGATGCCGCGCATCGGGGCGCCGTAGATGACGATGTTGGGCTTCGGCAGTTGCGGGGTCGGGTGATAGGCGGGGAGCCGCGGCAGGTAGGCGTAATAGTTGGAGAGATCGGCGATCTCCTGGTCGGTCAAATTGACCGCGAACGGCGACATCACGGCATTGGTGCGCGCGCCCGAGCGGAAATCGTGCAGCTGCTTGTAGATCACGGCGGCATACTGGCCGGCGAGATTGGGCGAGTCCGCGCGGCTGACGCCGGTCGGGCCGTGGCAGATTGCGCAACGCTGTGCCAGCGTCGCGCCGCGGCCGATCGCTTCCTGGCTCGGCCGCGACAGCGTGTTCGAGGTCAGCACGACCTCGGACAGGCGTTTTGCCTGTTCGGGCACCGTGACGTTGGCCGTACGCTGCGGCACGCCGGCGGCGCTGCAGATCGCGTCCCAGACGCCTGCGAACTGCACCCAGGGCTGCGCGAAGGGCAGCACGATGAAGCCGGCGACCGCGGTCACGATCAGGATCGCCGCGGTGATGCCGACGCCGATCCTGAAATGGCTGTTGCTGATGGTGAAGAGGTCGCGCCTGCTCATCACTGCGCTCCCACATAGACGGCCGGCACCGAGGTGCCGGAACTGAGCGCCAGATTCAGGATCGGATAGCCGTAATTGGTCAGCGTGAGGCCGATCATCAGCGCCACCCACAGCGCGTGGGTATTGAGCGCGACGGGGACCGTCTTCGGCTCATGCACGGCGAGCGCGAAGCGATACGGGCCGGCGTCGGCTAGCGGCGCACGCATGCCGCGCGCGAGGATCACGATGAACATGATGCCGGAAGCCAGCAGGACGAAACCGCCGATCGCCGAGAAGGTCACCGAAAGCGCCTGCGGCGCGATGGCGGGATCGGCGAAATCGAAATAGGCCATGCGGCGCGGCATGCCGAGAATGCCGACCCAGTGCCACGGGAAGGTCGTCACGATCATGCCGATGAACCACAGCCAGAGCTGGGTGCGGATCAGCCTGATATCCATCAGCTCGCGGCCGGTCAGATGCGGCCACAGATCATAGGCGATCGCGAAATACATGATCACGATGGCGCCGCCGAAGATCAGGTGGAAATGGCCGGTGATCCACTGCGTATTGTGAATGGAGGCATCGAGCTGATAGCTCATGTTGATGAGGCCGCCGGCACCGCCAAAGCCGAGCATGACGAACGAGAACGCCAGCGCCAGCATCATCGGATTGTCCCAGGGCAGGGCCCTGATCCAGCCGAACATGCCGCGGCCGCCGCGCAGGCGCGCGGCGATCTCGACCGAGGCGCAGATCGTGAACACGGTCAGCAGCGTCGGCAGCGCCACCAGCGCCGTGAAGGCCGAATGAATGAACTTGAAGCCGGCGCCGACTTGCGGATCGGCGAAGGTGTGGTGCATGCCGATCGGCATCGCCACCACCAGGAACAGGATGAAGGAGATCCGCGCCATGCTGTCGGAATAGACCCGGCCGCCGATCGCGCGCGGCACGATGGTGTAGTAGGCGATGTAGGTCGGCATCAGCCAGAAATAGACGATGGCGTGCAGCGTCCAGGAGAAGAAGATGCGGGCAAGGCCGGCATCGATGGTGTTCTTCAGCCCCGCCGCCACGGGAATGATCTGGAGCAGCAGCTCGAGCGCGGCGCCGACCGCGGTCCAGGCCCAGAGATAGGAGCCCGCGACATTGGCGAACATCGCCAGCGGCACCGGCGCGCCGGGATTGGCCTTGCGCCAGACGCGCAAGTTGACCGACATCAGCGCGACCCAGATCCAGGAGCCGACCACGACAAGCACGACGCCGAGATAGTAGAAGACGTTGCCGATCAGCGGCGGATAGAAGGTGTAGAGCACCGAGGCGCGGCCGAGCGCGATCGGGATCACCGCCATGATGCTGCCGATGACGATCAACCAGAATCCGGTCCAGGCCCAGCGCACGCCGACCAGGCGCTGCTGCAGCGCGGTCTCGCTGATGGCATAGCCAAAGCCCATCGCGACCAGCGTCGGGAACACGTATCCCATCACCGTGCCGTGCGCGGTCAGCGAGCGGTAATACAGCTCGGGATTGGACAGCCAGGTGCCGATCGGGCTGCGGATGAACATCTGCCAGGCGCCGAGCGTCAGGGCGATGCCGAACACCGCGAAGGCCAGCCAGAAATGGGCGAGGATGAGCTTCCTATTGACCAACACAGCTCAGCCTCCCGCCGCCCTTCGCACGGTTCGCAAAGTCGGCCTTGTCGATCACCTTGACCTTGCCCCACATGCCCTCGTGGCCAAAGGAGCAGAACTCCTGGCAGGGCATCAGATAGTCGCCTGTCTTCGTAAAGCGCATCAACTGCTCGGAGATGTAGCCCGGCACCAGCATGGTGTTGATGTTGGTGCCCTGGATCAGGATGCCGTGCACGACGTCGGCGCTGGTGGCGCGCAGCGTGATCGGCGTGTCCGCGGGAACCACGATGCAGGCCGGCGTGAAGGAATATTGCTGGCCGATCGCGCGCACGGTGACAGCGCCATTGGCCTCGAGCACGCTGCCGAGATTGCTCTCGACGAACTCGCCGGACAGATGGATCCGCGACGGGTCGGTGGTCTCGACGCGCGGCTGCGGCATGGTGGCGCGATGGATGCCGGCGAAGGCGGCCAGCAATGCCATCACCACGATGATAACAACGGCAATGGTGGCCCAGCGCCGCTCGACGCGGGCCGCAACCTCGGCACTGGCGCTGCCATGGGTGTCTGACGTGCTCATTGCAGCGGCCCACGCGGCAGGAACACGAAGAGATAGAAGGCGAACCACATTGCGACCACGCAGGCCGTCGCAATGCCGGCGAGCACTATGGCGCCGGACGGGCCTTGCGCCACGACCTCCTCGACGGCCTGATCGGCGGCGGCTGGGCTGGTCGGCGGATCGGAATTGATCATGTGATGCCTCAGTTCAGCGGCGCGGAACGCAGCTCGTTGGCTTCGCGCGCCGAGACCGGCGTGCCGCGATTGCCCCAGGCGGTGCGGATGTAGGAGACGACGGCGGCGATCTCGTTGTCGGACAGCAGGCCCGCGAAGGGCGGCATGCCATAGGGCATCGGATTGCCCTTGGTGCCCGGCGGATAGCCGCCGTTGAGCACCATGCGGATCGGATTGACCGCCGACTGCATCTCGATCGACTGGTTGTTGGCGAGCGGCGGCCAGTGCGGCGGCTTGCCTTCGCCCTGCGTGCCGTGACAGCTCGCGCAGTGTTTGTCGTAAACGGTCTTGCCGAGGCTGATCAGCAGGCTGCTCTCGGTGGTCGGCAGCGTCGAGCTCGCCGGCGGCGGAGGCGAGGGCTCCGCGATGCCCTTGAGGTACACCGCCATGGCGCGCGTGTCCTCGTCATTGAGATATTGCAGGCTGTTGTGCACGACCTCGGCCATCGGACCGTAGACCACGCCGCGCATGGAGACGCCGGTCTGGAGCAGGTCGGTGATGTCCTTGATGCTCCAGTCACCGAGGCCGGCTTCGCGGTTGGAGGTGAGGGATGGGGCGTACCAGTTCTGCATCGGGATCAGGCCGCCCTTGAAGGCGTCCGATTGCGAGGTGCCGCCGAGCGCGTTGATCGGCGAATGACACATGCCGCAATGGCCGAGACCCTCGACCAGATAGGCGCCGCGATTCCATTCCGCCGACTTCTTCGGATCGGGCTTGAACTCGCCTTCGCTGAAGAACAGCGTGCGCCAGCCGAGAATGAGCTGGCGGTTGTCATAGGGAAAGCGCAGCTCGTGCGGCTTGTTCTTCTGGCTTACCGGCGCGATTGCGCGCAGATACGCATAGATTGCGTCGCTGTCGGCGCGCGTCACCTTGGTGTAGGACGCGAACGGCATCGCCGGATAGATCAGCCCGCCGTCCGGGAAGCGGCCGCTGTGCATGGTCTTGTAGAAATCGTCCGCGCTCCATTTGCCGATGCCCGTATCGGTATCCGGCGTGATGTTGGAGGTGTAGAGGGTGCCGAACGGGGTCGGCATGGCGCGGCCGCCGGCGAACAGGCGTCCCTCCGGTGCGGTGTGACACGCCGTGCAATCGCCGGCACGGGCGAGGTACTCGCCGCGCGCGATGATATCGCTGTTCTTGCCTTGGGCCTTGTCCTGCGCCTGCGCGGCAGTCGTCAGCACAACCAGAGCAAGGAATGCGATCGACAGTTTCGAGCCCATCATCCGCCTCGTCAGTTGGGCTGGCTGCCGCAGCCGAAGGGCAGCGCGTAGGTGCCCTTCGGAACGGGGGCAGGGTTGGCGGGCGCGGGCCGCGTCGCGAGCCAGGCGGCGACCGCGGTGACGTCGGCCTCGGTCAGATGGCCGGCCACGAGCTGCATGCAGTCGGGCGACTTCGCGGTGCGGGTGCCATAGCGCCAGGCGCCGAGCTGGGCGCTGATATAAGCGGCGCGCAGCCCCAACAGGCCGGGAATGCCGGGCTGCATGCCGGCCAGCGCCGGGCCGTGGCAGCTCACGCAGGCCGGAATGCTGCGGCTGGCATCGCCGCTGGTGGCGAGCAGCTCGCCCTGCGCGAGGACCTCCTTGCTGACCTCGCTGGGCGCCGGCTGCGGCAGCGGCGGATGCTCGCCGGCGAAATATTCCGCCATCGCCTCCAGATAGGGATCGGGCAGGAACTCCAGCAGATAGTTCATCGGCGGATATTTGCGCCGGCCGCTGCGGAAGGCGAGAAGCTGGTTGTAGAGATAGCCGGCAGGCTTGCCGGCGAGGCGCGGAAAATAGACATCGCTGGTGCCTTCGCCCTTGTTGCCGTGGCAGGGCGTGCACGCCTCGACCCGCGCCGCCATCGTATCCGGCGGCTGATTGGCCGTTTGCGCGGCCGCACCATCGATGGCGGCCAAGGTGATGATCACAGCGACTGACGCCGCGGTGCGAGCGAACACTTTCGTCGCCCTCCATGGGGTTGGTCCGGTTGATTCCGGCTCACAACGTAGGGCGGCATTATTGCGCCAATATTTTCGCGTGCAAGCACGGACCCACATGATGACGTTTGGTCGCGCCGGTTGAACCCGCAATCCGATCGGATTCGACAAAACTTGCGTGCTTTTTGAAAAACAGGACATAACGCTGCGGCCTCGCGACAGTTCCTGCCCGAGTCCTGCATGGTCGTAATGCGCCTTCAATGTCAGAGGGCGCAGGGAAGGCCGGGTGCCGGCTGGCACCCACGGTCCACTGTGCGAGAATTGCGCTACAAGAGGCTGCACAGCGGCATACAGGTGAAGCCCAACACACGGCCTTCCCTGCGCAGTGGTTTGACGGCTTATGCCGTGCTCTCCCCGGGGAGCGTTGCACTATTGCCCCCGTCGCCT
>NZ_CAKZJO010000065.1 GCF_936943645.1 uncultured Bradyrhizobium sp. | reverse complement strand
CGTCCCATGCCTCGCACCTCAGGATGACGGGACTGATACGGCGCTTCGTTGAGTTACCGCCGCCCCTTCACGTCCAGCGGCACCGCCGCCTCGTATTTCGAGTTATGCAGCACGAGCGAGGTCCGCACGTTGCGCACGTGAGGTGCCGCCGTCAGATGCGTGACGAAATCCTGGAAGGTCGCCATGTCGGGCGCGACGCATTTGAGGATGAAATCGACCTCGCCCGACAACATCCAGCATTCGCGCACCAGGGGCTCGGCGCGGACGAACTCCTCGAAGGCGCGCAAATCCGCCTCGGCCTGGCTGGACAGGTGCACGGCGGCGAACACGGTGACGTCGAAGCCGAGCTTGCGAGCGTCCAGGAGGCCGCGATAGCCATGAATGTAGCCCTCCTCCTCCAGCGCCCGGACACGGCGCAGGCAGGGCGGCGGCGAGATACCGACGCGCTTGGCCAGCTCGACATTCGTGATTCGACCGTCGGCCTGAATCTCGGTGAGAATTTTCAGGTCGATCTCGTCTAGGTTCCGCGACACGTGATTGGAACTCCTGGCCTTTGGGGCCGCATTGGTGGGTCTGTCGCAATCCTCATAGCCCAGTCCGCACGGTCAGCGCAATTTTATTGCGCGTGCAGCGCAATCGACTTTTGTTCCCTGTTGGAAAAATCCGCCGACAGGCAATGCAATTCTTGCATAGCTCACCAGAAGGCTTAGATTAGCTCTGATATTTCAGCGCCTCCGCGACGCCTCCCGGCATGTTCCGCGCCCGCGCTGCAGATCCCCCGTGAAAGGCGTCCATCGAAATGTCCGCTCCTGTTCATGCAAAGGTCGTCATTATTGGCTCCGGCCCCGCTGGCTACACGGCGGCGATCTACGCCGCGCGGGCCATGCTGGAGCCGATCCTGATCCAAGGCATCCAGCCCGGCGGCCAGCTCACCATCACCACCGATGTCGAGAACTATCCGGGCTTCGCCGACGTGATCCAGGGCCCCTGGCTGATGGAGCAGATGGAGAAGCAGGCGGTCCATGTCGGCACCAGGATCGTCACCGACCTCGTCATCAAGCTCGATACCTCGCAGCGGCCGTTCCGCCTCACCTGCGACAGCGGCGACGTCTATCTCGCCGACGCCGTGATCCTCGCCACCGGCGCGCAGGCGCGCTGGCTCGGGCTGCCGTCGGAGGCCAAGTTCCAGGGCGGCGGCGTCTCGGCCTGCGCCACCTGCGACGGCTTCTTCTACCGCAACAAGGAGGTCGTGGTGGTCGGCGGCGGCAATACCGCGGTCGAGGAAGCGCTCTACCTCACCAACCATGCCTCGCAGGTCACCATCGTGCATCGCCGCGATCACTTCCGCGCCGAGCGCATCCTGCAGGAGCGCCTGTTCAAGCATCCGAAGATCAAAGTGATCTGGGATTCCGCGGTCGACGAGATCTGCGGCACCGAGAACCCGAACAAGGTCACCCATGTGCGCCTGAAGAACGTCAAGACCGGTGCGCTGACGGACGTGAAGACCGACGGCGTCTTCATCGCCATCGGCCACGCGCCGGCGACCGAGCTGGTGAAAGACCAGATCAAGCTCAAACCGTCGGGCTATGTCGAGGTCGCCCCGAACTCGACCGCCACCTCGGTGCCCGGCCTGTTCGCGGCCGGCGACGTCGCCGACGAGACCTATCGCCAGGCCGTGACGGCCGCAGGCCTGGGCTGCATGGCAGCGCTCGAGGCCGAACGTTTCTTGGCCCTGCGCGCCAGCGAGCGCGCGGCAGCGGAATAACGATCATGCCTCGAACACGCGACGGATTTACGGATATGGACTGGGATAAGCTGAAGGTGTTTCACGCGGCGGCTGAAGCGGGCAGCTTCACGCATGCGGGCGAGCAGCTCGGCCTGTCGCAATCGGCGGTCTCACGCCAGGTCTCGGCGCTGGAGCAGGAGCTCTCGGTCTCGCTGTTCCACCGCCATGCCCGCGGCCTGATCCTCACCGAGCAGGGCGACCTCCTGTTCCGCACCGCGCATGACGTCTTCATGCAGCTGCAGGCGGCGCGCGCAAAACTGACCGACAGCCGCGAGCGGCCGAGCGGCGACCTCAAGATCACCACCACGCCCGGCGTCGGCATCAACTGGCTGATCCCGCGCCTCGGCGAATTCACCGCGCTCTATCCGGAGATCCGCATCTCGCTGATCGTCACCGACGAGGAGCTCGACCTCTCCATGCGCGAGGCGGACGTTGCGATCCGCACCCGCAAGCCGACGCAGCCGGATCTCATCCAGCGCAAGCTGTTCGCGATGGGCTTCCACGCCTATTGCTCGCCGGAATACATCAAGCGCTTCGGCACGCCGCGCACGCTCGAGGAGCTCGACTCCCACCGCATCATCACGCTCTCGGACGGCAACTTCGCGCCGCATCTGCAGAACCGCAACTGGCTGGTCGAAGCCGGCCGCAACGGCTCCGGTCCGCGCGAGGCTTATTTCAGGGTCAACAACATCCTCGGTCTCGTGCGTGCCTGTCAGCAGGGCCTCGGCATCGCCGCGCTGCCCGACTACCTCGTCGAGGAACAGAGCAAACTCGTGCAGCTGTTCGGCGAGTCGGATTCGATCCAGCTCGACACGTACTTCGTCTATCCCGAGGAGTTGAAGACGGTCGCGCGCGTGCAGGTGTTCCGCGACTTCGTCGTCAGCAAGGCGCAGCGCTGGCCGTCCTGATTTCCGCATGACTGACATGCGGCCTCGGCTGTTGCTGCAGGCCGCTCGTCAAGCCCATACTGTTTGCACGCTGAGCCTTCGCGTTGCGCATTTGTCCCCCTCCTCCAGTGGCGCGGGAGTTCAGTAATCCCTCTTGGAAGGTGATTGTGTCGGCCTCACGTGGCCAATACCTTAAGCCGGGCTCTTTGGGCCCGGCTTTTTTTCTGTCAAATCAGCCTTCGCCCTCCGCGTGTATTGACAGTTCCGCGCATACCTCGCATCATTTGCAGATGATCACGAAGTCGTGCGCAATCTCGTTCAAGGCCATCGCCTCGAAAAAAGGCCCCCATCCCGGGGCCTCGGATTTTTGCGCGCGCTAGCCAAGCTTCGTCATCGCAAGCAAATCCCGAAAACCCCGCCGCCTGGACGGGGTTTTTTCATGTGCCCTCCGTCTCAGGTTTCCCGAGAAGGAGATGGAAACATGACCGGACTTGAAGATCATTTGCATGGGCTGTGGCTGCCGCTGGTGACGCCATTCCGCGATGGCGCGCTCGACGAGCGGTCGCTGCGGCGGCTGACGCGGCACTACAGCGCGCAGGGCATCGACGGCTTCATCCTGGGGGCGACCTCCGGTGAAGGCATGACGCTGCGCGAGGCCGAGCTCGAACGTCTCGTCGCCATCGTGCGCGACGAGATGGCGGCGGGCTGGCGCAACCAGCCGATCTGCCTCGGGCTGTCGGGGGCCGACACCTCGCGGCTGAAGGAACGCCTCGACGAGACCGCGGACTGGCCGATCGACGGTTACCTGATCGCGAGCCCCTATTACGTGCGGCCCTCGCAGCGCGGATTGCTGGCGCATTTCGAGACGCTGGCCAATCACGCCGCCTGGCCGCTGGCGCTCTACAACATCCCCTATCGCACCTCGGTCAACATCACCAACCAGACCATGCTGCGGCTGGCCGAGCACAGAAACATCGTCGGCCTGAAGGATTGCGGCGCGAGCCGCGAGCAATCGATCGCGCTGCTGCGCGACCGCCCGAGGAATTTCCGCGTGCTCACCGGCGAGGACGCGAACTTCTTCGAGGCCCTCAGCGACGGTGCCGACGGCGGCATCGTGCTGTCGGCCCATGTCGAGACCGCAACGTTCGCAGCCGTCTATGCCGAGATGAAGCGCGGCAATCATGATGTGGCCGAGGCGCGCTGGAACGAGGTCGCCGAGCTGACGCGTCTGTTGTTCACCGAGCCGAGCCCGGCGCCGGCAAAGTACTGGCTGTGGCGCAGCGGCCTGATCGACAGTCCCGAAGTCCGCCTGCCGATGGTGGAAGTGAGCAGCGAGCTTGCCGCCACCATCGATCGCGAGGTCGAGCGGCGGGTGAAGGTCGCGGCGTAGTTTCGCTTAACCCTCCCCTGGAGGGGGCCTGGAGGGGGCCTGGAGGGGGAGGGTCGATCGCGCGAAGCGCGAGCGGGGTGGGGTGATCTCTCCCCACGGGCAGCGTCCGACGCGGAGAGACCGTCACCCCACCCCGGTCCGCATTCCGCTTCGCTTCATGCGCACCGACCCTCCCCCTCCAGGGGAGGGTGAAGGGGCGCCCGGAACGACATTCAATGTCCCGCGACCGGCTCCGGCACCGCATCATAGGTCGGCACGGCCTTGCCGCCGCCGCGATACACCGTCGACGCTGCGATGATGCCGAGCAGGGCGGCGAACATCAGCCAGAAGCCGGGCGAGGCCTTGTCGCCGGTGCGCTCGATCAACCAGGTCGAGGCGAACGGCGTGAAGGTGCCGAACAGGGCGGCGGCAAGCGCAAACGCAAGCGAGAAGCAGGTGGTGCGCACATGGGCCGGCACGATCTCGACCAACGCGCCCAGCATGGTGCCGCTGTAGACGCCGAAATAGAACGAGAACATCATCTCGACCGCGAGCAGCTTGCCGAAGGTCGGCGCCGCCACCAGCCAGTGCAAGGCCGGATAGGCCGTCACCAGCGACAGACACGCGATGGTGATCAGCACCGGCTTGCGGCCGATGCGGTCGGACAGCGCGCCGCCGACCGGATTCCAGAAGAAGTTGGTGATGGCGACGAGCAGCGTCACCAGCAGCGCATCCTGCGTCGACAGCTTCAGCACGGTCTTGCCGAAGGTCGGAGTGTAGACCGTGACGAAGTAGAACGTGGTCGTGGTCAGGATCGCGATCATCATGCCGAGCAGCACGATGCGCCAGTTGGCGAGCGCGGAGGCGAACACTTCGCCCGCGGTCGGATGCTTTTTCATGGCGAGGAAGGCCGGCGTCTCCTCCAGCGTCCGTCGCAGGACGAAGATCAAGGGAATGATCAGGCAGCCGACGAAGAAGGGAATGCGCCAGCCCCAGGCGGCGACGGTGTCGGCCGGCATCACCTCGGAGAGGAGATAGCCGAGGATCGACGCCACGAAGATCGCGACCTGCTGGCTCGACGACTGGAACGAGGTGTAGAAGCCGCGATTGCCGGGCGTCGAGATCTCCGCGAGATACACCGACACGCCGCCGAGCTCGACGCCGGCGGAGAAGCCCTGCAGCAGGCGGCCGATCAGCACGATGACGGGCGCTGCGATGCCGATGGTCGCATAGCTCGGGCAGAAGGCGATGACGACGGTTCCGATGGCCATGATGCCGAGCGTGACGATCAGGCCCTGGCGGCGGCCGATGCGGTCGATGTAAGCCCCGAGCACGATCGCACCGACCGGCCGCATCAGGGCGCCAAGCCAGAACACGCCGAAGGTGTTGAGCAGCGACGCCGTCTCGTTGGTCGAGGGGAAGAACGCCTTGCCGATCGCGGCGGCATAGAAGCCGAACAGGAAGAAGTCGAACTGTTCGAGGAAATTGCCGCTCGTGGCGCGCAGGATCGCGCCGATGCGCGACTTGATGGCGGGCGGATTGGTTGAGGTGGCTGCTCCAGCCATGGCGTTACTCCCCTTTGGAAAGGCGTGGCCGGACCGGGAATTCGTCTCACGGCAGGGCGACAGGCTGCGACAATCTGTCCTACCCCTTCCCGCGCGAGGCGGGGCGAGTCAATCCGTTTTGCGGAGGATGCGGTTGATTTTTCAGGGCTTATTTTGCGTTGCAGCAATCATCCATTGGCGAAACGCGGTCAGCTTCTGGGCTTCGCGGCGTCCCTCCGGCGCAACCAGGTAGAAGCCGGCGTCCGCCGGCAGCGCGATCTTGAAGGGCACCACGAGCCGGCCCTTGGCGATGTCGTCCTGCACGTAGGAGGTACGCCCCATCGCGACGCCAATGCCGTCGATCGCGGCCTGGATGGTCATGAAGATCATATCGAAGGTGATGCCGGGTTGCCGCGCGATATCGGCCGGCAGTCCCGCCGCGGTCAGCCAGAGCCGCCAGTCGTCGCTATTGGCGTTGGAGGTGTGCAGCAGCGGGTGGTTTCGCAGGTCTTCGGGTCGCCGCAACGCCTTGTCGCCGCGTAGCAGCGACGGGCTGCACACCGGAAACAGCTCGTCCGCCATCAGCCAGTCGGCGCGCAGGCCCGGCCACTGCCCGCGGCCGTAGCGGATCGCGGCATCGACATTGTCGCGCTGGAAATCGACCAGGCTGGTCGAGGTGGTGATGCGCACGTCGATGCCGGGATGCTGCTCCTGGAAATCGGTCAGCCGCGGCAGCAGCCATTTCGCCGCGAGCGAAGCCAGCGTCGAGACCGTCAGCACCTTGTCGTCGTCCTTGCGCAACAGACGGTCGGTGGCGAGGCGCAAATCGTTGAAGGCGGCGCGAACGCCCGGCAGGTAGTCGCGCGCCTCCGGCGTCAGCGCCAGCGCGCGGTTCTGCCGGATGAACAGGCGGATGCCGAGCTCCTGCTCCAGCCGGCGGATCTGATGGCTGATCGCGGTCTGCGTCACGTTCAGCTCGCTCGCCGCCAGCGTGAAGCTGAGATGGCGCGCGGCGGCCTCGAACGCCCGCAATCCGTTCAGGGAGGGCAATCTGGCAGTCATTTGGCAGCAGGATACATGACGTTATTTCATGCGAAAAGGTACAAATTGTCGTTTGTCGCGGTGCAATAGGAAGCCGATATTGGCGGTCAAGTTAGCTCCAGGAGCTGAAAATGTCTACTTTGACCGACAATTCGATGACAAATCATCATGCGCCCGGCCTGATCCAGCAGGTCAGTGAGACGCTTCACGTCTGGCACGAGCGCTACCGGACCAGGCGCGAGCTCACCAGCTGGACCAACCGCGACCTTCAGGACGTCGGACTGTCCTGGAGCGATATCGCCTGTGAGGCCGACAAACCCTTCTGGCGGGCCTGATTGGCCGCCAGGCCGGCGCCGCCTGATCTCGGGGGCGCCGGCGGTCCCTTTCTCTGAAGGGTTCGTGTCATGAGCACGCTCCGCCTCGAAGACCTCAAGAAATATTCGGACACGCTGCGCACCCGCGACGGCGCGGCGCTCAACGTCCGCTTCGTCGAGCCGCGCGACACGGACGAGCTCCAGCACTATTTCCGTTCGCTCTCGACCCGCTCCCGCTATAACCGCTTCTTCGGCGCCATCAGTGAATTGCCGAAGGGGCTGCTGCACGACTTCCTCGAGATCGGCGAGCGCGACCGGTTCACGGTCGTCGCGACCATAATGGTCGACGGCTTCGAGACCATCGTTGCCGAAGCGCGCTACGCGCTGCAGGCCGAAACCGCGACGCTCGAGTTCGGTCTGTCGGTCGACGACCGCTGGCAGGGCCACGGCATCGCGACAGCTTTGATGAAGAATCTCGAATGCCGCGCCGCAGCGCTCGGCGCCGAGCACATGTTCGGCGACACGCTGCGCTCCAACGAGACCATGGTCTCGCTCGCGCGCAAATCCGGCTTCAGCTTCGTCAATCATCCCGACGACTGGAAGCTGGTGCGCTTCGACAAGGAGATCGCGGTCGCGCCGAAAGACATCCCCTGCGCCAGCTGGCGCCTCGCCGCGCTTTCCCGTCAGGCCGAAAGCCCCTCAGCCTCGGCCTGACACCACTGCAAGCCCGGCCTGGTCATCCAGCGCCGGGCGATTTCTTGGGTTCCGATCCGTCATCCTGAGGTGCTCGCTCTGCGGCCTCCCGCAGAACGAGCCTCGAAGGATGAACGGCCCCGCTGCTTCCGTGCAGTTTCCGCAGCAGCAGCCGGGCTGTCGCCCTTCGAGGGCCGCTGAAGAAGCGGCCACCTCAGGGTGACGGTCATCGATTTCGAATGACGCTACTTCCTCGTGAAGACCGCCTTGCGCTTCTCGATGAACGCCTGCACCGCTTCCTTGTGATCGGCGGTCGTGGTCAGGCGCACCAGTCGCTCGGCTTCGTGGTCGCGCGCCGTCTCGAAGTCGAACAGCACGGCCTCGTCGAGATTGTCCTTCATGTAGCGCAGCGCGAGGCGCGGGCCTTCGGCGAGCGATTTTGCCAGCGCGAAGGCTTCAGCCTGCAATTTGTCGTCGGGCACGACGCGGTTGACGAGGCCGATGGCTTCGGCGCGGGCGGCATCGACCCGGTCGCCGGTGAACATCAGCTCGCGCGCCCGTGCGGTGCCGACGAGGCGCGTCAGCAGCCAGGCGATGCCGTAATCGCCCGACAGCGCGATGCGGGCGTAGCCGGTGGCGACGAAGGCCGATTGCGCGGCGATGCGGATGTCGCAGGCCATGGCGATCGCGAGTCCCGCGCCGACCGCAGGGCCGGGCAGGGCGGCGATGGTCGGCTTGCGCACCGACACCAGCGCGCCCGTCAGCAGCCGCTGCCGCTCCTGCAGATCGGCGATCCGCTCCTCCAGCGACATCTCCAGCTTCTTCGGGTCGCGGTGCGCGCCCATGCCCTTCACGTTGCCGCCGGCGCAGAACGCTTCGCCCGCTCCGGTGATCAAGAGCGCGCCGACATTGCGGTCTTCGCCGCAGCTCCGGATCATGGTGCGCAGCGCCGGCGTCAGCGCGTCCGACAGTGAATTGCGCGCCTCCGGCCGGTTCAACGTGATGATTGCGACGCGGTCGCGGATCGTACAGAGGAGCTCGCTCGTGCCGGTATCGACAGTGGTTTCGCTGCTCATTGTTCCTCCCTGCTCTCGTAGAGTGGGCAAAGCGAAGCGTGCCCACCATTGGTTCTTAAGTTCGAGATCGTGGGCACGGCGCTTTGCGCCTTTGCCCACCCTACGGCAGCTCGTTCAAAACTTCTCCACCCAGGGCCGCAGCTCGAGCTCCCAGCTCCATGCGCTGCGCGGCTGCTGCAGCACGTTCCAATAGCTCTGCGCGATCGCATCGGGATCGAGCATCGAGTCCGGCTTGTCATCGGGCTCGGTGCGTGCGGCGCTGCGGATGCCGCCGTCGATCACGAAATGCGCGATGTGGATGCCCTGTGGCGACAATTCGCGCGCCAGGCTCTGGGCGAGGCCGCGCAGCGCAAATTTGCCCATCGCGAAGGAGGCCGATTGCGCATAGCCCTTGACGCTGGCGGAGGCGCCGGTGAACAGGATCGCGCCTTGCTTGTTCGGCAGCATGCGTTTTGCGGCCTGCTGCGCCACCAGGAAGCCGCCATAGGCGCTGACGGCGATCGCCTGCGCGACATCGGCCGGAACCTGGTCGACGAATGGCCCGCGCGTGCGGCCGCTGGCGTTGTAGACCACGAAGTCGGGCGTGCCGATCTCGCGCTCGACGAGGCCGAACAGTCGCTCGACCTCGTCGGGATCGGTGGCGTTGCAGGCATAGGCTTTCGCGCCGGTCTCGCTACAGAGCGCGCCGAGCTTCTCGATCTTGCGCGCGGCCAGCGCGACGCGAATGCCTTGCGCGGCAAGCAATCGCGCCAATGAGGCACTCAGACCTTCGCCGGCACCGACGATGAGGGCGATCTTGTACTTTGGATGTTCCATGGTGTGATCTCTGGCGTGATCTCTTGGGACGGGGAGCCGCTGATCTATGCATGGTTGACCCGAACAACCAGCCGGGACGGATCATAATTCCGCAGAGCGAATTGCTCCGTCGCGGCGATCATGCCTCCCTGACAATTTGCGACTTTATCGCTCTTTGCGACTGGAGCATGATCGACATCATCTCAAGCGGCAAGCGCCAAATCAGCGCAAAATGTCCGCAAGGCGGAAACGATAGAGGACGATCATGCGTAAGCCGGTATCAGCACAGCCGAACCACGCCGCGGCCGAGCCATCCGGCCTGCTGGCGCCCGACACGTCAGGCATGAACTTCTACCGCGCCGATCCTGCGCTCACCGATCTCCTGAAAATCCATTTGCCGGAGCCGCTGTTTCGTCACATCGAGCCGCAACTCGATCGGCTCGGCGAGCTCGCCGGCGGCCGCCTCGACGAATGCGCGCGCCTCGCCGACCGGCACACGCCGGTGCTGCATCAGCGCGACAAGTTCGGCCGCGACATGCAGTCGATCGAATATCATCCCGCCTATCGCGAGCTGGAGAATGCCGCGTTCGGCGAGTTCGGCATCCACGCGCAGTCGATTCGCAAGGGCATCATGGGCTGGCCGGACAAATATCCCGTAGCCGCCAAGCACGCTTTCACCTTCCTGTTCAACCAGACCGAATTCGGCATGGGCTGCCCGATCAACGTCACCGACGGCTGCGCCAAGCTGCTGGCAAATTTCGGCAGCGAGGCGCTGAAGGCCAGATATCTCGACGGCCTGACCTCGACCGACATGAGCAAGCTGACGCAAGGCGGCCAGTTCATGACCGAGAAGGAAGGCGGCTCCGATGTCGGCACGCTCACCACGCGCGCCGTGCAGGAGGGCGACCATTGGCGCCTCTATGGCGAAAAATGGTTCTGCTCGAACGCCGACGCCAAGGTGGTGATGCTGCTGGCGCGCCCCGAAGGCGCCGGCCCCGGCACGCGCGGCGTCGGCTTGTTCCTGATGCCGCGCTTCCTCGACGACGGTTCGCAGAACCACTACCGGATCGTGCGCTTGAAGGACAAGCTCGGCACCCGCTCGATGGCCTCGGGCGAAATCAAGCTGGAAGGCGCCATCGCCTATGCCGTCGGCAAGCTCGACCGCGGCTTCGTGCAGATGGCCGAGATGGTGAACTCGTCGCGGCTCTCCAACGGCGTCAAATCCACCGCGTTGATGCGCCGCGCCTATCATGACGCCATGACGGTTGCGAAGAACCGCGTGGTGTTCGGCAGTCGCATCATCGACCTACCGCTCGGCCGCCGCCAGATGCTGAAGATCATGCTGCCGGTCGAGCAAGCGCTGTCGATGAGCTTCCTCACTGCGGATGCACTCGACCGCGCCGAAGCCGGCAGCCAGGATGCCGCGGCGTTGTTGCGCATCCTCACGCCGACCCTGAAATTCCGCGCCACGCGCGATGCGCGCAAGGTCTGCGGCGATGCGCTCGAGATGCGTGGCGGCATCGGCTATATCGAGGAATTCGCCACGCCGCGCCTGCTGCGCGATGCGCATCTCGGCTCGGTCTGGGAGGGCACCGGCAACATCGTCGCCATCGATGCGCTGCGGCGCGCGGTCGGGCGCCATGGCGCGGAATCCGCGCTGGCCGCGGATCTTCACGCGCGGCTCGACGACAGTGCCTCGGTACCGCAGGCCTGGCGCGACCATTTGCGCGGCCTCGTCGATCGCGCCGTCGGCTTTGCGCGCGAGGTCGCGGGCAAGTCCGAGAACGAAGCCGATGCGCGCCGCGCCACCAGCCTGCTCTATCATGTCGCCAGCGCGGTCGCGCTGGCCTGGGAGGCGCAGCGCATCCACGACAGGCGCGGCGATGCCCGCCGGCTGCTGTTGTCGCGGCTCGTGATCGATCATCGGGTGTTGCCGAGCGATCCGTTCCGGCTGACGGAAAATGCGACGCAGGCCAGGATCGCCGCGCTGCTGCTGGGGGATCGCGACGCCGGCATGAGCGAGGTTGGCGAACTGGTTCTGGCAGCGTAGGCTGCGCGCCACGCTGAACCAAGAAACGCGATAGGGAGTGCTCGATGAAGGCCGCCGTCCTCTATGAAGTCAACAAGCCCCTGGTCATCGAGGATGTCAGCCTGCCGAAGCCCGGCCCGCGCGAGGTGCTGATCCGCACCTCGGTCGCCGGCCTCTGCCACTCGGACCTGCACTTCATGGAAGGCCTCTACCCGCATCCGTTGCCTGCGGTGCTTGGGCATGAATCCGCTGGTGTCGTCGAGCAGGTCGGCTCCGACGTCACCTATGTGAAGCCGGGCGATCACGTCGTCACCTGCCTGTCCGTGTTTTGCGGCACTTGCGACAATTGCACCACCGGCCGCACGGTGCTCTGCACCGACACCACGGTGAAGCTGCTGCCGGGCGCGTCGAACCGGATGCAGTGGAACAGGCAGGAGAAGCTGCACCAGTTCCTCAACCTGTCCTCCTTCGCCGAGCAGATGCTGGTGCACGAGAACGCCATCGTCAAAATCCGGAAAGAGATGCCGCTCGACCTCGCCGCGCTGATCGGCTGCGGCGTCATCACCGGTTATGGCGCGGTGGTGAACACGGCAAAGGTGACAGCGGGCGAAACCGTCGCCGTGATCGGCTGCGGCGGCGTCGGCATGGCCGCGATCAACGGCGCGCAGATTGCCGGCGCCGGGCGCATCATCGCCATCGACACCAATCCGGCAAAGCTCCAGCTCGCCACCAAGCTAGGCGCCACCGACATCATCAATCCCGCCGATGGCGACGTCGTGAAGCAGGTGCGCGATCTCACCAATGGCGGCGTGCATCATTCCTTCGAGGTGCTCGGCCGCAAGGAGACCGCCGAGCAGGCCTTCGGCATGCTCGCCTCCGGCGGCACCGCCACCATCGTCGGCATGATCCCGTTCGGCCAGAAGATCGAGCTGCACGGCTTCGACTTCCTCCGCGAGCGCCGGATCCAAGGCTCCTCGATGGGCTCGAACCATTTTCGCGTCGACATGCCGCGCCTCGTCGATTTCTACCTGCGGGGCCGGCTGCATCTTGAGGACTGGATCTCGGCCAAGCTGAAGCTCTCGGAGATCAACGAGGGCTTTGCCAACATGAAAGCCGGCAAGACGCTGCGCAGCGTGATCGTGTTCGACAGCTGAGCGCTGGCGTCGGTGCTTGCGGACGTCATTGCCGCTCCAAAACAGGTGTCATCGCCTGGCTTGGCCGGGGCATGACAGCGGAGGGTGGATAGCAACGTGCGCGCCTCACTGCCTCACGATCGCGCGGCCGCCATGACTCACCTCACCGCGACACGTGCGCGGACACCGCCAACCACGTCCCGTTCTTCTTCGCCCAGCAATCGGTATATCGCCCGGTCGCCTGCTGTCCGTCCGCAGTGGTGTAGCTCGTCGCGGCATGGATGATGGCGAAATCGCCCATGATGCGGATGATGACGTCATACGCATGCAGCTTGCGGATCGCGATCGGCCGCGCCGTCTGCTCCAGGAAGGCGGCGCGGTCGACCAGTGTCTTGTCGGGATTGGAGCAATAGAACTCCGGCGCGAGGATCTCGTCGAAGCGCTTGACGTCGCAGTTCTGCACCGAGGCGACGTAGTCGCGGTTGAGCGCGGTGAGCTGCTCGAGGTCCTGGCTCATGGTGTTTCCTCCAAGTCACTCCGGGCGCAAAGACGGAAGCGCTAGTCGTTGAACAATGGCGGCGGCACGAACCCGCCGAACTCGCGTTCGATCAGCTCGCCGAGCTTGAGCGGCGTGCGATCCTCGAGGAACGGCCCGATGATCTGGATGCCGACCGGCAGGCCGTCCTTCGACAGGCCGAGCGGGATCGCCGTGGCCGGCAGGCCGGTCAGCGTGGCGATGCCGGGCCAGGCAAGCTGGTCCGGATAGACATGATCCTTGCCGTCGATATTGATGCGGCGCTTCTCCTGCTCGGGCGAATGATCGTGCGGGTAGGCCGGGGTCGGCATGATCGGGCAGATCACCGCATCGAACGTCCTGAACAGGTGCCGCCATTGCGCGCGCAGGCCGGCGCGCGCGCCCTCGTCGAACACCCAGGCCTGATGGCTGGAGGTCATGCCGCGCAGCCGCTCGGCAGCAAGGCTCTTGTCCTCGGGCGAGAGCTGCGCCGCCCCGGCACGTGCGCCGGCGAGGATATCCGGCGGAAAGAAGGCACCGAGAAAGCCCATCAGCATGCGCATGTAGAGCCGCGAGGCCTCCCGGAAGTCCGGAAACAGCGGGCTTTCGCGCGCGACGTTCGCACCGGCGCGCGTCAGCTGCCCGGCCAGCTTCTCGATCGCGCCGCGGATCTCGGCATTCGCGGGCAGCAGGGGATGGCTGTCGATCACCAGTAGGCGGAAATCCTTCAGCCCGGCATGGCGCGCCTCCGGCAGTGCAAGCTTGTACCCGACGCCGAGGTCGAGCGGATCGGGGCCGGCCATCACGTCGAGCAGCAGCGTCAGATCGGCGGCACTCCGCGCCATGGGGCCGATCACCGCCATGTCGCGCTCCATCGGGATCGCGGGGAATGGCGGCGGCGTATGGCCGCGCGTCGGGCAGAGATTGTAGGTCGGCTTGTGCGCATAGACCCCGCAATGGAAGGCCGGCACGCGCAGCGAGCCGCCAATGTCGGAGCCGAGCGACAGCGGCCCATAGCCGGCCGCAAGCGCGGCCGACGAGCCGCCTGAAGAGCCGCCGGGCGTGCGGCCGAGATCGAATGGATTGTTCGTCGTGCCGTAGATGTCGTTGTAGCTTTGCCAATCACCTAAGCCGACGGGAACGTTGGTCTTGCCGAGAATGACGCCGCCGGCATTCTTGACCCGGCTGATCGAGAGCGCATCCTCCGCCGGCCTGAAATCCTTCTGCGGCGGCCAGCCCCAGGTCGTCGGCAGGCCGGCTACGTTGTAGGATTCCTTCACCGTGACGGGCAGGCCGAGCAGCGGCTTGCGCTCGCCGCGCGCCAGGGCGGCGTCCGCTTCGTGCGCGGCGCCGAGGGCGCGGTCGAAATCCCGCACGCAGATCGCGTTGATCTTGCCGTCGTGCCGCTCGATGCGGTCGATCGCGTCCCTGGTGAGCTCGACCGACGAGACCTTCTTCGTGCTCAGCGCGGCCGACAGCTCGACGGCGCTCTTGAAACTCCATTGCGATTTGGCCACGGCGCTTCTCCTGTTCTTTTTGTCAGGCGATGATGCGCAGTTTGGCCGAAGGCCGCAACGGTTGTTTGATCGTGGTTGATCTGTCGGAATGCTAACGAGGCAGCATCCGCTGCATCACACGGTCGCGGTAGATGAAGATGTGAGCGAGTGCGGCGGCGATATGCAGCATGACAGCGATCAGCAGTGCCCATTCCATCGCCTGGTGCAGGCCGTCCATTGCGCGGCCGGCGGCCGCATTGTCGCCCGCCAGCATCGGCAACGGGACGAGGTAGAAGAACGAGACGGACCATCCCCGGAACGAGGCGAAAAACCAGCCCGAAACCGTCGTTGCAAGCACCAAAACATAAAGCAGCCAATGCACGGCTTCCGAGCTCAACCGCTGCCAGGTCGGGAGCGAGCTCTCGGGCGCGACGGGATGGGTGAGGCGCCAGACGAAGCGAAGAGCGGTCAGAGCGAGGATGACGATCCCGATCGAGATGTGGAAGATCATCCCGGCGCCTGGCGTCATGCCGCGATGAATATCAGGCATCAACCAGCCGATCGGATATTGCACGGCAAGCAGTGCCACAATCAGCCAATGGAAGATCTTGGCGGGTCTGCCGTATTGCAATTGGGCCGTCATGGGTACCTCTCGCGCGGCCTACGCGGCCCCGATCAATATCCCCACGGCGAGCACGATCGCGCCGCCGAGCACGATCTGGAACACCGCCTGGAGGAACGGCGTGTCCATGTAGCGCGAGCGGATGAAGGCGATCGCCCACAATTCGAAGAACACGACGACGCAGGCGATCGCCGTTGCGATCCAGAACGCGTTGGCCCAGCTGTCCGGCACGAGATAGGGCGCGGTGTGGCCGAGCCCGCCGAGCGTCGTCATCGCGCCGCAGGTGACGCCGCGCAGCCAGGGCGAGCCGCGCCCGGTCAGCGAGCCGTCGTCGGACAGCGCTTCCGCAAAGCCCATGCTGATGCCGGCGCCGATCGAGGCGGCGAGACCGACCAGGAACGTCTGCCAGTTCTGGTGGGTGGCGAAGGCGGCCGCGAACAGCGGCGCCAGCGTCGAGACCGAGCCGTCCATCAGGCCGGCGAGGCCGGGCTGCACATATTGCAGCACGAACATGCGGCGGTTGGTGCGATCCTCCTCGGCGCGGACGTCGGAACTCAGGATCTCGCCCGTCAGCTTTGCAGCGGTCTCCTCGTGACCTTTCTCGGCTTCGGCGAGATCGCCGAGCAGGCGGCGCACGCCGACGTCCTGGGCCTGTTCGGCGGCCTTCACGTAGAAGCGCTCCGCCTGCATCTCCATGGTCTCGACTTCCCTGCGGATGGCATCGAGCGACAGGTTCTTGGTGAGCCAGACCGGACGGCGCCGCAGGAATCCCTTGACGTCCTCGCGCCGGATCGGCGGCAGATGCGGGCCGAAGCGCTGCTCGTATAATTCCAGTAACATGTGCCGGTGGCCGCGCTCCTCCTCGGCCATCTGCTCGAACAGCTTGGCCGAGTCCGGATAGCGCTCCTTCAAGTCCTCGGCGAAGGTCATGTAGATGCGGCTGTCCTCCTCCTCCGAGGAAATCGCAACTGCAAGCACCTCGCGCTCGGTCAGATCGGCAAAATTCTTCACGACGGCCCTGAATTAAGTTTAGAACTATTCTAAATCATATAAGGCGCCGTGGTTCCCGGGTCAAATCAGGCGGCGCGGGCCGCGGCGAGGAAGTCCAGCACCAATCGGCTGACCTCGGCCGGTTGCTCCTGCTGCACCCAATGGCCGGCGCCGTCGACCAGATGGCAGCCGAGCATCTTCGTGCAGCCGCGTCCCTGCATCGCTTCGAACACGCCGGGACGCTGATGGGTGCCCCAATCATGCTGGCCCGAGATGAAGCAGGAGGGCACGTCGATGCTGCGGCCGGAAAACAGCTGCATCTCGCTGTTGAGAGCGCCCGACGTGCCGTAGCGGTACCATTGCAGCCCGCCCTGAAATCCGGTGCGGCCATATTCGGCGGCGTAATAGGCAAGCTCGCCGTCAGGCAACCATTGATTGGCGGCAATCGCGGTAGACGATGGCATCTCCTTGGCGACGGTCTCCGCCATGGTCTCGCCGGCGTCCATCACGTAGTAGGTCGGCAGCTTTGCCAACTCGCCCGCGGACCATGATTTGAGTGGATACGGCTTGTTGTCGGCCCAGTCCGCGCTCTTGTGATGATAATAGGCGCGCAGGAAATCGTGAACGCCCTGCGGCGCGTGCTGCATGTCGGCGTTGGCCGGACGTGTCGAATAGTACCATTGATAGTGCTTGCGCGGACGCGGCAGCGCGGCGAGCTCGCGATGAACGGGGTCTTCGATCGGAGGCCTTGCGGGAGCATCAACCGTGTTGAACGGCAGTTGAGGCGCTCCGCCGAACGGCGCGCTCATCATCGTCACCGAGCGAAACACGTCGGGCCGGATCAGCGCACACCAGGCCGCGACCGGACTGCCGAAATCATGTCCGACGACATCGACTTGCCTGTAGCCGAAAGCCGACACCAGGGCGAGCGCATCACGCACCAGATTGAGGAGCGAGAACGGGGCGAGGTCGCCGTCATAATCCGCGGTCCATCCCGTGGTGCGGCCATAGCCGCGCTGGTCCGGCGCAATCACGTGATAGCCGGCGTCGGCGAATGTCGGCATCACCTTGCGCCAGGAGAAGGCGAGCTCCGGAAAGCCGTGCAGCAGCAGGATGCAGGGGCGGCCCTTGGTCTCGAAGCCGGCCTCGAGCACATGCATGCGCAAGCCGTTGACGCCGTCGACGTAACGCGAGCGGATGCCGGCGGGGAGAGGGATGTCGGGGAGGGTCGTCATCGTGCTCTCCACTTGAGCTTCTCTTACCCTCCCCTGGAGGGGGAGGGTCGATCGCGCGAAGCGCGAGCGGGGTGGGGTGATCCCTCAGCACGGGCAGTTTACGAAGCGGAGAGACCGTCACCCCGCTGCATGCGAACCGATCCTCCCCTTCCAGGGGAGGATGGGAGTTTGCCGTGCGAGCTCGGCCATTTTACACAGCCGCGCACACGAACGCATTGCCCTTGCGCTTGATCTTGCCGACCGACGGTGACGGGAAATGCGCCGTGCAGCACAGCGTGTCGGTGTCGCAATAGCGTTCCAGAAAGCTGCGGCGCGTCGTCGCCGCCTTGGCCGGATCGACGTCGAACTTGATCGACAGCTCCGGATAGAGCGTCTGCAGCGGGGAGTGCATGAGATCGCCGGAGAACACGGCATCATCCTTGCCGCGGCCCATGGTGATGGCGATATGGCCGGGCGTGTGACCGGGCGTCGGCAGGATGCGGACGTGATCGCCGATCTGATGGTCGTTGCCGACCAGCTCGTGACGTTTCGCCTCGACCACCGGCAGCACGCTGTCGGCGAAAGGCGGGATCTCCGTCTTCGCGTTCTGTTCGAACCAGTGGTCGTATTCCTGCTTGGCGAAGACGTAGCGCGCCCTCGGGAAGGTCGGCACCCAGCGGCCGTTGTCCAGCCGGGTATTCCAGCCGACGTGGTCGACATGCAGATGCGTGCACATCACGAAGTCGATATCGCCAGGCGAAAAACCGGCGGCACCCAGAGCACGCAAATAGGTGTCGTCGGTCTTCATGTTCCATTTCGGCCGATTGGGGCGCGGCTTGTCGTTGCCGATGCAGCTATCGACCAGGATGGTGTGGTGCGGCGTCTTCACCACATAGGACTGGAAGCAGAGCAGCAGCACATCCTGCTCGTCCAGCGCACGTGCCTGCCGCATCCACGCCCGGTTCTCGGCCAGCACCTCGCCCGTCAATCCCGGCAGCATCTCCAGTGCCGGGACGAACGAGGTCTCCTGCTCGATGATGCGGTGGATGGTGAGGTCGCCGACCGAGAATTTCAGGCTCATGAGAACTCCGCTTTGTTATGCGGCCGGCGGCACCGAGATCTTCACGGAGGGCCGCTCCAGCATCTTCTGGTGGAAGGCGTCGAGCTTGGGATAGGCCTTGCGCCAGCCGCAATCGGCGAAGCGGAAATCGGCATAGCCGAGCACGCAAACGAGGCCGATCTGCGAGATGTCGAACGGGCCGTTCAGCACCTCGGGCATGTTCTCGAAGCGCGCCATGCCGGTCCAGGCCCTGTTCCAGTGGTCGTCGGACCAAGCCTGCCATTGCAGGCCCTGCGGCCGCACCATCTTTTCGTAGCGGCACAGCAGCATGGAATCGAGCATGCCGTTGATCAGGGAGTGATTGGTCTTGGCCTTCCAGCGCCGCGGGCCGTAATCCGGGATCAGGCTGCCGCCGGCCATCTCGTTGAGATATTCGACGATGACGTAGGAATCGAGAATGACGTCACCGTCATTGGTGATGAGCACCGGCAGCTTCTTCAGTGGCGTGATCTTCGAATAGTCCTCGTTGACCGTTCCCGGTGCGACGGTCGCGGGCGTGAACTCGATCTTGTCGATCAGCCCAAGCTCGATCGCGGCGATGCGCACCTTGCGGGCGAAGGGCGAGGCTTGGGAGAAGGAGAGTTTCATGGAGGGCATCCCTGCAATCGAACTTGTGCGAACGGTGTCTCCTCCGTCATGGCCGGGCCTGACCCGGCCATCCACGCGCCGCTGCGCGGCAAGAGTGTGAGACGTGGATGCCCGGGTCATCTTGAGCGAAGACGCGCTCCGCGCTTTTGCCCGGGCATGACGTGGTGTGCGGATCGCGGCTTACGCCGCGACGATCTCCTGGCGCTGCTCGCCGAGGCCCTCGATGCCGAGCGTCACGACGTCGCCGACATTGAGGAAGGTCGGCGGCTTCATGCCGAGGCCGACGCCGGGCGGGGTGCCCGTCGTGATGACGTCGCCGGGCAGCAGCGTCATGAACTGCGAGACATAGGAAATGCACTTGGCCATCGAGAAGATCATGGTCTTGGTCGAGCCGTTCTGGCGACGCTGTCCGTTGACGTCCAGCCACATCGACAGGTTCTGCACGTCCTTGATCTCGTCCTTGGTCGCGAGCCACGGTCCGAGCGGGCCGAACGTGTCGTGCGACTTGCCCTTGGTCCACTGGCCCAGGCGCTCGATCTGGAAGGCGCGCTCGGAGACGTCGTTGCAGACGCAATAGCCGGCGACGTAGTTCAGCGCGTCGGCTTCCGACACGTACTTCGCACGGGTGCCGATGATGCAGGCGATCTCGACCTCCCAGTCGAGCTTGGTCGAGCCGCGCGGCTTCTCGACGGCGTCATTCGGCCCGGACAGCGAGGTGTTGGCCTTCATGAAGATGATCGGCTCACTCGGGATGTCGGCGCCGGTCTCCTTGGCATGGTCGGAATAGTTGAGGCCGATCGCGACGAATTTCGAGATGCCGGTGACGGGGGCGCCGAACCGCGGCTTGCCGGAGACCGCGGGCAGCGACGCCGGATCGAGGCCTGCCAGCTTCTTCAGGCTCTCGGGCGAATAGGCCTCACCCGTGAGGTCCTTCACATGCGCCGACAGGTCGCGCAACTGGCCGGATTTGTCGATCAGGCCGGGCTTTTCCGCACCCTTCTCGCCGTAACGAACAAGCTTCATTCTCGTTTCTCCCTTGGGATTGGACCGATCGGTTAACAGCTTCATGGAACAGGGCGGCGGGAAATTCAACCGCCGAAAAGGCATGCATTGCTGCCCTCTCGATTCGGTGGGCGGGCGAGGTCGCGTGCCCCGGACGCTGCGCAGCGCGAAGCGGTGCGCTGCTGAGCCGGGGCCCATGCCGCGGCATTCTGGGTCCCGGCTCTGCGGAGCAGCGTTGCACGCTGCACCGCGTCCGGGACACGAGATCATCCCAACGCCACAAACCTGAACGCATCCCCGTCCCGCTGGATATGCCCGGCCGAAAAGTGCCCGCCGATCACCAGTGTCGGCGTGTCGGCAAAGCGGCCGAACAATTCGCGTCGTGTTTCGGCCGATCGGGCCTGGTCGAAATCCGCGGTCGAGGACCAGTCGAGATGCGCCATCTGGCAGGGGTGATGGGCGACGTCGCCGGTGAGCAGGCCCTGCTCACCGTCCGACCGGATCAGGATGCTCACATGGCCGGGGCTGTGGCCCGGCGTCGGGATCATGCTGATCTCGTCCGACAGCCGGTGATCGCTCGCGATCAGATCGGCTCTGCCGGCATCGACGATCGGCTGCACGGAATCGTTGAACACCGCCGCCTTGTCCGGTTCGGTGGAATGATCGCGCCAGTACTCGTATTCGGTTCTGCCGAACACATAGCGCGCGTTCGCAAAGGTCGGCACCCATCGGCCATCGACCAGCTTCGTATTCCAGCCGACATGGTCGACGTGAAGATGCGTGCACAGCACGGTGTCGATGCTGTCGGGCGCGAAGCCTGCCGCGGCCATCGTCTCCAGGAAAGGCGTCGTGCGGTTATTCCAGGTCGGGACGTTGCGGCCCTGCTTGTCGTTGCCGAGCCCGGTGTCGACCACGATCCGTCGCGTCGGCGTCTCCACCACCAGCGAGTGGATCGACATCTTCAGCCGGCCTTCTTCAGTGGCGAAATGCGGGATCAGCCAGGGCAGCTTCTGGATCTCTTCGTGGCCCGCGAGCGGCAGGATGAAGCGGGTCGAGCCGACCGTCTCCAATTCCACGACCTCAGTGATTTTGACCCTGCCCACCTTCCACTGCATCCGGCGTCTTCCCATGTTCTTGTTTTGATGCCGAAACATGCGGTTTTCCGCCAGGATGCGCAATGGATCATCTGGCGCGATACGGCGTTATCGCGGGAACCGGAGGAGGAGCCATGCCAGAGCTTGCAATATCCGCTGAAAAGGTCGCCTTCATCATCGAGAAGGCGCGCGAATTCGACGTCAAGGAGGGGGATTCCGATCCGGATTCCGGCTCGAACCCGAGCGATGACGATGCGCTCGACGTGCTCGAGGATGATGGCTCCGATCCTGTCGTCCAGGAGCTCGGCAGCTTCATGATCGCGTTGAACGAGGATGAGCAGCTCGATCTCGTCACACTGACCTGGCTCGGCCGCGGCGATGGCACGATCGACGATTGGGACGATCTGCGGTCCCGCGCCGTGGAAGCGCGCGCCGAGTATCGCAGCCCGCGCCGCGAAACCGTGCACTATCTGCTCGGTGACCCCATGCTGGGCGACCTGCTCGCGAACGGGCTCGATGAGTTCGGCATCGACTGGACCGGCGAGCGCACGACGGCCGATTCCTCCGCTCCCAGTCAGCAGGACGAAGACGAGCCGACGAAGCAGCGATGACCTTGCAAAATGCTCTCTCCCCGCATCAGGGGAGAGAGCGAAGGGGCATTACAGCGTGCCGGGGAATGCGCCGCCATCCAGCAGAATGTTCTGGCCCGTGATGAAGCCGGCCTTGGCGCCGCACAGGAAAGCGCAGGCGTAGCCGAACTCGTCGGGCTGGCCGAAACGGCCGGCAGGGTTGAGCTTGGCGCGCTCGGCCAGGATCTGCTGCGGCGTGACGCCACGCTTGTCGGCTTCGCCCTTCGCGGTGCTGGTCAGCCGGTCGGTCTCGAACGGGCCCGGCAACAGGCCGTTGATGGTGACGTTGTTGATCACGGTCTTGCGCGACAGGCCCGCGATGAAGCCGGTGAGGCCCGCGCGCGCGCCGTTGGAGAGGCCGAGAATGTCGATCGGCGCCTTCACTGCGGCCGAGGTGATGTTGACGATGCGGCCGAACTTGCGCGCCATCATGCCGTCCACCGTCGCCTTGATCAGCTCGATCGGGGTCAGCATGTTGGCGTCGATCGCCTTGATCCAGTCGTCGCGGGTCCAGTTGCGGAAATCGCCGGGCGGCGGGCCGCCGGCATTGTTGATCAGGATGTCGGGCTCGGGGCAGGCCTTCAGCACCGCCTCGCGGCCCGCCGGCGTCGTGATGTCGCCGACGATCTCGGTGACCTTCACATCGGGATAGGCTTTCCGGATCTCGTCCGCCGTCTTCTTCAGGGCTTCCGCGCCGCGCGCGGTCAGCGTGACGTCGACGCCGGCCTCCGCCAGCGAAATGGCGCAGGCGCGCCCGAGGCCCTTGCTGGATGCGCAGACGATGGCGCGGCGACCTTTGATCCCAAGATCCACTGTTTCACTCCCGAAAATGGCAGGCAGGTTTTGAACGGGCCGCACTCTAGCCAAATGTGGCGCCGCTGATAAGGGACGGGCTCGCACCAAAATGCATGCGCGTCCGCGCGGCGATGCAAATGCGGCTGAGCTCTAGATCCGCCGCTCCTGCTTGAGGCGGTCGATCGCGGAGGCCGCCTCCGGCGGCAGCGATTTGAAGCCCATCTGGCCGACGGTCGAGAACAGCGGCCGCAGATGCGAACCGGCGAGGAACGGCGGCTGGCGGTTGGCCGGCACGATCTGGTCGAACACCAGCACCAGCGTGGTCGCGACGAGGCCGACCCTGATGGCGCCGAGCGCGGCGCCGCCGAGGCGGTCGCCGATGCCGGCCTCGCCGATGGTGTCGTTCAGTGCCAGGCGGCCGATATAGCCGAACAGCATGCCGACCACCACGAAGATGCCGAACAGCCAGATCCAGTTCTGCAGCAATGGCGCATTCGGATTGCCGGCGATCTGCGGCACGATCAGCGGCATCAGCGCCACCGCGATCGGCGCGGCGAGCAGATAAGCGAGAATGGTCATCGCGCTGCGCAAGAGGCCGGTCCTGAAGCCGAACCCGATTGCGACGGCGAGCGCGGCATAGACGGCGAGATCGAAACTGTTCATGAGTGCAACCCTGCCTCGATGGAACGAATGAACGCCGAACCGATCATTCCGGTTTCAGATCGCTAAAATCGTCTGTATTGGTGGCTCCAAAGCTCGAAAAAACGCGCAAGGAATGCGTCATGTCAGACCTATTCGACGTCAGTAAAGAAACCATCCTCGTCACCGGCGCGAGCCAGGGGCTGGGCCGGCAATTTGCCCGGGTGCTGGCGGCCCATGGCGCAGCCGTCGCGCTGGCGGCGCGGCAGACCGACAAGCTGAAGAGCCTGGAGGAGGAGATCCGCGGCAAGGGCGGCCGCGCTGCCGCGATCGCGCTCGACGTCACCGACACCGCCGCGATCGCGCGCGCGGTCGATGCTGCGGAAGCCGCGCTCGGTCCGGTCACGGTGCTGATCAACAATGCCGGCATCGCCATCGAGAAACTTGCGACCGAGCAGACCGAGGCGGATTGGGACGCGGTGATCGGCGCCAATCTGAAGGGTGCCTATTTCCTCGCGACCGAGGTCGCGCGGCGCATGATCGCGCGCAAGCAGTCGGGCAATATCGTCAACATCGCTTCCGTGCTCGGCACCGGCGTGTTGAAGGCGGTTTCGCCCTATGCGATCTCCAAGGCCGGCATCATCCAGGCGACCAAAGCGATGGCGCTGGAGCTCGCCGGGCAGAACATCCGCATCAACGCGCTCGCGCCCGGCTATATCGACACCGAGATGAACCACGCCTTCTGGTCGACCCCCGCAGGCGAGCGCCTCGCCAAGCGCATCCCGCAGCGCCGCGTCGGCGCCGAGTCCGATCTCGACGGCGCGATCCTGCTGCTGGCGTCACAGGCGTCGCGGTATATGACGGGGAGCGTGGTGACGGTCGATGGCGGGTTCTTGCTGAACTGATCTTCTCCGCGTCCCGGACAAGCGATTTTCGCTCAGGTGTCGTCCCGGACAAGCGCGCCCCAAGCGCGCGCAGATCCGGGACCCATAATCCCAGGAAGTAGTTTGGCGAAGACTCGGAGTTTCCGGTCTCGCGCCATAACTTGTCCCTGTGGCTATGGGTCCCGGATCGGCGCTTACGCTTGTCCGGGACGACAGCGGAGGATGAGGTGACGCCGTCGCCTAACTCGCCCGCATCTCGTCCCTGATCATATCCGCCGCCTTCTCCCCGATCATGATGGTCGGCGCATTGGTATTGCCGCCGATCAACGTCGGCATGATCGAGGCGTCGACGACGCGCAATCCCGCGACGCCGCGCACCTTCAGGACCGGATCGACCACGGCCATCGCATCCGTTCCCATCTTGCAGGTGCCGACCGGGTGATAGACGGTGTCGACGCGCTCGCGCAGGATGCTGCGGATGTCGTCGTCGGTTCGGACGTTGGACGTGAACATGTCCTTCTTCTGCAGCGCGCGCAGCGCGGGCGTCTCCATCAAGCGGCGCGTCGTCTTGAAGCCTGCGACCATCCTCTCGACATCCTCTTCCTCGCCGAGGAAATTCGGATCGATCATGGGAGCTGCGAGCGGATCGGCGCTTTTGAGCCAGACGCTGCCGCGGCTCTTCGGCCTGAGCAGGCAGACATGGCACGAGAAGCCCGCCTCCTTGTGCTTCTTGCGGCCGTGGTCGTCGAGCATCGCGATGACGAAGTGGAGCTGGATGTCGGGCACGTCGAGATGTGCCTGCGTCTTCAGGAAGCCGCCGCATTCGGCGAAATTCGTCGTCATCAGGCCGCGCCGTTCGCGGCGATATTGCTGGATGGCACGGAGCAGGGATGGCAGCCGGCCGAGCGAGGCGTGAACGAAGTGCGGATAGTCGGAGGCGTAGACGAACACGAAATCCGGGTGGTCCTGCAGATTGCGCCCGACGCCCGGCAGATGATGCACGACGCCGATTCCGTGTGCGCGAAGCGCCTCGCCGTCGCCGATGCCCGACAGCATCAGCAATTGCGGGGATTGGAAGGCGCCGCCGGCGAGGATCATCTCGCGGCGCGCGCGCAGCTGCCTCTTCTGCTTGCCCTGCACATATTCGATGCCGACCGCGCGCCCTCCTTCGAACAGGATCTTCGTGGCGTGCGCGCCCGTCTCGACCCGCAGATTCGCGCGCTTGTCCATGTGGGGCTCTATGTAAGCGCGCGCCGCGCTCCAGCGCTCGCCATTGTGCTGCGTCGCCTGGTAGCTGCCGAGCCCTTCATGGTCCTCTTCGTTGAAGTCCTCGCGGATTCGGAACTGCGCCTCGCGTGCGGCCTGATGGAAGATGTCGTGGATCGGATTGTCCGAGCGCAGGCGGTTGACATGCAGCGGACCATCCTTGCCGTGATATTCGCCGTCGAAATCGGAATTGTTCTCCGAGCGCTTGAAATAGGGCAGCACGTCCGCATACGACCAGCCGGCATTGCCGAGCGAAGCCCAATGGTCGTAGTCCGATTTGTGGCCGCGGATGTAGACCATGGCGTTGATCGCCGAGGAGCCGCCGAGCCCCTTGCCGCGCGGCTGATAGCCGATACGGCCGTTCAATCCCTTCTGCGGCATCGTGTCGAAGGCCCAGTTGGCCGCCTGGTAGGGCAGGGCCAGTCCGAACGGCGTGGTGATCCGCCAGCTGTCGTTTCGTCCACCTGCGTCGAGCAGCGCGACGGATGTCCCCGCATCCTCCGACAGTCGCCCCGCCACCGCGCAGCCGCCCGAGCCCGCGCCCACGACGACGAAATCGAATGTGTCAGTCACTGCTAGTTTCCCCCTATTGCATTGTCTTTTCGTCATTGCGAGCGCAGCGAAGCAATCCAGAATCCATCCGCAGTGACAGTCTGGATTGCTTCGCTGCGCTCGCAATGACGGTGTTCGACGACCTACGACATGAACCGCATCAGCTTCTCCAGCCGCGCGATCTTGCCGCCATAGGGCGGATAGAGGTCGGCGAGGCGGTTGAACTTGGAGCGGTAGAACACCGGTTTCAGCTTGCTGAACGTGCGAAAGCCCCATTCGCCGTGATAGGCACCGGTGCCGGATGCGCCGACGCCGCCCATCGGCTGGTTGATTTGCGTGAAGTGAAACAGGCAGTCATTGATGGTGACGCCGCCGGAGATGGTCCGTGCCAGCACTTCATCGCGTGCGGCGTCGTCCTTGCCGAACCAATAGAGGGCAAGCGGCCGGTCGCGATGGTTGATGAAGGCGATGGCCTCCGCCCGATCGCGATAACCGAGCACGGGAAGCACCGGACCGAAGATCTCCTCCTGCATCGCCGCCATCGCCTCGGTCGCACCGACGATCAGCGTCGGCGGGAATTTGCGGTGCGCTTTCCAGTTCGGATCGTCCGCCTTCGCCGGCTGCAGGATTTTTGCGCCGCGCTGGGCAGCGTCCGCGACGAGGCCCTCAAGCCGGGCATAATGCCGGTCCGAGATGATCGAGGTGTAGTCCTTGTTCGAAGGATCGGTGCCGAACATCCGCCGCATGTGGGCGCGCACCTTCTCGGCAAAGGCCTGCAACGCCGGTTCGGGCACCAGCACATAATCCGGCGCGATGCAGGTCTGCCCGGCATTGAGCAGCTTGCCGTAGGCGATGCGCTCGGCCGCTTCCTCGAGATCGGCCGAGGCGTCGATGATCGCAGGCGACTTGCCGCCGAGCTCGAGGGTAACAGGCGTCAGGTTGCGCCCCGCGGCCTCCGCGACCAGCCGCCCGACCCGGGTCGAGCCGGTGAACACGAGATGATCGAGCGGCAGGCGCGCAAAGCCTTGCGCGATCTCGCTCTCGATGCCGGTGACGAGCAGCTCCGTCGCATCGAACTTGGCGGCGATCGTCTCCTTCAGCAGCGCTGAAAAATGCGGCGTCAGCTCGCTCGGCTTGACGAGGACGCGGTTGCCGGCGGCGAGCGCGCCGATGGCAGGCGCCAGCGTCAGCTGCAGCGGATAATTCCACGGCGCGATGATGCCGACGACGCCGAGCGGCTGCGGCATCAGCCGGTTGCGGGCGGGGAGGAATTGCAGCGCGGTGGCGATCCGCTGCGGCGCCATCCAGGCCTTCAGGTGCTTCGTCGCGTGCCGCATCTCGGAGAACAGCAGCATGGTCTCGGCGATGGTGGTCTCGACCGCCGAGCGGTGACCGAAATCGGCGGAGATCGCCTGCCGGAAACGCTCTTCATTGTCGGCGACGACGCTGCGCAGCCGCGCCAGCCGGTCGAGCCGCTCGGCAAGGCCGGGCGCCGGCTCGTCCCGCGACCGCGCGACCATGGCGTGGAAGGCTTCCTCCAGCGCTCCGACCGGGGCGCTCGTCAGGGATTTATCCACGGCGTTCCTCCTCAAGGGCGCGTTTCGGCCCTCATCTTGTTGCCGCAAGCTGGCCCTTTGTGGAACTTCTGGCAAGAGCATAGGGAACGCGGCGGAAATCGGTCGATTCCCCTGTCATAAAGTCGAAAAAAACGTTCCCGCAGCCCTTTCCAAAGGCAGCTTGGGTTGGTACATACGCCCCGCACCCGAGGGCTTTGCCCGGGGTTGCCTTCCAAGGAAGCCTTTGGGACGGAAGAGGAAAGCCACGCGAACAGCGCAGGCCTCAACCGATCGTCCCCGGGACTGAACTGAAGGCGCGCAGGCGTTTAACGCGGGGTGGAGCAGCCCGGTAGCTCGTCAGGCTCATAACCTGAAGGTCATAGGTTCAAATCCTATCCCCGCAACCAAATTCGGATTTGACCGGATCCGAGACGAAAATGGCCCGCATGATGCGGGCCATTCTTTTTTTGGGGACGGTCTCCGAGCGGGCCCGCGCCAGAGCAGGGCCCGACGCCGCCGTGGCGAAAGCTTACTTGGCGGAGTGCTCCTGCCGAACCTCTGCCGAGGTCTCCGCCTTCCGCGACTTGGTCGCGTAAGGGCAGACCATGGTCAGGTTGAGCAGCGTGGGTGCCTGGTCCTCGCCATTGCCGTATTCCCAGACCAGACGAATCTCGTGCTGGTCGGAATTGACGTCGTTCTGCTGATGCTGCCGGATGTCGGCCTTCATCGGGATCGGCGGCTCCGAGTTGAAGCATTTGCGGATGGAGGCATCCAGCAGCGCGCATTTGGTTGGCGGCACCACGACGCGCTCGTCGTTCGACAGCGGCGTGGTGTTGGGCTGGGCGGTGAGCTGAAGACGGGCATGGCCGAGCGCCCTGAACCACACCTTGCCGCTGCCGTTCGGCCACGTGTCGAGCGGCGAGAGGATCGGCTGATACTGGCCGTATTCCATCGTCTCGATGTCGATCTGCTTGGAGGCTTTGAGTCTCGCCACGCTCTTCTTCATGTTTTCGAGCGGGTAGTAATTGGCATTCATCAGGTTCTTGTAGTTTTGGTCGTCGTAAATTCCGCCCATCGATCGCTCCCGATCTTCGCCCGAGCACTGGCACGCGTGCCGGCGAGACATTCCAAAGCAGCGTGACCCATGATGAACCACGCTTGTGCCGCAAAGCCTACGCTGCGAACGCTATCATTCGTGAAGATGCGACGTCAACGAAAGCAACCTGAGAGCGTCGTGGTGCGACCTTGCGCTGCTACTTGTCCGCCGCATTCGCCAAGCTCAGCGGGCCCTGTGCACCGGTCATGCGCGGCCCCCAGCGGGTAAACGCAACTGCTGCACAAGAGAGAAGGCCGAGCAATATCATCGACGCGGCCGTCAGCATGAAGAAGCTCTCGGCTGTTGCCGCCTGCGATGTCAGATACCAGCCGCCAAGGATGATGAAGAGCAGGCGCGCCGTCTGCGCCAGCACGGGACCGAGCACGTTGCCCGCGCCTTGCGACGAGAAATACATCGCCGAGGCAAGGCCGATAAAGGCGTAGAACGGGGCGACGGTCCGGAGAAATTGCCGGCTGGCGGCATGCGCTTCGGCATTGTCGGTGAAGAGGCTGACCCAAGGATCCGGGAAGAGCGCCACCGCGCTTGCGAGCCCGCCGACCACGACGAGCGCGACAAGACCGGTCGTCCAGGCAATACGGCGGGCCCGCGGGATGCGCCCCGCGCCGATCGCTACGCCGATCATCGGTACCGACCCGATGCCGACGGAGAAGGCAATGGTCGCGAGCACGTATTCGAGGCGTGCGCCAATGCCGGAGGCGGCGAGCACGGCGGTCCCGAACCCGGCCAGCATATGGGTGAAGATCAGGCCGGTGAGTGCATTTTGCAGCGGGGAAAAGCAGGCGACCACGCCAACCTTGAGAATGTCGACAAACAAGGGCCATTGCGGGCGAAACCCGCGCAGCCGGGGAGCGATGCGGCTCCGGCCCGAGAACAGATACCAGGCCATGATCGCGATGTTGATCGAGAAAGCAACCAGAGTCCCTGCCGCGACTCCCGGCATCCCAAATCGTGGGATCGGACCGAGGCCGAGACCGAGCGTGCCGCCGAGGATGGTCTGGCAAACCGCGGAGTTCACGATCATCAGCGACGGCAATTTCATGTTGCCGGTGCCGCGCAGGATGCTGGCTAGAATATTGACCAGCCAGGTCAGCACGGCTCCGCCGAAATAGATCTCGCTGTAAGCGATTGCCTGCGCCAAAACGTCGCCCCTGCCACCGAGCAGCTCCAGCAATTGCCTGCCGCCGATCTGCATGCCCAGCATGAAGACGAGACCGAAGAAGACTGCGATCAGAAGCGCGTGTGTGGCGAGGCTCTCGGCGCGATCGCCGTCACCCGCACCGAGCGCGCGTGCAATAGCTGAGGATACGCCCCCACCCATGGCAGCCCCCGAAATGCTCATGGTGAGCATCACACAGGGAAACACCAGCGCCATCGCCGCCAGCGATTCGACTCCCAGTTGTCCGATGTAGGACGTCTCCGCGATCGCGACCAGCGTCCCGGCCGAGAATGCGATGGCATTCGGCAAGGCCAGTGAGAGCAGCGTGCGCAGGACAGGTCCGTCGAGCAGCTTCTTCGCGGCTGCTTGCGCGGTCGGCGGCAACGGACCGTCTCCTTTCGCTTTGCGGGCGGGCGTCTACATCGGAGCATCCGTCCCCGGGGGCTAGGATGGTGCTCAGGATCTATGCGGACAGACCATCGTCAGATTCAGCAACGTCGGCGTGTCTGATCCTTTCTTGTACTCCCACTCCAGCCGGATCTCGTGCCGGTGAGCGTAAGCGTCGCTGGCCGCGTGGGTGATGATCTTCGTCTTCATCGGGATCGGCGGCTCGGAGTTGAAGCACTTCCGGACGCAGGCATCGAGCAGGTCACATCGCGTCAGCGGGATGACGCCGGGCTCGTCCCTGGAGAGCGGGACCGTGTTCGGCTGGGTGCTGAGGTCGACCCGGGCGCGGCCCTTCTCCTTGTGCCAGTACTTGGCGCTGCCCTGCGGCCACTTCGACGGCGGGTTCAGGATCAAATGGTACTGGCCGTATTCGAGGGTCGGAAGGTCGATGTCGTCCGATGCCTTGAGCTTGGCCACGCTCCTTTTCATGTTCGCCAAGGGATAGTAGTTGGCATTCATCAAGTCTCGAAATGCCCTGCCGCTATATACCAGTCCAGCCATCGCCCCGTTCCCCGATATGTCTGTTTGTCAAAGACTGTCGTGTCTGGCCGCAATACGCGATATGGCGGCCGATCGCACAATTTGTTGTGTGCAGGCACGCTACCACCCACGACTGTACTACGTCCAGAAGGGCACCATCCGGTAACATCGCGTATCCCGCAAGCCCAATTGCCATGCGATCCCCTATTGGTAATGTAAGCAAACGTCTCGCGGGCGTTGGTGCAGAGACTGCTGAGGCAGTCGTTTGAAGGCGCTGGAATGCATTGCTTCGCGTGTCAGTCGGCGATCGGTCCGGGCGACAGATGGTGCTCCAAGTGCGGAGCGGCCGTCCGTCAGCGCGTCGATCCCGACAGCGAACGAAGGTTCGTGACAATTCTGCGGGCTGACGTCGTCGATTCAACGGGTCTTGTCGCCGAGTTGGAGCCGGAGGCGGCGGTGTCGCGCCTCGAGCCGGCCCTCGCGGCCATGAGGGGCGCCGTGCGCCAGTTCGGTGGCATCGTCAGCAAGGAGCTGGGTGACGGGTTGGCAGCGGTGTTCGGCGCCCCGATCGCCGACGACAACCATGCGCCGCTGGCCTGCCACGCGGCCATCGAACTGGTCCGGCGTGTCGGCAGCCTGGGCGACCCCGGACTTCAGGTCCGGGTCGGCCTGCACTCCGGCCATGTGGTGGCCTACATGGTCGCCAACGAGTTTTCCAAAGTTTACGAGATTGGGGGAGCTGCTCAGCATCTGGCCGCCCGGCTGGAAGCGGCCGCCGAGGCAAACCAGATCTACGTCTCCGAGGCTTGTCAGAAGCTCGCGGATGGCCATGTCCGCTTTGAATTCCTGGGCCGCAAGGCGCTCCGCGGTTTCGCCGAGCCGATGCCCGTCTACCGGGTCACGGGGGCGAGCGACCTTTCCAGCTGGCGGGTACGGCGTGCCCGCAGCGTCTCCCGGTTCGTCGACCGGACGACAGAGCGGGCCTTGTTGTGGCGCGCTGTGGAAAGGGTCAGCGCCAGCCGGCAGACGATTCTGCTGACGGGGGACGCCGGTATAGGCAAATCGCGGCTTGCGCACGAATTCGCGCAGGATCTTCGGGCCGGCGGCTGGCGGCTGGTCGATGCCGAGTGCAGCCCGAATCTCCAGGGCGCTCCATACAGCGCTCTCAAGCGCCTGTTGCTGTCGATCCTCGATGGAGCTGCGAGAGATCAGGCCTGGACCGACGATCCCAGAGACGCCTTGCCTGCGGTGCAGCAGCGGGCGGTCGACGCGGTCCTGGACCTGCCAATTTCCGATCCGCAATGGGACGAATTGGAGCCTCACGCGCGTGGGCGCGCGATTTCAGATGCTAGCTGCGCGATCGTCGAAAGCATCGCCCGTCGCCAGCGCACGATCCTTCTGATCGAGGATCTGCATTGGATCGACCGGGCCAGCGATACAGTTGTGGCCTCTCTTTCCGCGTTGCAAAGCCCCGATTTGCTTGTGCTGTTGACGACGCGACCCAATGGCATGCCGGTGTGGATCGGGCGCTGCCACGCAGAGATCGTGGCGATGCAGCCGCTCGACGACGATTCGGGCCTGGCCATGCTGGCGGAGATGCTCGGCCCCGCCACGACGCACGCAGATCTGAAGAATAGGATCATTTCTCATACCGCCAACGTGCCATTGTTCATCGAAGAAGTCTGCCGAAGCCTGAAGGACAACGGCATGCTTCTCGGGCAGTGGGGTGACCTTTCCCTTGCACGTCCGGTGGACGAGCTCGGCATTCCCAGCAGTATTCAGGGTGTGATCGCTGCTCGGCTGGATCGTGTGTCACGACAGGAACGGTCGTTGCTCCAGATCGCCGCGGCACTTGGACCTCGAACAAGTCAAGCCATATTGCGGAGAGTCGCGGCCTTGCCGGAGGCGATCTTGCAGGATTGCCTCACGGCGCTTGATCGGGCCGAACTGCTCGTCAGGATCGACAGTGAACTTGAGGACTCGCTCGAATTCCGACACGAAATGGTGAGGCAGGTCACCTACGATTCAATGGTCGAAAAAGTGCGCGAAGGCATTCATGCCAGCATACTCGCAGCTTTCGAGACTGATGAGGCGTGGGCCGACGGTCCCGACACGCTGTGTTATCACGCGACGAGGGCCAGGGATTGGCAGAAAGCGTTTCACCACGGCAGGAACGCCGCTCGAAAATGTCTGGCGCGCTCGGCCTATGCCGACGCGGCCGATTATTTCGAGACCGCAATGGCATCTCTGGACAAGACCCCGGTGACGGACGCGCGCGAGGCGGACGCCATCGACCTCCGGATGGAGGCGCGCCTGGCTTTTGCCGGATCGGGGCGTGTCGCCGAGGTCCTCGATCTCGGACTGGAAGCGGAACGGCGTGCCGATGCGATCAACGACATTGGACGCAAGGTCGCCGCTCTGACGATGCGGGCGGGCGCACAGAATTTCTATGGCACGCCGGTCGAAGCTGTTGTGATTGCCGAAGCCGTCGTGCATCTGGCCGAAAGCTCGGGCAATCCCGGCTGGCTTAGTCTCGCACAATATAGCCTCGGACAGGCTTATTTTCTGTCTGGCCGCTACCGAAGCGCCGGGAAGATGCTGGCTACGGCCTGCGTTCATCTTGAGGGTTCAGCCGCGAGCGCTCCGATCGGTACCACTCCGCGATCTCTCCTCCTCCTCTGCTGCATGATGAGCAGCATCACCCACACCGTCATGGGCGAGCTCGAGGCCGCCGAGCGGCTCCAGCACCAGGCTGCCGCGATCGCCGAGGAGACCGGCCGTCCCTACGACCGCGTCGCCGCCGCCTATAGCGGCGGCTGGTTGAAGCTCGGTCAGAACGATCCCGCTGCGGCCGCTTCCACTCTCGAGGACGGCTTCGTGCTGGCGCAGAAGCACGGCATCCGGCTGTTCGTACCGGTGCTCGCCTGCCACCTCGGAATGGCCTATCTGGAGCAGGGGCTGTTCGACCGGGCGCGCGGCATGTTGACCGAGGCGCGCGAGGAGGCGAGGGCGGTCGGCTATACCTCGGCGGTGCTGCGCAGCTCGATCTACCTCGCGCTCGCGGCCTGGCGCCTCGGCGATGCGACGGCCGCGCAGAACATGCTGCGCGAGGCCCGCAACACCGCCCGACAGCAGGGGTTTTCGGGCCTCGAGGCCGAGGCCCTGTTTGGCGAAGCCGTCGTGACGCCTGCCACCTCCGAGGACAGCAAGGCAGCCATCCTCGCGTCCCTGCGCGCGGCGATCGCGATCGCCTCCGAAAGCGGCGCGCTGCCGCTCAAGAGCAAGGCCGAGGGGATGTTGACCGGAATGCTCGCCCGGCGCGACCAGCTCACCTGATCCTGTCCCGCCAAGGCGTGCGATCATACCGTCGAGGCAACAATTTTGCCCGACGGGCCATTTGAGTTTCACAGCAGTCGCAAGCACTTAAGGCCCCGTTTCTACTGTGCATGGGGTTGTTTTCGACTTTTTTGAAGGCCACCGAGGGAGGTCGACCGCAGAAATCGCCCCCCGCGCTTGCGTGTCCGCACCAATGACAAGTCCCTTGCATGAAGGCCTAGCTCGGCTACCGTTGGCACCGGCCGCAGGGACCTGATGACTTTTTGATTGACATGTTTGCCATGGCGCGGCGCCCGGCTGGAGAGGCGGGGCCATGATCACACGGGACCAGCAAGCTCTGTTGTCGCCGATCGAGCGCGATCTTCGGCTCGATCTGTTTCGCGGCATCGGCCTGTGGATGATCTTCCTCGATCACATCCCGCACGAGGTGGTGGCCTGGCTCACGCTGCGCGACTACGGCTTCAGCGACGCCGCAGAGGTTTTCGTCTTCATCTCCGGCTATCTGGTCGGCTGGATCTACGGGCCCGTCGTCGCCGGCGGCTGGTTCCTCGCCGCACTCAAGCGGCTCTGGCGGCGCGCTCTGTCGCTGTATGTCGCGCACATCATGCTGTTCCTGCTGTTCACGGCGCAGGTTGCGCGGACGGCGCGCCGCTTCGACAATCCGATGTATGCGCACGAGTTCAACGTCTTCAACTTCCTGGCGCATCCGGACGAGCTGATCGAGCAGGCCATCCTGCTGAAGTACAAGCCCGTCAATCTGGACGTGCTGCCGCTCTACATCACGCTGGTGTTCGCATCGCCCTTCATCGTCTGGTGCCTCGTGCGCCGGCCGAACCTGACGCTCGCCGGGTCCGTCGTGCTGTTTGGGCTGGCGCGCTGGTTCGACTGGAACATCGCCTCCTATCCGCCGGGCACGACCTGGTACTTCAACCCGTTCTGCTGGCAGCTGATCTTCGTCATCGCCGCCTGGTGCGGCATCGGACAGATCGACAAGATCGCGAAATGGGTCTGGTCGAAGACGGCGATGGCATTGGCGGCGGCGTGGGTCGTCTTTGCCTTTCTCATCGTGATGACCTGGCGCATCCATGCGCTCGAAGCCTTCATCCCGAAATGGATGATCAAGGCGATCTATCCGATCGACAAGTCCAATCTGGACTTGCTGCGCCTCAGCCACTTCCTGGCGCTGGCGATCCTGGTGACATGTTGCGTTTCGTGCAAATGGAGGACGCTCCACGCGGTCTGGCTGCGCCCCGTCATCCTCTGCGGCCAGCATTCGCTGCCGATCTTCTGCCTGGGCGTCTTCCTGTCGTTCTCCGCGCACTGGATCCTGACGCAATATTCGGAAGGCGCGTGGGAGCAGCTCGCCGTCTCCCTCGCCGGCATCGCCATCATGACGGGGGCCGCCTGGCTGCTCGATCGCGCCAAGCGCGTGCCCGACCTGTTCGTGAACGTGACCGACGACGAGGACGCCGGGACCGCATCGGAAGATGCTGCGGCAGCGGCCGGTGCCTGTTGTCCTAGGCCAGAAACGCGCGAAACCGGCGCAGCGCGATGACGAAGAAGACGCTGCCGATCACCGCAAGCGCGGCCAGTTGCGGCCACACCGCCTCGAGGCCCGCGCCGCGGAACAGGATCGCCTGCGCCAGCATCACGAAATGCGTGTTGGGCGCCGCGAGCATGATGTCCTGAACGAATAGCGGCATGCTCTCCCGCGGCGTCATGCTGCCCGACAGGGTCTGCAGCGGCAGCAGGGTCATCATCAGGAGCAACCCGAACTGCGGCATGGAGCCGGTGACGGTGGCGAGGAAGATGCCCATGCTGGTGGTGGCGAACAGATGCAGCGCCGCGCCGAGCAGGAACAGCGCGACCGAGCCCTCGATCGTGACGGCCAGCCATCCCTTGATCACGAAGGCGATCGACAGTGCGGACGCCGCAAGCACCACGGCGCCCATCGACCACACCTTGCTGACCATGATTTCCAGCGGCGTGACCGGCATCACCAGCAAATGCTCGATCGTGCCGTGCTCGCGCTCCCGGATCAGCGCCGCACCCGTCAGGATGATCGAGAGCATGGTGATCGACATGATGAGGTGGTCGACCGCGCCAAACCAGGATCTCTTCAGTTCGGGATTGAAGCGCGCGCGCAGCGCGAGGTCGATCTGCGGTGCCTGAGCTTGGCGGCTTCGTGCCAGAAATTCCGCGATTTCGGCGCCGACGATCTGTTCGACATAACCGCCGCCGTTGAAGGCCTGCGAGATGCGCGTCGCGTCGACGTTGAGCTGGATTGACGGTCCCTTCCGCGCCAGGAGGTCGCGCTGGAAGTCTGGCGGGATGTCGAGGGCAAACGTGTCGAGGCCGGCATCCATCCGTCGGTCCATCTCATATTGCGAGATCATCCGGGGCGTAGAAAAGTACGGAGCGGTGAATGCCGTCGTGATGCGCGTCGAGATCGGCGACTGGTCCTCGTCGACGATGGCGATCGCGGCGCGGTTCAGCGTCTCCGGCAGCGTGTTGGCACCTTCATACACCGCGAACGTAAATGAATACGCGATGAGCACGAGCAACACCGGGTCGCGTGCCAGTCCGCGCAATTCCTTGATGCCAAGCTGGAGCAGGTTGCCAAGGCGCATGGTCAGCGGGCCTGTTTCTTCAGGAGCAGCGCAGCTGCAGTGACCAGCACCGGGATCATGACGGCGAGCGCCACGAGCTCGCTGTGAAGCGTGCCGAATCCCAGGGCCTTCGAAAATGCGCCGCGCGAGATGGTCACGAAATAGCTGGTCGGATAGACAAGGCCGATCATCTTGCCGACCCCTTGCAGCGAGGAAACCGGATCGATCAGGCCGGAATACTGGATCGCGGGAATCAGCGTGATCAGCACGGTTCCGAACAGCGCGGCGATCTGGCTCTTCATGAAGGCCGAGATGACCAGCCCGATGCCGGTGGTGGCCGTGACGTACAGCAGCGCTGCGGCGGCATAGGTCGGGAAGCTGCCTGTGAAAGGAACGCGGAAGACGATGAGCGCAAAGCCGACCAGCAGCAGGAAATTGGCAAAGGCCAGCACCACGTAAGGCAGCTGGGTGCCGAGCAGGAACTCGAGCCGCGTCACTGGTGTGACGTAGAAATTGACAATGGAGCCGAGCTCCTTCTCGCGTACGACGGCAAGCGCGGCGAGCACCGCAGGGATCATGATCAGGAGCAACGGGATAATGCCGGGCGCCATGGCGACGACGCTCCGGACGTCCGGATTGTAGCGGTAGCGCAGCTGGAGCTGGTAGGAGCCGGCGACCGCCGCTTCGCCATAGAGCTCGCGGCCCTTCTGCGCGAGCCAGGTGGCGTGGATCGCCTGGGCGTAGGAGCGCAGCGTCTCGGCCCGCGTCGGATTGGCGCCGTCAACCCAGGCACCGATCTCGACATGGCGGCCGCGGCTGACGTCGCGGCCAAAGCCGGGCGGCAGCTCGATGGCGAGGCCGATCTCGCCGGCACGCATGCGGCGGTCGAGATCGGCATAGTCGATGATCGGGGATTTCTCGGTGAAATAGCGCGATCCCGCGATCTGGAGGCTGTAGTCGCGGCTGATCGCGCTGTCGTCGCGGTCGAGCACGGCAAAGGTCAGGTTCTCGACGTCCATGCTGATGCCGTAGCCGAGCACGAACAACAGCAGCACGCTGCCGAGGATCGCGAGCGTGGCGCGGATCGGATCGCGCCGCAGCTCGAGCGCCTCGCGCCGGGAATAGGCGAGCATGCGGGTCGGGTTGAACGTCATGCCGCGCTTGCGCGGCGCGGCTGTCGTCTCGGTTGCTACGGCCGGTGCGGTTGCCGGCGGGATGGCTGCATCCGCAGTGTCGGCAATCGCCTCTTCCAGGCAGGCGATGAAGGCCTGCTCCAGCGTCGCGGTGCCGCGCGCGGCCACGATCGCCGCAGGCGTGTCCGACGTCAGCACCCTGCCGGCATGCATCAGCGAGACCCGGTCGCAGCGCTCGGCCTCGTTCATGAAATGGGTCGAGACGAAGATGGTGACATTGTCCTTGCGCGAGAGCTCGGCCAGGATCTGCCAGAACTGGTCGCGCGCGACCGGATCGACGCCGGACGTGGGCTCGTCGAGGATGAGGATGTCCGGCGCGTGGATCATCGCGACCGCGAGCGACAGGCGCTGCCGCAGCCCGAGCGGCAGCGCATCGGGCAGGGCATCGGCGACGTCGGCAAGATCGAACCGGCCGATCATCTCGGCGATGCGCGGGGCGATGGTCTCCGCCGGCAGTTTGAAAAGGCGCGCGTGCAGATCGAGATTTTGCGCGACCGTGAGCTCCGAATAGAGCGAGAAGCCCTGCGACATATAGCCGATGCGCCGCCGCACCGACATGTCGCCGGCATCGATGGTGTTGCCGAACAGCCGCGCGGTGCCTTCGCTCACCGGCAGGAGGCCGGTAAGCATCTTCATGGTCGTTGTCTTGCCGCAGCCGTTCGAGCCGAGGAAGCCGAAGATCTCGCCCTTCCGGATGCGGAAACTGACGTCGTCGACGGCCACGAAGCCGTTGAAGTGCCGGGTCAGGTGATCGGCCTCGATCGCGATCTCCTCATGGTCTTCGCTCCGCAGCGGGATGACGACATCGGCATGGTTGCCGCGATCGGCTTCGGGCAAGAGGCGGATGAAGGCCTCATCGAGCGTATCGGCCCCGGTCTGCCGCTTGAGCTCGGCGGGCGTTCCGGTCGCCAGCACCTGGCCGGCGTTCATCGCGATCAGGACGTCGAACTGCGCGGCTTCTTCCATATAGGCGGTCGAGACGATCACGCTCATGCCCGGTCGGCCGGCGCGGATCGAGGCGATCAGCTCCCAGAACTGGCGCCGCGACAGCGGATCGACGCCGGTGGTCGGCTCGTCCAGGATCAACAGCTCGGGATCGTGGATCAGCGCGCAGCACAGGCCGACCTTCTGCTTCATGCCGCCGGAAAGCTTCGCCGCGGGCCGGTCGGCGAAGGGCGTGAGGCCGGTGTCGCGCAGCAGACCGGTGATCCGCCTGCTTCGCTCCGTCTTGCCGTGCCCGAACAGGCGGCCGAAGAAGTCGATGTTCTCGAACACCGACAGCGTCGGATAGAGGTTCTTGCCGAGCCCCTGCGGCATGTAGGCGATGTCGGGGCAGACATTGCGGCGATGGCGCGAGTTCGCCATGTCGCCGCCGAGCACGTGGATGCGTCCGTCCTGGATCGCGCGGGCTCCGGCGATCAGCGACAGCAGACTGGATTTGCCGACACCGTCGGGGCCGATCAATCCCACCATGCACCCGGCCGGCAGGTCGAGGGTGATGGCATCGAGCGCCCGGGCCTTGCCGTAGCTCAGACCCACGCCTTCCAGGTGCACCACGCTGCCGGCGGCAGCCGGTGCTTCGGCTGCGGCAGTCGTGCTCATCTCGTCAGCTTGATCTTGAGGTTGTCGGGCCATTGCGCGGCCGGATCGAGCTGCACATAGGCCATGCCCGGCAGGCCGGTCTTCACATGCTCGATGTGCTGGCGCAGCAGATCGGGTGCGATATGCGCCTTGATGCGGAACATCAGCTTCTGGCGCTCCTCCTCGGTTTCGACGGTCTTGGGCGTGAATTGCGCGACGTCGGCGACGAAGGTGGCCTTGGCGGGGATCACATATTGGGGGATGGCGTCGAGCACGAGGCGGACTTCCGCGCCGATCGCGACGCGGCCGGCGTCGGCCGTCGGCAGGAAGAACGTCATGTAGACGTCGCCGAGATCGACCATGTTGAGGACGCGGCCGCCGGCGGCCAGCACCTCGCCGGGCTGCGACACGCGATATTGCACGCGACCGTCGCGCGGCGCCTTCAGCACGCTGTCGTTGAGATCGGCATTGATGCTTTCGATCGCGGCCTTTGCGGCATCGACGGAAGCGCCAGCGTCGATCACCATGGCGCGCGCGGAGCTGATCGCGGCCTCGGATGCGGCGACCTGCGCGTGGGAGGCGGCGAGCGCCGCCTTCGCCGTGGCGTTGGCGGAGCGGTCGTCGTCCAGGACCTGCTGCGACACGGCACTGGTCTTGATCAATTGCTCGGAGCGATCGAGCTTGCGGCTCGTGCTGTCGAGCTGGGCGACGCGCTGGTCGACCACGGCCTCGGCAGCCTTGCGCTCGGCCTCGCGCTGATTCACCAGGCTCTTCGCGGTCTCGACGTTGATGGACGCGCGCTGCAGCTGCGCCTCGGCCTGGCGGCGCTGGGCCTGCAATTGCTCTGTGTCCATCCGCGCCAGAACCTGGCCCGCGCGCACGAGGTCGCCCTCATTGACCAGGATCTCGCGAATCCGGCCCGGCGTCTTGGTCGCGATGTCGATCTCGACCGCTTCGATGCGGCCATTGCCGCGGGCGAAGCCTGCCGGCAGCGTGTTGGTATCGCGGTGCTGCCAATAGTAATAGCCGCCGCCCGCAACGAGGACGGCGATCGCGGCGATGACGCGACCGGATGTAAAGTTCATCTGCTCATCACGCCGTGCGGCGGCGCCCACTGTTGAGACGAATTCCCCGCCGCTGATCGCGCGGAAGAGACGGTCCCAACATTGCAGCGAATTTTGCACCGCAACTTGATGCAGATCAGATGCCGGCGCGGGGCGTCATTGCCTCTATTTTGGGCGCGTTCTCCTTGCCGCTCTCGTCCGCGCAGTTGATCGAGCGGACGAGCGAAGCTTCCTGAGCGGATGGCTATTGGCGCGATCCGGGGCGTCTCACTTCACCAGCGGGCAGCCGCCATCCTTGAGCGGGCGGAATGCCTGGTCGGCGGGCACCTCGGCGAGCAGCTTGTAGTAATCCCACGGCGCCTTCGATTCTTCCGGCTTCTTCACCTGGAACAGATACATGCTGTGCACCATGCGGCCGTCCTCGCGCAGCACGCCGTTGTCGGTGAAGGCATCCTTCACCGGCAGCTCGCGCATCTTCGCCATCACCGTCTTGGTGTCGCGGGTGCCGGCGGCCTGCACCGCCTTGAGGTAATGCAGCGTTGCGCTGTAGGTCGCGGCCTGGTTCATCGTCGGCATCCGCTTGACGCGCTCCAGGAAGCGTTTGCCGAAAGCGCGGGTCTTGTCGTTGAGATCCCAGTAATAGGCCTCGGTGATGATCAGGCCTTGCGCGAGCTTCAGGCCCAGGCTGTGCACGTCGGAGATGAACATCACGATCGCCGCCAGATTCTGTCCACCGGCGACGATGCCGAACTCGCCGGCCTGCTTGATCGCGTTGATGGTGTCGCCGCCGCCGTTGGCGAGGCCGATGATCTTGGCCTTGGAGGCCTGGGCCTGCAGCAGGAACGAGGAGAAGTCCGCGGTGTTGAGCGGATGCTTGACGCTGCCGAGCACCTTGCCACCGGCGGCCTTCACGACGTCGCCGGTGTCGCGCTCGACCGAATGGCCGAATACGTAGTCGGCGGTGAGGAAGAACCAGGTGTCGCCGCCGTTCTTGACGATGGCGCTGCCGACCGTGTGGGCGTTGGCATAGGTGTCGTACGTCCAGTGCGCCGTATAGGGCGAGCACGATTTGCCGGTGATGTCGGAGCTGGCCGCATCCGTCACGATCATGATCTTCTCGTACTGCTTCGACAGCTCCATCACCGCGAGCGCGGTGGCCGAGGTCGGCAGGTCGATGATCATGTCGACGCCTTCGGTCTCCCACCATTTGCGCGCGATGGTGGAGGCGACGTCGGGCTTGTTGAGCACGTCCGCAGCGACCATCTCGATCGGCTTGCCGAACATCTGTCCGCCGAAATCCTCGATCGCCATCTTGGTGGCCTCGACATTCCCCATGCCGCCGATGTCGGAATAGACCGAGGAGAAATCGGAGAGCACCCCGATCTTGAGCGGTGCCTGCTGGGCCGCGGCGGGGATGATCAGGGCAGCCGACAGCAGGCCGGCCGCAGACACGAGGGCTGCGATAGGTCTCATGGATACGTTTCCTCTTGCATGGGACTATTCTGTCCCTTTGTCCGACAAAGTTAGAGGTGGGTTCCGGCGGAGTCAATTTGTTGTATCCACCGCTTCTCTGGAGCAGTTTGACGCATTCGGCGGTCGGCAATATAGTTTGTCCGACAAACGCCATTGAGGTCCGGCTTGCCCATTGCACCGCTGTTTCGTCCGATCGATGTCGCGCCGGCCTATCAGAAGGTCGCCGACGCCATCGAACGCGAGATCGTCAACGGCCGCATCAAGCCGGGCGATCCCATCGGCACCGAGCACGATCTGGTCCGCCAGTTCGGTGTGAACCGCTCGACCATTCGCGAGGGCATCCGCGTGCTGGAGGAGGGCGGGCTGATCCGCCGCGATTCCTCGCGCCGCCTCCACGCCTGCCTACCGCGCTACAGCAAGCTCGCAAGCCGTCTCAGCCGGGCGCTGGTGCTGCACGAGGTCACCTTCCGCGAGCTCTACGAGGCCTCGATGACGCTGGAAGTCGCCAGCATCGAGGGCGCCGTGGAGCGCGCAACCGAGGCGAACGTCGCCGAACTCGACGACAACCTCGTGCGCAGCGAGGCCGTGGTCGGCGATCCCGCGGCGCTCGCCGAATGCGATGCCGAATTCCACGTACTGGTCGCCAAGGCTTCGCAGAACCGCGTGCTCCAGCTCGCGCGTGAGCCGGCGGCGCAGCTGTTCTATCCCACCACCGAGATGACCGTGACCGGCGTCGCCGAGGGCGGCCCGCGTCTCGTCGCGGCGCATCGCCACCTGATCGACGCGATCCGCCGGCGCGACCGCGAGGCCGGCGTGCTCTGGACGCGTCGGCATTTGCAGGACTGGCGCCGCGGCTTCGAGAAGATCGCCTCGCTCGATCGCTCGGTCGAGCACATGTACATGGAGCACGCGCAGGCGACCCGGCGCCGGTAGCGCTGCACGACAAAACGCAAGATTTCGAACAAGAAATCCGACAAACAAAGACATCACCCGGAGGGACACATGACCGAGATCGCAGCCACCATCGCCAAAGCCCGCGAGCATTCCATCGGCGATCTCCTGCGCCGCTCGGCGGGCCGCGAGCCGAACAAGCTTGCGGTGAGCTGCGGTGATGTCAGCTGGAGCTTTGCCGAGATGGACGCGATCTGTAACCGGCTCGGTCGCGGCCTGCTCGACCTCGGCGTCAAGAAGGGCGATCGCGTCGCGGTGCTCTCGCGCAATTCACATGCGTTTGCAGCGCTGCGTTTCGCGCTGGCGCGGATCGGCGCGGTGCTGGTGCCGATCAACTTCATGCTCAATCCCGACGAGATCAATTTCATCCTGAAGAGTTCGGGGGCAAAATTGCTGGCGGCGGGGCCCGATTTCGTCGAGCCGGCCAAAGCCGCAAGCGCCAAGGATTGCGCGGTCGAGAAGATGATCTGGCTGCCGGGCGAGGATCCCGCGACGGCGCCGGCGGGGCTCACCACCTTCGACGATCTGCTCCACGCCGACGGCTCGTTCCTGGACGCCTCGGTCGACAGCCGCGATCTCGCGCAGATCGTCTACACCTCGGGCACGGAATCCCTCCCCAAGGGCGCGATGCTGACCCATGAAGCGGTGATGTGGCAGTATGTCAGCTGCATCATCGACGGCGGCATGAGCGTGGACGACAAGTTCCTGCACGCGCTGCCGCTCTACCACTGCGCCCAGCTCGACGTGTTCCTGGGGCCTCAGGTCTATCTCGGCGCCTCCGGCGTCATCACGGGCAAGCCGACGGCCGACAACATCCTGGCGCTGATCCAGGCGCACAGGATCACATCGTTCTTCGCGCCGCCGACGATCTGGATCGCGATGCTGCGCTCGCCGTCTTTCGACAAGACCGATCTGTCGACGCTTGAAAAAGGGTACTACGGCGCCTCGATCATGCCGGTGGAAGTGTTGCTCGAACTTCAGCGCCGGCTGCCGAATGTCAAATTCTGGAATTTCTACGGCCAGACCGAGATCGCGCCGCTCGCCACCGTGCTGCGCCCGGCGGACCAGCTCCGCAAGGCCGGCTCGGCCGGCAAGCCCGTGCTCAATGTCGAGACGCGCGTGGTCAATACGGCGATGGAGGACGTCAAGGTCGGCGAAGTCGGCGAGATCGTGCATCGCTCGCCGCATCTGCTCTCCGGCTATTACAACGATCCTGTGAAGACCGCCGCCGCCTTCGCCGGCGGCTGGTTTCATTCCGGCGATCTCGCAACTGTCGATGACGAAGGCCACATCACCGTGGTCGACCGCGTCAAGGACATGATCAAGACCGGCGGCGAGAATGTCGCCAGCCGCGAGGTCGAGGAGATGGTCTATCGCATTGCCGGGGTTTCCGAGGTTGCCGTCGTCGGCCTGCCCGACCCGCGCTGGATCGAGGCGGTCACAGCCATCGTCGTGGTCAAGAGCGGCGAAAAGCTCGACGAGGAAACCGTCATCAAGCACTGCGCCGGCCAGATGGCGCATTTCAAGGTGCCCAAGCGGGTCATCTTCGTGGACGCGTTGCCGAAGAATCCGAGCGGCAAGCTGCTCAAGCGCGAACTGCGCCAGCGCTTTGTCGGCGGAGAGACGCTGGACAAGGCGGTGCAGAAGAGCTTTGGCACCTGAGAGGGAGCGCTTTCCATGAAAGCCTGGCAGGTCGCGCGCGACTGGTCGATCGAGGGGATGGAGCTGGTCGATCTGCCCGAGCCCGTGCCCGGGCCGGGTCAGGTAGCGGTGCGCATGAAGGCAGCGTCGCTCAACTATCGCGATCTGCTGACGGTCCAGGGCAAGGGCGGCGTCACCCGATTGCCGCTGATCCCGTTCTCGGACGGCGCGGGCGAGGTCACAGCCGTCGGCGAGGGCGTCACGCGCATCGCGGCCGGCGACCGCGTCTGCCCGATGTTCTTCCAGTCCTGGATCGACGGACAGGTTTCGGCGGCCAGCCGTCGATACGCACTCGGCGGCACGCGGCCCGGGGTGCTGCAGGAGGTGATGGTGCTCGACGCCGAGGGCGTCAGCCGCATGCCCTCGCATCTGTCGTTCAGGGAGGCCGCGGCGCTGCCCTGCGCCGGGCTCACCGCCTGGCGCGCGCTGTTCGAGGAAGCACGGGTGAAGCCCGGCGATACCGTGCTGGTGCAGGGCACCGGCGGTGTCTCGATCTTCGCGCTGCAATTCGCAAAGCTCGCCGGTGCCAGCGTGATCGTGACGTCGTCGAGTGACGAGAAGCTCGAACGCGCCAGGGCACTCGGCGCCGACCACACCATCAACTATCGCTCAGTGCCCGAATGGGGCAAGGCCGCCGCGGAGTGGAGCGGCGGAGGTGTCGATCACATCGTCGAGGTCGGCGGCAAGGATACTCTTGCGCAATCGCTCGAGGCTGCGCGCGTCGGTGGCACGATCCTGGTGATCGGCGTGCTCACGGGCTTCTCGCAGCAGATCGCGATCCCGAGCCTGTTCGCCAAGAACCTCCACGTCATCGGCCTCTCCGTCGGGAGCCGCCGCATGTTCGAGGACATGACGGCCGCGGTCGAACGCAACGGCATGAAGCCGGTGATCGACCGCGTGTTCAGCTTCGATGCCGTGACGGACGCGCTGCGCCTGATGCAGCAGGGCGGGCATTTCGGCAAGATCGTGGTCGAGTTCGCCTAACTGCTCCCGCCGGAAAGCTTCCTGACATCGTCCGGCGTTTGCCCGAAACGGCGGCGAAACGCGCGATGGAAGTAGGAGACGTCGTGGAAGCCCGCGAGATGCGCGATCTCGATGATCTTGCGGGTGCGCATGGCAGGATTTCGCAGCAACCGCTCGGCGCGCAGCAAGCGCTGCTCCAGCACGAAGCCGCTATAGGTGATGCCGGCCTGCTCGAACAGCAGCTGGATCGTGCGTGGGCTGACCCGATGCGCGGCGGACAGGACGGCGAGCGACAGCGCGGGGCTGTCCAGTTGCGCCAGGATGTCGGATTTGAGAGTCTCCAGTCGGGCTGCGGCAAGGCCGCGCGTCCGCGCTTCCTCGGCAACATCGCCGTGGGCCCCGATCATCAGCACGGCGAGATCGAACAAATGCTGCGAGACCGCATCGAGCTCGGCGGGGGCGAGCTTGTCGGCATGAGCATGCGCGAGGTCGTAATAGCGCAGATACATCGACGTGATCGGATTGGCACCGGGGATCGACCCCGCAATCAAGTCCTCGGCATTCGGGCAAACGCGTAGCAACGCCTTGCGTGGCAGCAGCGCGGTCCGGAAATTTCCGTTCCCGATCTGAGTGATGTAGGCCCCCTTGATCGAGGGATCTCCGATTGTGACGTCACCCGCCGAGATCTCCAGCGGGCGTTTTCCCATGGTCCCGCTCAACGCCGAATTGGGTGACGTCGTAATCACCAATTCGTCGTTCGTCCCCAACGAAACGAAAGATATCGGCGAGCCGAACGAGGCCGAGAGTCTGATGCGCGGAAGAATGGCCGGCGCAATGGTCCGGTGCACACGCCCGTCTCCCACCGGCACGAAATCGACATTCGCCACCTGACGGCAAAACTGCTCGCGCCATCTTTCATAGGCCAGGCCATTCGGGTCGCCATCGAATGAGAGCTGAGGCTGGATCATTGACAGTGGGGTACGCTGGTTGGCGATTTCCGTCAGGTTGTATCGTCGGCTCCATGCGCCGCAACGGCAAAAGCGCGGGATTGCGTGATAAGCCACTCGCGATGGCGTGCTGTGCCCGCGACCTGGTGCCGCAGCCACGTGTGCCCTGATCGCAACAGGCTCCGTCTTTGCCGCCGTCTTTCACGTGAGTCCATTCGGGGCTTCGCTCCCCGCCACGAACGCGGATCGCTTCGTGCCTATCGTCGCCGGCGAATGATCGACCGATTGGAAGGGAATGACCCGATGACATCTCGTGCGCGCGATCTGCTGGCGGTTCTGCTGGGGCTTGGCATCGTTGCCTATGGCGCCGTCGGCGCAACGGCCGCCGACATGGCGCTGAAGGCGCCGCCTGCGCCGCTGCCGGCCGGCTTCAGCTGGACGGGCTTCTATGCGGGTGTTCACGCGGGCTACGGCACCGGTGACGGCAACGCGGCGCGGGTCGATCCCTCTGCGCTGCTCGCGATGTTTCCCGGTGTGAACAACCTTACCTCGACGGCATCTGCTCCGTTCGCGCTCGGTGTCGATCAATCGGGTTGGCTGGGCGGTCTACAGGCCGGTTACAACTGGCAGAGCGGCCATCTGGTCGCCGGTGTTGAAGCCGATGTCAGCGCGGCCGGGATTGGCGGGCGCGCATCAGGCTCGTATGCGTTCCGCCCGGTTTTCCTCGTCGGCGATTTCGACAATTACACCGGCACCGTGACGGTGACGCAGGACATCGATTATCTCGGCACACTGCGCGGCCGCCTCGGTTACGCCAGCCGCAACTGGCTGTTCTATGCGACGGGCGGTCTCGCCTGGGCGCATGTCAAGGCACGTCTCGACAGCAGCCATGTCAGGCTGACCAACAACTTCCCGATCCCCGGGTTTCCCGGCGCGCTGGACGGTCATGCCTCGGCAAGTGGTTACAATGTCGGGTACGCGGTCGGCGGCGGCGGAGAGTGGGCGTTCGCGCCGCATTGGTCGTTCAAGGCGGAATATCTTTATCTCAACCTTGGTCGTCAGCTCACCTTGTCCATTCCCGCGACCAGCCTTGCGGCCAGCGACATCGCGCTTCACACCTTCAGGATCGGTCTGAACCGCCAATTTGCGCCGTGATGCCGGTGAGGCTCAGTATTTCCTGACCGCGGTGCCGAACGCCATCCAGAGCCCGATCGATGCAAGGCCGAAGCCGCCCAGCAGCAAGAAGGTCGGGCCGTAGCCGATCCATTGTGCGATCCAGCCGCCGAGTGCCGGACTGAGGCTGGCGCCGACGCCCTGCACCGTGATCACGGCGCCCTGGCCGAGATTGATGCGGCCGGTGCCGTTGAGCGCGCGCGCGACCATGCCGGGCACGGCGACCGTCTGCAGTCCGGTGCCGATGCCGTCGAGCACCTGCATCGGTACCACGCCCCACCATCCCGTGACGAAGAAGGCCAGCACGCCGCGGATAGGCAGGAACATGAAGGAGATCAGGATGATCGGCCAGTAATTGCGCTTGCTCGCGGCCTTCATCGCGACCAGCGAGGTCACGATCATCACGCCCTGCGCGATCACCACGGTGGTTGCGACGAAGCTCGGGCCGTTGGCCTGTCCCTCGGCGACCGCCGCTAGACCATAGAGCGGAACGATCGCGGCATTGCCGAGATGGAACAGCGCGAGTGAAAGCGCCAGCACCAGCAGCGCCCGGTGCTTGAGCAGCATCGTAAACGCATCCGGCGCACTGTCGGGATCGTCCTCCTTGCAGCCACGCGAAGCGCGATCGTCGATCGCCTTGGCGGGGATCATCATCACGCAGGCGATCGCGATGGCGCCGAACACGGCCGCCAGAACGAAGACGGCGAAATAGCCGAACTTGTAGCCGAGATAGCCCGACAATGCCGCGCCGACCATGTTGCCGGCGTGGTTGAACGCCTGGTTGCGGCCGTTGAGCGCGTTGAAGCCTTTCTGCCTGGCGATGCCGAGCGTGATACCGGTGACCGCCGGCACGATGGCGGCGCTCGCCAGCGATTGCGCGACCTGGGAGAACGTCACCGCCCAGAAGTTCTGCGAGATCAGGATGATCGCTGAGGCGAGAACGACGCAGATTCCGGGAATGACGACCCATAGTCGCTTGTTGCGGCTGGAATCGATGAAGCCGCCGATCGGCGTCGTCACAAGCATGCCCGCGACATTGCCGATCGTCATCGCGGTGCCGATCAGTCCGGTCGCCCAGCCACGTTCCTGGAGGAAGACGCCGACGAATGGCCCGATGCCCGACTGCATGTCGGCCATGAAGAAGTTGAGTGCGAACAGAGGCCAGATACGGGACGGGGAGGGAGGCCGCGAAGTCATCGATACCTAGGCATGCTGTTCGTGTGTCGTGATCCTCTTGGCCAATCGTCCTGGCGTTGATCTGAAACGTAACGGGTGCTCCCTGCGTTGGTTCCAGCTACCCCGGTCATCGACCTTGCTGAAAGCGCGTCCGCAATGTCATGTTGCGATCCTGCCATGGAGCTCTGCTCATGCCTCTCTGGATCTGCGAAACCTGCGGCGCGCAATTCCCGAACGGCGGAATTCCGCCGGCCTCCTGCCTGATCTGCGAGGACGAGCGGCAGTTCGTGAACTGGAAGGGGCAGAGCTTTCTCACGCGCGAGCAGCTCATGCAGGGGCATCGGCTGGTCGGGCGCGGCGATCTCGGCCTCACCGGCATCGGCATGGAGCCGAGCTTCGCCATCGGGCAGCGCGCGCTGCTGGTGCCGCAAGGCGACGGCTGCGTGATGTGGGACTGCATTCCGCTTGCAACCGATGATGCGATCCAATATGTCGCCGCACTCGGTGGGCTGAAGGCGATCGCGATCTCGCATCCGCACTACTACGGCGCAGTCGCCGACTGGAGTGACACCTTCGGCGGCATACCGGTCTATCTGCATGCCGACGATCGCGCCTTCGTCACGCGGCCGCATCCCGCGATCGTGCACTGGACCGGTGATAGCCTCCGCATCTCCAAGGACGTGCTGCTGCTGCGCACCGGCGGTCATTTCGCCGGCGCCACCATGCTGCACTCGGCGCGCAGTGCGGACGGCCGGGGCGCACTGCTCACCGGCGACATCGCGCAGGTGACGATGGACCGCCGCTTCGTCAGCTTCATGTACTCCTATCCCAACTACATGCCGCTCAACGCAGCCGCGGTGCGGCGGATCGCTGATGCCGTCGAGCCGCTCGCCTTCGATCGCATCTATGGCGCGTGGTGGGGCCGCAACATCGCCAGCGGTGCCAAGGCTGCCTTCGCGGCATCGGTGGAGCGCTACATAGCGGCCATCGCCTGAGCTGGCGGGAGAAGCGGATTTATCTTGCCGGTCGTTAATAAATGTACTATGCGTACAGTTATTAAATCTGCTGCATGGCGCAGCTGCGGGTCCGGCATGATCGATGCATCGTGGAAGCTGCGGCACTCTGCGGCCGCGTGAGCGGGAGTTGGACGCATGACGGCGCCAAGCGATGGCGAGATCTTCGAGGCTGGCGACGTCACGCTCCAGTCCGGAGCCGTATTTCCTGCGCTGAAGCTCGTCTACAGGACCTACGGCACCCTGAGTTCGGCGAGAGATAACGTCATCCTCTATCCGACCTCGTTCAGCGCACAGCACGCTGATACCGAATGGCTGATCGGGCCCGACGGCGTGCTCGACCCCACGCGCTTCTTCATCATCATTCCGAACCTGCTGGGCAACGGCCTGTCGTCCTCGCCGTCGAACACCGCCGCGCCGTTCCCCGAGGTGACCTATCACGATGCCGTCGCGGTCCAGCGCCGGCTCCTCACCGAGCGGTTCGGCATCGCGAAGCTGGCGCTGGTCTATGGCTGGTCGATGGGCGGCATGCAGGCCTATCACTGGGCGGCGCTGCATCCTGATATGGTCGAGCGAGCCGCCGTGGTCTGCGGCAGTGCGCGTTGCGCGCCCTACAATTACGTCTTCCTGGAGAGCGTGAAGGCCGCGCTCACTGCGGATCCCGCCTTCCGCGAAGGCCGCTTCGTGGAGAAGCCCGTGGCCGGCTATCGCGCGATGGGGCGGGTCTATGCCGGCTGGGCGATGTCGCACGGTTTCTATCGTGATGAGCTCTGGCGCGAGGCGGGCTTCACCTCGCTGGAGGATTATCTCGTCCGCACCTGGGATGCGACGTTCGCGCGGCGCGACGCCAATGATCTGCTGACGCAGGTCGGCATCTGGCAGCGGGGCGACATCAGCCGCTGTGATGCATTCGCTGGCGATCTCGATCGCGCGCTGGCGGCGATCAAGGCGCACATGCTGCTGATGCCTGGCGCCACCGATCGCTATTTCGACGTGCGCGACAATCAGGACGAGCTCGGCCGGCTGGTGAACGCGAAATCCGCCGTGCTGCATCCGATCCCGTCGCTGCACGGCCATCGCGCCGGCAATCCCGTCGGCAATCCGCGCGACCAGGCCTTTCTCAAGGCCGAGGTCGCGGCGCTCCTTTCGAGGTAGACAGGTCTCCGCTCATGACTGATGCAACTGTTTCCGAGCCTGATCATCGCTTGAAGCCGCTGTCACCGGCCATGCTGCGCGAATTATCGGTCCGCTCCGATCTCCGGGGCGCCGTGCAGGGCCTCGGCCATTTCGGAATGATCGTGCTGGTGGGCACGCTGATCTCTAAGGTTTCCTCGACCTGGGGCGTGCTTTGGGCGCTGCCATTGATGATGATGCAGGGCTATGTCGTCGCCTTCCTGTTCATGGCGGTGCACGAGACCGCGCACAAGACGGCGTTCAGAAGCCGCCGCCTCAACCTCGGCGTCGGCTATCTCGCGGCCTTCATGATCGGATTGCCTTACGAATACTATTGCCTGTTTCACTGGGATCATCATCGCTACACCCAGGATCCCGACAGGGACCCCGAGCTGATCGTCGGCGTGAAGCCGACATCCGACACGCAGCTCGCGATCGCCTATAGCGGCTTGCTCCAGGTCGCCGGCCGTCTCCGCCTGATGCTCGGCCACGCGATCACCGGCAAGGTCGTCGTGCCCTGGATCCCCGAGGGCAAGCGTGCCGTCATCGTCAGGGAGGCGCGTGTCTATGTCGCGCTCTATGTCCTGCTGCTTGCGCTGTCGCTGTGGTTCTCCTCTGCGCTGTTGCTCTGGGTGTGGATCGTCCCGCTCGTGAGCGGGCAATTCTTCCTGCGGCCTTATCTCTATGCCGAACACACCGGCTGCGAGCGCACCCGCAGCGCTTTCCAGAACACGCGCACCACCTACACCGCTGCGATCGTCAAATGGTTCGCGTGGAACATGCCCTATCACGTCGAGCACCACGCCTATCCTTCGATCCCGTTTCACGCGCTGCCGAAGCTGAACGCGATCGTCGACGGCGAGATCGTTCATCGTGGCCGCGGCTACATCAGAACGACGCGCGAGACCTGGGCCTGGTTTCGTCGGCAGCGGCAGGCCGGGTAGCTCGACCAGTGCCAGTGAGGGCGTCTCCGTAATTTGTCGTGCATTTGCCGGCTTCCGATAGAGAGCTTTACGACGCGTTCATTGCGCTTGCGCATGGGGAAGAACATCGGGGTACCGTTCCGCCGCGCGTCGCATAAATGCCAGCAGGATCAAATGCTTGTTGGCGTCAAAAACGTGCCTAACGAATTCTTCCGGATCGGAAAAGTTTTAGCCGTCTTGTATTCACAACCAAGCGAGGGCGCTGCTCTAAGGTCGCTTGCATCAACACCGCCGACGTCTGGAGAGATTGGTGATGAGTGCAACGAGAGGCCGTCTTCTGGTGGTCGACGACGACCTGGTGCAGCGAGTTCTGATCGGCAAGATCGGGGCAAAGCTCGGTTACGAGACGGTGGTTGCGTCCTCCTACGAGGCCGCGACCGAGCTTCTGGGCCGCGAGGGCTTCGAGATCATGGCGCTCGACCTGTCGCTCGGCGAGCGGGACGGGGTGGAGCTGCTGCGCTTCGTCGCGGACGCCGGCCTCCATGCGATGTCGATCGTGATCATCAGCGGCTGCGACGATCGCATCATGAAGGCCACGCGGCGGGTCGCGAGCGGGTTGAAACTGTCGCTCGGCGCATGCCTGACCAAGCCGCTCGATCTGAACCGCCTGCGCAACGCATTGGAATTGCCGTGCCGCGCACCGCTGGCTACGCCATTTGCTTCGCCGCAGCTTCGGATCACGCCGGAGAGGATCCTGCGCGGCCTCGCCGCCGACGAATTCTTCGTCGAGTTTCAGCCGAAGATCGCGCTCGAGACCGGACGAGTCATCGGCGCCGAGGCGCTCGCGCGCTGGCGCACCGCTGAATTCGGCATGGTGTCGCCGCTGGTGTTCATTCCGATCGCCGAACAAGCCGGCCTCATGCGCGAGGTGACCGATTGCATCCTGTCGTCGGCGATGTCGCAGGGCCGCAAGCTGATCGAGCGCAATCCCGGCTTCACCATTGCGGTCAACATCTCGGGCACGCTGATGTCGGATCTGACCCTGCCCGACCGGATCGAGGAGATCCTGCGCCGCGAAAACATCCCGCCGACCTCGCTGACGGTGGAGATCACCGAGACCTCGGCGATGGCCGACGTCGACCGCGCCAACGACATTCTGGTGCGGCTGCGGATCAAGAAAATCGGGACGGCCATCGACGATTTCGGCACCGGCTATTCGTCGCTTGCGGCCCTGGTGCGGCTGCCGTTCAGCGAGCTGAAGATCGACCAGTCCTTCATCAAGGGCTGCGAATCCGACGACGACATGATGAAGATCGTCGATGCTTCTGTCGCGCTTGCCAAGGCGTTCAACATGAAAGTGGTGGCCGAGGGCGTCGAAAGCCCGGAGGCGCTCGAGATCATCCGCCGGATCGGCTGCGACGTCGCCCAGGGCTTCCTGTTTGCGCCCTCGCTGCGGCGCGCGCGCGCCGAACGATGGATCTCCGAGCGCAATTCCCTGGCAGACGAACAGGCCGCTTCCGCGACACAGACGGCGCTCGCGAGCTGAGACGACGAACCCCGGTCGCGGAGCGACCGGGGTTGCGCCAGTCAGATGCAGGCGGGCTCAGTAGATCCCGTAGGCGCAGACATTCACGACGCGGACGCGCAGGCCGTGACGGGTCTGGACGACGCGCTCCTGGTAGCAGTTGCTGATGCCGGTGTTGAGGTAGATGCCGCCGCCATAGCCCCAACCGTGATTCCAGTGATGGTGAGGATAGAAGCCGCCGCCGCCGGCCGACGCCGCGGTGGGCGCGAGAGCGGCGACGCCGAGCGAACCGGCAGCGATCAGACCAAGAGCAAGCTTACGAAACATTTTCATTCTCCAGTGTGGCGCTAAGGCCGTTGTTGTGTCCCTGCATCTTCGGTCGAGCCGAGATGCGATCGCGTTCACGCGCGATCGGGAGAATCGTGTTTCAAGATTGTTTCGTGGTCTCCGGCGAAACGTGCCGGAATCATGCTTTCCGCGCCGCGCGATAGCGCGCGGCCATCGCCTGCGTCATCTCCATCATCTTGTCGCGGAGATCGGCGGGTTCCAGCACTTCGGCCTCCGGGCCGAGCCGCAACAATTCGGCGGCGGCGTGCCATGAGGTCTTGCCGGTCGGCACCCGCGCGATGCGCCAGCCGTCTGCATCGGTGGTCTCTTCGATCTCGGTACGCGCCCTGACATAGGGCTGGCTCAGCGCGTCGAGCAGCTTGACGCCGAAGGGCGACAGCCGCACCACCGCGATATTCGGATGCATCTCGGCCTCGAGGCGAAGTGTCGCGGCCTGCCAATAGGCGGCGAGATCGAAATCGGCGGGACGATCGAACCGGTCGTCGAGCGCCGTGCAGTCGAGCACGCGCGCGACGCGATAGGTGCGCACGCTGGCATCGACCTGGCCTGCGAGATACCAGTTGCCGCCCTTCAGCACGAGGCCGAGCGGGGCGAGGCGGCGCTGCTTCTCCGCGCGCCAGCTCTGGTAGCGGATCTTGATCAATGTCCCGCGCAGCAGCGCACCGGCGATGGTGCGCAGATGTTGCGGTTCTTCCGCCTCGCCGAACCAGCCCGGCGCATCCAAATGAAAACGCTCCTGCATCCGTCCGGCGTCTTCGCGCAGATGGACGGGCAGCGCCGCCATCAGCTTGTTCTGCGCGGCGATCATCGCTGCGTCGAGCCCGAGTGCCGCGGCGGGGCCCGGCAAGCCTGCGAGGAACAGCGCGCCGGCCTCGCTTTGCGACAGGCCGTTCAGGCGCACGCGGTAGCCGTCGAGCAGGCGATAGCCGCCCTCGGCGCCGCGGTCGGCGTAGACAGGGACGCCGGAGGCCGCGAGCGCATCGATGTCGCGATAGATCGTGCGCACCGAGACCTCGCAGGCCTCTGCAAGCTCGGGCGCGGTGACCTGCCCCTTGGCCTGGAGGGTGGTGAGGATCGACAGCATCCGGCTCGCACGCATAAGTCCTTAAATCATACCTGACACAGGATGTCAGGTATGGGTACGTAAGAAGGGCATCGCCAGCCAATGCCCAGGAGACCTGCCATGACCGATCCGAACCGCCTCACGCTGTATTACTCGCCGCAAAGCCGCGCCACCGGCACGCGGGTGCTGCTGGAGGAGCTCGGCGCGCCCTACGATCTCCACATCCTCAACATGAAGGCCGGCGAGCAGCGCCAGCCGGCCTACCTCGCCATCAATCCGCTCGGCAAGGTTCCGGCGATCCGCCATGGCGAGGCGCTGGTGACCGAGCAGGTCGCGATCACCATCTATCTTGCCGATCTGTTCCCGCAGGCCGGCCTGACGCCCGCGCTGAATGATCCGCTGCGCGGCCCCTATCTGCGCTGGATCGCCTATTACGGCTCGTCCTTCGAGCCCGCGCTGATCGACAAGTTCATGCAGCGCGAGCCGGCGCCGATCACGCAATCGCCCTATGCCGATTACGACACCATGCTGGGTGCGCTGGAGGCGCAATTGTCGAAGGGCCCGTACCTGCTCGGCGAACGCATGACGGCCGCGGACGTGCTGTGGGGCGTCGCGTTCAGCTGGACCATGATGTTCGGCATCGTGCCGAAGAAGGACGTGTTTGTCCGCTATGCCGACCGCATGACCGCGCGCCCGGCGTTTCAGCGCATCACCGCGGCGGATGAGGAGATGGCCGCGCAGCATGCGAAGGCGATTGGGACGTAAGGGTGTTCGTGTTGTGCCATGAGGCGGCGCCTCAATCTCCGCCGTCGTCCCGGGCAAGCGCCAGCGTAGACCCGGGACCCATAACCACAGGGAGATGTGTTGCGAAGACTCGGAGTGATCAGCTCGCCACATAACCACTGCCTGTGGTTATGGGTACCGGATCTGCGCGCGCTTTGGCGCGCTTGTCCAGGACGACGGCGGAGTGCGAGGCGCCTCCTCGTACTCCTTGAGCGCCATTTCAAAACCGCGGCGCTCGCTTCTCCGCGAACGCCTTGATGCCTTCCTTGATCTCGTCGCCGCGCATGCTGTCGCGGTGGCGCTGATCGGCGGCGCGGTCGTCGAGCTCGCCGCGGGCGAATTCGTTGATCGCGCGCTTCATGCCGCGCATCGCCTGCGGCGCGTTGCCGGCGAGAACCTTGGCGAGCTTGTCGACCTCCTCGTCGAGCGTCTCTTCCGGCACCATCGCCGTGAGGTAGCCGATGCGCAGCATTTCCGGCGCGCTGATCTTCTGCGCCGTCAAGAACAGCTTTTTCGCATTGTCGAGGCCGAGCCGCGTCACGTAGCGTTTGATGCCGCTCCGGTAGTAATGCAGCCCGAGCCGCGCCGCCGGCATGAACATCTCGGCGGTGTCGATGCCGATGCGGAAATCGCAGGCGAGTGCGAGATCGGTCGAGCCGCCATAGACGCCGCCATTGAGCCGGCAGATCGTCGGCACGCCCAAGTCCTCCAGCCGGTTGACGACCACCTCGAAGGCGGAGCCCGCGCTCTGCTGCTCGTGTGCGCTGACGGCGCGCTCGGCGACCGAGTTGAGATCGTAACCCGCGGAAAAGGCGCGCCCGGTGCCGGTCAGCACCAGCACGCGGATGGCGGGATCAGCCTCGACCAGGTCGAACAGCCTGACGAGCTCGCCGAGATCCTCGGCCTGCAGCCGGTTGAGATGCTTCGGCCGGTTGAGGCGGATGGTTGCGCATGCGCCGTCGCGTTCGAGCAGGGGGCCGGTTGCGGCGTCGGTGATGTCCGACATTCTTGTCTCCTTCTTACTTGTTTTCGAGCGCGCGCCGTTGCGCCTCGGCGTCGATGGTCTCGGCGAGATCCGGGTGTCGTGCCATCAGCACGCGGAAGTCGACGAGATCGAGCACCAGTAGCCGCGACACTTTCGTGGTCGAGACGTTGGCGCCGCGCTTGTTGTTGCCGAGCAGCGCCATCTCGCCGAAGAAGGCGCCTTCGCCGAGCTGCACCTTCTTGCCGGGCAGCTCGACCTCGACCTCCCCTGCGGCGATGAAATACATGCAATCGCCTTGTGCGCCCTTGCGGATGATCATGGTGCGCGCCGGCAGCTCCATGGTGCGCAGCATGTGGGTGACGTCGGCAATGGCGGCGGGTCCAAGCGCCGCGAAGAACGGCACCTTGCTGACGGATTCCCAGGTCTTGAGGAAATTGTCGCGCCGCGTCTCGGCCGCAAATCCGGTCGCCAGGATACCGGTCCAGAGGCCGAACACGCCGAGGCCGGAGATCATCACCGCGGCCGCCACCATGCGCCCGAGCGGCGTGACCGGCACGGCATCGCCGTAGCCGGTGGTCGTGAGCGTGACGACAGCCCACCACAGTGCGGCCGGCACGCTGCCGAACGTCTGCGGCTGCACGTCCCGCTCCAGGAAATATTCGGCGACGGAGGCGAGGAAGACCACCATCAGGAAGATCACGAGCACGCTGACCAGCGGTCCCGATTCCAGCACCAGCACGCGGCGAAGCTGCCGCAGGCCCGGAATGCCCGGGACCACCTTCAACACCCAGAGCACGCTGAGCAGCCAAGCCGTTCTGGGCTCGACGCCGAGGAGAAGCGCGGCCGGCACGGCCAGCGCTCCGATCGCATCGACGATGCCGGCGGAGGAGGAGACATAAAGCGAAAGTCGTCCCTGTTGCCTCATGTGGCGCAGCCGGACCAGCCATTCGAACACGAAATAGGCGAGGCAGGCCCAGAGCAGGCCATCGACCCAGCCGTGCGCCTCCCTGGCCCGGTTGTCGGTCAGCAACACCATGCTGAGCACGCCGACCGTCACCGCGACATAGGCCGCCTTGGTCATGTTGCGGCCGGCCGTGGCGGCCGCGAACTGGGCCAGAGCGGAGATCAGCGGCTTGGACATGCGGGAAGGCTATTCGGTCTCGGGGCAGGTCTCGAGGCCCCGGTTGGGACGTCGACGCCAAAGTGCCTGTCCGGGCGAAGGCCGTCAACGACAGCAGGCGGCTCTGCCGGCGCCGCTGCGCCGGGCTGGCCGGTCTGTGCCGCCGTCGTTGGCGGTGCCTACCTGAAATGGGGCGGCTCGTCGTAGCCGCGGCGGCTGCTGAAGAACAGCAGCACCATCAGCCCGATGCCGACCACAACGGAAAACCCCGCGCCCAGCGCCAGCGCCACGTAGCCTTCCGTCGGGATCGGCTCACCTTCGATCGCCATTGCGGAATAGGCGAAATAGCCGGCTGCCGCCAGCATTCCCAGAAGGAGGATGATGAGGAGTGCACGCATGCTGCGGTCTCCGGTTGTCGTTGCGAACCAACGGTTGCAGATCGCGGCAGTTCCAGGCGGAGCAATCATGCGAACCGCCAGTCTCGTGCCCCGGACGCAGCGCATCATCCGGCGATGCGAAGCACCGTCCGGATGATGCGTTGCAGAGCCGGGGCCCATTTAGCAGCGCAGGCTCCAGCACCTGGGTCCCGGCTCGGCGCCGCAACGCCTTTGGCGTTGCAGCTTGTCCAAGACATTGGGCAGCCCAACAGGCCTCAGGCGCTCTGGGCGGTCTTCACCACCACGACGTTGCTGTCGTCGTGCTGGGCAGGACCGCCGCCTTGCACTGTCTTGTCGCTCTCTCCGGCGTGACGTTTCAGATAGTCGCGGCGCATGCCGATCTCGTCGCGCACGAATTCGTAGCCCAGCTTGAAGGTGTCGAGCCCGTCGGTGCTGATCGTGCCGTCCCTGAGGCCGATGACGGCGCCGCGCAGGATGCCCTCCAGCTCGTCCTGGAGGCATTCCAGTTGATCCAGCGAGTGGGCGTGCTCGATCCGCTCGCCGATGTCGAGGATGGCGGTCGAGAGCTCGCTGGCCTTCTCGGGCGCGATGCGGGTGATCTTTGCGTAGATCGCGGCGAAGATCGAGCCGATGACGCTGAGCGCGGCGGCGCCCAGATACATCAGGTCGCTGTACTTCTCCATGAACGACTTGGTGTCGTCGTTGATGTAGTCGGCCGCGCCCTGGTGCGCCATCACGAAGGCGTCCTTCTCGACGGAGGCCGGCTCGATCCTGCTGGCAAAGCCGTTGTCGAGCCCAAGCGCTGGCTTGTTCTCGTAGACGATGCGCGCGAGCTCGCCTGCCGTGGTCGGGGACATCCTAGATTGCGCGACCAGCAGCCATTCGAGCCCGATCGTGTCGAGGTCGTCGTCGGGAATCTGCGGCGAGGTCGCCAGAGTGCCTGCCGTCAGCGTCTCGCTGGATATGCCGGGAAGCCTGCGCGCCAGCGCCTTGGCCTCGTCGATTGCATTGAGGGTGAAGCCGCCGCGCTTGGCGAGCTGCTCATAGCCCTTGTCCCTGACGGCCCTGGAGGCGTGGACGATGGCGATCACCGCGCCAAAGCCGTTCGACGGTGCGAACAGCTTGTCGAGCGTTGCGCCCTGCGGCGCCATCTGGATCTTGGCAGCGTCCGGCCCGTCGGGAATGTCTAGAATGCTGCGGACGAAGGCGAGGGAGGCTTCGCTCTCGGCGACGACCGCGACCTTCTTCTTCTTCAGCTCCGCGATCGACTTGATCTTCTTGTTGCCGGGACCGAGCAGAAGCACGAGATCGTGCTCGAGGATCGCGAGCGTGCGCGCCCGCAGCGGGACCTTGGCGTCGGTGCGCAGCACGGCGAGATCGGCCTGCTTTCGGTCGAACTGCGCGAGCGCCTTGGCGCTGTCTGCGTTGTTGACGATCTTGATCCGGAAGCGCGAGGCGTTGGCGTTGAGCACGGCGGCGAGCTTGGCCGCGAACAGCGCCTCGTCGCCATTGGGAGCGCCGACGGCAAAGGTCAGCGTTTCCGAATTGTGCAGCAACGCGCGTCCGCCCCAGACGGTGGCGAGCGACAACAGCAGGGTCAGCACGACGTAGAGGAAGACCTGCTGTTGATTGGTCTTGATCACCTTGGGACGCCGGGGCGGCGGCTCGGTCAGTGACGAAATGGGGCCTTCAGCACTCATGGCAGCACTCTGGCCTTATTCTTTCGGTGGCGGGTGGCTCGCGAATGTGATCGCGGTAAGCGCCCTCTAATTCGTAAGCGTCTGAAAAAAGAACGATATTCTCTGTCTTCAATGATAGCGCGAAGGTCGCGGAAAGCAAATTTCGAGCCGACGGTAACCTTACGCGACGCGTCCGCGGCGATTGGTCATCCTATCACTAGTTAGCCACACTTGGCGATTTTCCGGTTCCCCCCGGCTGCATTCCGCCGCGGGAGATGTCATAAATCGTACGTCCCGGCGATTTGACCGGTCCAGAACTGGTCCAAGAAGAAGTTGCGCTGAACGGCTCCCATTTTTCTTGTCACGTCAATGAGGGCGTCAGCCTTGTCGTTTCCACCCATGTCATCGGCGGTTCCGGTCGAAGCGCTTATTGGCTGGATGTTGCTGCTCACCTTCAAGCACATCATCGCCGATTTCGTCCTCCAGACCGCCTGGATGGCGCACGGCAAGGACCAGAAGCACGGCTGGGCCCTGCCGCTTCTGGTGCACTGCCTGGTTCACCTTGCAGTTGCACTGCCGTTGATCCTGATCGTGGCGCCGAAATTCTGGTTCGTGGCTCTGATCGACTTCGTGATCCACATCACGATCGACCGCGCCAAGGGGCTCGTCTCGGCGAATTTCGGGGTCGACCTGGCGCATCCCTGGTTCTGGACCTTGATCGGCGTCGACCAGGCCCTGCACCACCTCACCGGCTTTGGGCTCTCGATTTTCATGGCGGCGAACTGAGACCGCCGCTCGCCCTTTGAGTCGGGCCATTCTTCATCGGCCACCAGAACTCGTCATGCCCGGGGGCTCGTCCCGCCTGCGCGGCCGAAGCCGCTTTGGCGCGGCGAAGGCCCGGGCATCCACGTTCTTCGTGCCATCCGGCCAGACGTGGATGGCCGGGACAAGCCCGGCCATGACGTTGTGGAGGCCTTTACACCCCGATCCCGCTTCCGATTCGCGGCCGACGCACAAGGACCCCGGGTGACTACCGCCCAGGGTGGTTAACCTTTCGTTAGACAATTGCGCTGCATCTTCCGCGAGACGAGGGAGAACTGCAATGTTTTCAAGCCGCGATACCTTTGAAAGCGATTTCTGCCCGGTCCGCGACGAGCTCCTTGGCGAGATGTATCGCGCCAGCGAGAGTGGCCTGCCGAGGTTGGTTGAGAGTGTTTCCCCTGACGCGCGCGCCAGGCTGGCGCTGTTTTGCTACCGCCGCAGCCATTTGCACTCGCTAGCGGTCGCGATCGCAGGCAGCTGCAGCGAGCGCGACCTGATCGAGAACGGCGGCCGCGTCGGCTCGACGCTTTACGCGTTGTCGCGCGAGGGCACCGCGAAATCCTCGCCGTCGCTGTCGGGCGGGCGCAAGCCGATCACGCTGTCGACCAAGCCGCTATCGGTGCTCGCACCGCTGGACGACGAGATCGACGACGAGATCAGCGAAGCGGTTCCGGCTTAAGCGGCTTCTCGTTGACGCGTCATCTTGCCGGAAAGCCGCTGCGCACTTTGCGCTAACGCGGCCCTTCGGGTCCGGATCATGCGCTAACGATCACGGGCAACCCGAACTTCCGCCGCGCCATCGCGCATTCGGCATCGCCCGGCATGCAGGTGCGGCACACCTCCGGCCGCACGGCATAGATGCCGCAGGCGGTCGCTTTCCCGATTTCCCCCTGCAAGGCCGAGCAGCGATCACCCTCGCACCGCATGCCCGACTGACGCGCGTTGACGAGCGCCTCCGGGATGGCTGCAAGCTCTTCGTCGCTCTCGATCGAGAAGCGCGGCCAGTTGGCCGAATAGCCACAGCACGCGCCGCAGCTCTGGCAATAGCTCGACGGATCGGTGGGGTTGTCCTGCATCCTCGTCACGTGTCCTTTGGCGGGCCCCAGACCAGGCTCTGCCGCCATCTGGCGCGCAGCACGTCGCGACGCTCCGGATATTTCTCGTCGAGATAGTTCGCGTCCACCACGCGGTCGGTGCGGAAGCTGCGGAAGTCGCCGCGCAGTTCGCACCAGGCCGCGAGCAATCGCACGGCTTCGAGATAGCCGACCGAAATCGGCCAGATCATGCGCTCGCTGGCACGGCCCTGCTCGTCGCGATAGCGCAGCATGATCTTCTTGCCTTCGTGGATCTGCGTGCGGGTTCGCACCATGTCGAGACGATCCGGCTCCCTGTTCCAGCTTGGCCGGGCGCGGCTCGCCGGCTCCAGCACGAAGGGGCGCAGGCGCTCAGGCACGGTGTCGGCGATCTTGGCCATCAGATCTTCGGCCGCGCGCGCCAGCGCGGAATCGGCGTGGCCCGCGACCCATTGTGCGCCCAGCACTGCGGCCTCGATCTCGTCGGGTGTCAGCATCAAAGGCGGCAGGTCAAAACCCTTTTCCAGGATGTAACCCATACCGGCCTCACCGCGGATCGGCACGCGCTGGCCGATCAGCGTGGCGATGTCGCGATAGATCGTGCGCTTCGAGGTCTCGAGCTCGGCCGCGATGGCATCCGCCGTCAGCGGCTTACGCGTGCGTCTCAGCACCTGGATGATCTGAAACAGCCGGTCGGCGCGTCTCATGACAATTCTCTTATCGGTGATCTTTTCAGAAAGCGGCGCGCGGCTGCTGACAGGATGTTGGCAGCAGGGGAGTTCTATACCGGGACAACACAGCGACTGAAGAGGATTTGTCCATGATCATTCCAACCCATTTCGGCCCGGTCATTCCGATGCTGCGGGCCCAGGCATGGTCCGTGTCGGTGTTCGGCCGCCTCGTTTCGCTCGATCTCATGGCCGTCGACCTCCGGTTTGCCCTCGCCAGCGCAGTGACGGGCTCGCTGGTTCGAGCCGCCGACGCGCTGGTCCGACACGTGATGTGCCGCGCCTGGCGAGGGGCTCGGTTCGCAGAAGATATCACGGCTGCTGCCACCATGGTGGCAGCAGCCGGTCACTAGGTTCCCCAAAACTCGCAGGTCCAGGAGAGATCGCATGATCACGCTTTACGGCTTTGGCAACGGCTTCGGCCTGCCGGAAATCAGCCCCTTCGTCACCAAGACCGAGGTGCAGCTCAAGATGGCGGGACTGCCCTACCGGAAGGAGCGGGCGATGCCGCCGGCCTCGCCCAAGGGGCAGCTGCCGTTCATCGACGATGGCGGCGAGGCGGTGGCCGATTCCACCTTCATCCGCGCCCATATCGAGCGCCGCTACGGCTTTGATTTCGACGCCGGCCTGTCTCTGCAGGAGCGGGCGCAGGCCTGGGCGTTCGAGCGCATGATCGAGCATCACGTCTATTGGGGACTGGTCGGCGCCCGCTGGGTCGATCCCGTCAATTTCGCCAAGGGCCCCGCGCATTTCTTCGATGGCGCGCCGGAGCACAATCGCGAGAAGCTGCGCGAGGATGCGCAATTCCGCGTCGCCGAGAACTATCTGCTCTCGGGGCTCGGCCGCCATGGGCCCGACGACGATGTCGACCTTGCCGTGCGCTCGCTGTTCGCGCTGTCGGTGCAGCTCGGCGACAAGTCGTTCCTGATGGGCAACAAGCCCTGCGGTGTCGACGCGACGGCCTTCGGCATGCTCGCCGGCGTCCTCACGCCGTTCTTCGACTCAGCCCTCCGCGAGCGCGCCGAGGGGTTTCCGAATCTCACCGCCTATGTCGACCGCATGATGGATGCTTATTATCCGGAGTTCGCCTGGACCCCGCTGCGGCAGGCGGCGTAAGGCTCGATGTAGCCACATCGTCATGGCCGGGCTTGTCCCCCCCCATCCACGTCTTGCCATGCAGCGCGAAGAACGTGGATGCCCGGGACAAGCCCAGGCATGACGACCTGAGAGATTGAATCCAAAAACAAAAGAGCCGGCCCATCGGGCCGGCTCTTGTCGTATCCGAATTGTGGCTGGCCTTACTTCACCAGCGAGTACTTGCCGTCCTTCACCGTCAGCAGGATGCGGGCGCGTTCGTCGACGCCGTAGCGGTCCTTTTCCGTGAAGTTGTAGACGCCCTGGCTCGCCGCGAGGTCCTTCTCCGACAGCAATGCCTGGCGGATCGCTTCGCGGAATTCCGGGGTGCCGGGCTTGGCCGTCTTCAGCGCCGCGGGAATGATGCGCTTGAGGATCTCGAACGCATCGTAGGAATGGCCGGCGAACTGGCTGCGGCTGTTCGGGCCGTACTTGGCCTCATAGGCCGCGTTGAGCGCGAGGCCGGGCTTCTTGGTGAGTGCGCTATCCGGCTGATCCTCGGGGTCCATCACGGGGCCCGAGGCCATCAGCACGCCTTCCGCCGCCTTGCCGGCGATGCGGATGAAATCCATGCTGGCGGCGCCGTGGGTCTGGTAGATCAGCCCCTTGTAGCCGCGCTCGCGCAGCTCGGTCTGCGGCAGCGCGGCCGCGGTGCCGGAAGCGCCGACCAGGATCGCGTCGGGATTGGCGGCAACGAGCTTCAGCACCTGTCCGGTCACCGAGGTGTCGGGACGGGCAAAGCGCTCCTCGTCGACGATGGTCATGCCCATCGGCACGGCCTGCGCCTTCAGGTCATTGAACCAGAGGTCGCCATAGGAGTCGGAATAGCCGATATAGCCGAGCGTCTTCACGCCCTTGGCCTTCATGTGGTCGTACAGCACCTTGCCGACGATCGGAATCGGCTGCGGCATCGCCACCGACCACTTCATGCGCTCGGGCGTGATCGGGAACGGCGCGAGGCCGAAATGCGGAATGCCGGCTTCGTTGGCGACGTTGGAGACCGCGATGGTCGGCGGCGTCAGCGCCGAGCCCATGATGATATCGGCCTTGGATTCGGTCACAAAGCGGCGGGCGTTGGTCGTCGCGGTGGTGGGATCGCCGCCGTCGTCGAGCACGATCACCTTCAGTGGCACGCCGCCGATTTCCTTCGGCACGAATTCGAGCGCGTTGCGCTCGGGAATGCCGAGGGCTGCACCCGGGCCGGTCGTGGTGGTGGTGATGCCGATGGTGACTTCGGCGGTCTGGGCCAGCGCGGGCAGCGCCGGCAAGGCAATCGTTGCCGCCGCGATGGCGGCGGTCAGGTAAAAGCGCTTCATTTATTCCTCCCTTGACGTGTTGCTTTGAAAGCAGAAATCGGGGGGTAATTCAGCCCCCTCTTTTGGTGATGCGGCGATTTAGCTTCCCGTGAATTTGGCTACCATTTCCGCCGGGAATGGTGCCGATTTCAGCTTGTCGGGGTTAACGGGGTCGCGGCCGACGAGGACGCGGGTCTCGAACCCCTCGATCGCCAGCGCCTCGCCCTTGTAGACGTTGTGCTTCACCTCGAAGCTCGAGCGCTTGATGCTCTCGATTCTGGTCTCGATGGTGATCCAGTCGCCATAGGTCGAGGGGATGTAGAACCTGGACCGCGTGTCGACCATGGGGATGCCCACCAGGCCGTATTTGCGGACCAGGTCCTGCTTGGAGAAGCCGGCGACCTCGAACAGGGTCGAGGTCGAATCGTCGAACATCGCGAAATAGCGCGGATAGTAGACGATGTTGGCGGGGTCGCAGTCACCCCACTGAATCTGGACCTCGCGCCGGTTCACGAACATGCGATTGTTGCCTTACTTCGGCGCCATGCGCAGGGAGCCGTCGAGGCGGACCACTTCGCCGTTCAGGTAGGAATTCTCGACCATGTGCAGGGCGAGCGCGGCGAACTCGTCGGCGTTGCCGAGCCGGCGCGGGAAGGGGATCGCGGCGGCAAGCGAGTTCTGGGCTTCCTGCGGAAGGTTTGCCAGCAGCGGCGTCAGGAACAGGCCGGGCGCGATGGTCAGCACACGGACGCCGAACTGCGCGAGCTCGCGCGCGATCGGCAGCGTCATGCCGACGATGCCGCCCTTGGAGGCCGAATAGGCGGATTGTCCGATCTGGCCGTCATAGGCGGCGACGGACGCCGTGTTGATGATGACGCCACGCTCGCCGGTCGCCTGCGGCTCCAGCTTGGACATCTCGGTCGCGGCAAGGCGCAGCATGTTGAAGGTGCCGATCAGGTTGACCTTGATCACCTTGTCGAAATCGGCGAGCGCCATCGGACCGTCGCGGCCGACCACGCGCTTGGCAACGCCGATGCCGGCGCAATTGACCAGCACGCGCGGTGCGCCAACGGCCTTGGTCGCCTGCGCGATCGCGGCTTCAGCGGAAGCAGCATCGGAGACGTCGCAGGTGACCGCGACGCCCTTGATTTCTACGGCAACGGTTTCGGCAAGCTTGGCATTGAGGTCGAACACCGCGACCTTGGCGCCCTGCGCCGCCAGCTTCCGCGCGGTGGCCGCGCCCAGTCCCGATGCGCCGCCGGTGACGATGGCTGCCTGATCCTTCAACAACATGGCGTTCTCCTGGTGCGGAATTCTAGACGAGATGAACTCCCTCTCCCCGCTTGCGGGGAGAGGGTTGGGGTG
>NZ_CAKZJO010000064.1 GCF_936943645.1 uncultured Bradyrhizobium sp. | reverse complement strand
CAATGTAAGACGACTCTCCCCCTCCAGGGGAGGGTGGGAGACGGTCTTCGTGTGGCACCAAAGTACGAGGCCCCCATGTCCCAACCGCTGCTGATCGAGCACGACGACGGCGTCGACCGGGTGACGCTCAATCGTCCCGACAGCCTCAACGCGCTCGATCCCGCGCTGATCGATGCGCTCAACGTTTATTTCCAGGGCCTGCAGCGCAACCGCGACACGCGCGTCGTCGTGCTCAAGGGCGCCGGCAGGAATTTCTGTGCGGGCCTCGACCTCAAGGCGGCGATGGCACGCCGCGCCGGGCAGCAGGAGCCGCCCGGAGTCACGGAGTCGCTGGACTCGCAGCGGCGCATTGCCGACATCGTCATGCTGATGCGGCGCTGCCCGCAGCCGATCCTGGCGCTGGTGCAGGGCGCGGCCGCCGGCGGCGGCTTTGCGCTGGCGCTTGCGTCCGACATCCGCATCGCCACGAGATCGGCGCGGATGAATTGCGCCTTCATCAAGCTCGGTCTCGGTGGCTGCGACATCGGAACCAGTTACTTCCTGCCGCGCCTCGTCGGCGTCTCCGTCGCCTCCGAATTGATCCTCACCGGGCGGTTCATCGGTGCCGAGCGTGCGCTGGCAGTCGGTCTCGTCTCGGAGGTCGTCGACGAGGACAAGCTCGATGACGCGGCCGAGCCCTATGTCGAGGCGATGATGACGGCTTCGCCGGTGGGGCTGCGTCTGTCGAAGGAATGCCTCAACATGAGCGTCGATGCGGGATCGCTCGAAGCTGCAATCGCGATGGAGGACCGCAACCAGGTCCTGTGCAGCCGCTCCGAGGAATTTTCGGAAGGCATCAGGGCCTTCCTTGAGAAGCGAAAGCCTGTCTATATCAAGCGCTGAACGAGAACGATCCGCAAAGGACGATAATTCCGGGAGACGCAAAATGAGTGGAAGCGCGGCGGCCGTGATGACGAAGCCCGCCTTTCGCAAGGTCGAGTGGCTCGCGCGCGACATCGACGTCGAGCGCCGCAACGACGGCACGGTGGTGCTGAAGTCGCGGATTCCGCTGCAGCCTTACGAGACGCACATTCCCGCGTCGCTGGCCAAATGGGCGAAGGACGCACCCGAGCGCATCTGGCTGGCGCAACGCGGCGGTCCGAACCGCGAGTGGCGCAAGGTCTCCTATGCCGAAGCCAAGCGCACCGTCGATGCGCTGACGCAAGGCCTGCTCAATCTCGGACTTGACGGTCGCCCCGTGGCGATCCTCTCGGGCAATTCGATCGAGCATGCGCTGATGACGCAGGCCGCGATGCAGGCGCGTTCGCCCGCGGCGCCGGTGTCGCCGGCCTACTCGCTGATGAGCCACGACCACGTCAAGCTGAAATACCTGTTCGACCTGATCAAGCCTGCTGTCGTGATGGTGCAGGATGGTCCGACCTTCGAGAAGGCGCTGAAGGCGCTGGATCTCTCAGGCGTCACCGTGGTTCACGTCGCGCGGCCTTGCGACGGCATCAGGAGCGTCAGCTTTGCCGATCTTTCGGCAACGCCGGTCACGAAGGCTGTCGAGGAGTCGATTGCGAAGATCGCCCCCGACACGGTCGGCAAGCTGCTGTTCACCTCGGGCTCGACCGGCATGCCCAAGGCCGTCATCAACACGCAGGCGATGATGTGCGCGAATGCCGCGATGATGATGCAGGTTCGGCCGCGCTCGCCCGACGGTCCTGTTGCGACCATGCTGGACTGGATGCCGTGGAATCACACCATGGGGGGAAATGCGGCGTTCCATCCGATCCTGGTCGACGGCGGCACGCTCTACATCGACGACGGCCGGCCGATGCCGGGCCAGTTCGAGGAGACGCTGCGAAACCTGCGCGAGATCTCGCCGACCTATTACGCGAACGTGCCGGCCGGCTATGCCGCGCTCGCCGCCGCCATGGAGAAGGACGACGCGCTCTGCCGCTCCTTCTTCAAGAATCTCTCGATCATGGCCTATGGCGGGGCGCGCCTGCCTGACGATCTCTACGACCGCATGCAGGCCCTGGCGGTGAAGACCACCGGCGAGCGCATCGTGTTCTACACCGGCTGGGGCTCGACCGAGACCGCGCCGACCTCGACCGGCACCTATTGGGACACCGAGCGCGTCGGCCTGATCGGCCTGCCGTTCCCCGGCGTCGAATTGAAGATGGTGCCGTGCGGCTCGAAATACGAGCTGCGCCTGCGCGGCGTCAACGTCACGCCCGGGTATTTCGGCCAGCCTGACCTCACCAAGAAGATGTTCGACGAGGAGGGGTTCTACTGCATCGGTGACGCCGGCATTTTTGTCGACGATGCCGATCCGGTGAAGGGCATCATCTTTGCGGGTCGCGTTGTCGAGGATTTCAAGCTCACCACCGGCACCTTCGTTCATGTGGGCTCGCTCCGCACCGACGCGATCGCGGCCGCAACGCCGGTGGTGCATGACGCGCTGGTCGCGGGTCAGGATCGCGCCTTCATTGGCCTGTTGGCCTGGCCCAATCTGCATGCCTGCCGGCAGCTCGTCGGCAATGCCGATCTCAGCTTCGAGGACGCAGTAAAACATCCCGAAGTGATTGCCTGCTTCAAGCGCGGGCTGGAGGCGCACAACAAAGAATGTGAAGGCGCCAGCAGCCGCATCATCGCGCGCGCGATGCTGATGGTCGAGCCGCCCTCGATCGACGGCAACGAGCTCACCGACAAGGGCTACATCAACCAGCGCGCAGGCCTGGAGCGCCGTGCTGCGCTGGTGGAGCGGCTCTATGCCGACAAGCCGGATCAGGATGTGATCGTGTTGCGATGAAACACCGGTCTCTCAATCTCGTCATTCCGGGGCGCGACGAAGTCGCGAGCCCGGAATCCACAACCACCAGTCGGGGTTATGGATTCCGGGCCTGGCCCTTCGGGCCATCCCGGAATGACGGTTTCAATAACGATGAATAAGAGGTAGCCCGCCATGAACTTCGACTTCTCCGACGACCAGAAGCAGCTCCGCGATCAGGCGCGCAAGTTCCTCGCTGAGAAATGCTCGCCCAAGGCGGTGCGAATCGTGCTCGACGGCAAGGCGCCTTACGCCAAGGAGCTCTGGAAGGGCCTTGCCGAGATGGGCTTCCTCGGCGTTGCGATCCCCGAGGAGTTCGGCGGTGCCGGCGCCGGCCATCTCGAGCTCTGCGTGATCGCCGAAGAGATGGGCCGGGCCAACGCGCCGGTGCCGTTCTCCTCGACCGTCTATCTTGCCGCAGAGGCGCTGCTGATCGCCGGCAGCGAGGCGCAGAAGAAGAAGTGGCTGCCGGCGATTGCTTCCGGTGAAGCGATCGGCACGCTTGCGCTGTTCGAGGGCAAGGGCAATCCGGCGCCGAAGAACGTCAAGTTGACCGCTGCGAACGGCGCGCTCAACGGCGTCAAGAAGCCGGTGGCTGATGGCGCGATCGCCGATTTCGCGGTGGTTGCCGCGCGCACGGGATCGAGCGGTCGCGAGGCCGACATCTCGCTGTTCCTGGTCGATCTCAAGGCTGGCGGCGTCGAGGTCAAGAGCCTCACCAATCTCGATCCGACCCGCGGGCAGGCCGAGATTTCGTTCAAGGACTGCAAGGCCGACCCGCTCGGAGCCGCCGGTGAAGGCTGGAGCATCTTGACCCAGGTGCTCGATCGCGCCGCAGTGTTGTGCGCGTTCGAGCAGGTCGGCGGTTCCGACCGGGCGCTCGAGATGGGCCGCGACTACGCGCTCGACCGCATCGCCTTCGGCCGCCAGATCGGCTCGTTCCAGGCGGTCAAGCACATGCTCGCCGACATGTACGTCTCTGCGACGCTGGCGCGCTCCAACAGCTATTACGGCGCCTGGGCGCTCTCGACCAATGCGGCCGAGCTGCCGGAAGCCGCCGCCGCCGCGCGCATCAGCGCGACGCAGGCGTTCCAGCACTGCGCCAAGAATAATATCCAGGTTCACGGCGGCATGGGCTTCACTTGGGAGTTCGACTGCCACATGTACTACCGCCGCGCCAACGCGATGGCGCTTGGGCTCGGCAGCCTGTCCTACTGGGAGGACCAGCTGATCGACCGCATGCGCAAGAAGAACGCGGCGTGATGATGATCGTGTCCCGGACGCGGCGCGAAGCGTCGCAGAGCCGGGACCCAGGGGCCTCAATGGACCCCGGATCTGCAGCGCATCACCATAGCACGTCGAAGACGTGCGTAAACGCACTGATGGTGCTGCGCAGCGTCCGGGGAACGAACCGAGAGATGAGACCATGAACTTCGACGACACTCCGCAGGAAGCCGAGTTCCGCGCCACCGCCCGCGCCTGGATCGGCGCCAATGCGCCGAAACAATACGAGGACGAGCTGCGCAAATCCTCGCTCGGCCGTACCGCGCTCAAGAACGCCGATATTCTCGCGGTGGCAAAAGCCTGGCAGAAGAAGAAAGCCGATGCCGGCTGGGCCTGCCTGCACTGGCCCAAAGAATATGGCGGGCGCGGCTCGTCGCCGATCGAGCGCGTGATCTGGTCGCAGGAAGAAGGTCCGTTCGGCCAGCTCTCGCGCATGTTCATCATCGGCCACGGCATGTGCGGGCCGACCATGATGGCGTTCGCGCGCGAGGAGCATAAGCGCACCTACCTGCCGCCGCTCGCCTCCGGCGAGAAGGTCTGGTGCCAGCTGTTCTCGGAGCCCGCCGGCGGCTCCGACGTCGCTGGCCTGCGCACCCGCGCGGAAAAGGACGGCGACGACTGGGTCATCAACGGCCAGAAGATCTGGACCTCTGGCGCGCATTATTCCGACTACGGCATCCTGCTCACCCGCACCGATCCAACCGTGCCCAAGCACAAGGGCCTCACCATGTTCTTCCTGGACATGAAGAGCCCGGGCGTCGAAGTGCGGCCGATCAAGCAGGCGAGCGGCGCCTCTGACTTCAACGAGGTCTATTTCACCAATGTCAGGATTCCCGACCATCAGCGCCTCGGCGAGGTCGGTGACGGCTGGAACGTCTCGCTGACCACGCTGATGAACGAGCGCAGCGCGATCGGCGCGGCGGTCTCGACCGGCTTTCCCGAACTGTTCGAATACTGCTCCAGCCTGATGCTCGACGACGGCCCCGCTATCGAGGATCGCGCGGTGCGCTCGAAGCTGGCCAACTGGGCGGTGAAGGCGAGCGGGCTGAAATACACCAGCATGCGCGCGATCTCGGCGCTGTCGAAGGGCGAGCGGCCGGGCCCGGAGAATTCCATCGGCAAGCTGGTGGCGGGCTCGATGATCCAGGACGTCGCGACCTACGCGCTGGACCTGCAGGGCGCGAACGGGGCCGTCAGCGGCGAGGACGGCGAGCTGGCCGGCCGTTTCCAGGCCATGCTGCTGCGCGCGCCGGGCACCCGCGTCGAAGGCGGCACCGACGAGATCATGCGCAACATCATCGCCGAGCGGGTGCTGGGCCTGCCCGGCGACATCCGTGTCGACAAGGACGTGCCGTTCAACAAGATCCCGACGAAGGGAAGAGGGTAGAGGTCCGCCATGAATTTCGACGACACCCCGCAGGAAGCCGCATTCCGCGAGACCGCGCGCAAATGGATCGACGCCAACGCGCCGAAGGAGTTTGAGGAGGAGCTATCAAAATCCTCGCTCGGGCGCATCCGGCTCGCCAAGCATGACATGGTCGAGGTCGGCAAGGCCTGGCAGAAGAAGAAGGCGGAGGGCAACTGGGCCTGCCTGCACTGGCCTAGGGAATATGGCGGCCGCGGCGCGACACCGATCGAGAAGGTGATCTGGCAGCAGGAGGAGGGCGTCTACGGCAAGCTGACGCAGCCGTTCCAGATCGGCGAGGGCATGTGCGGCCCGACCGTGATGGCGTTCGGCAGCGAGGAGCACAAGCGCCGCTATTTGCCGAAGCTCGCCTCCGGCGAAGAGATTTGGTGCCAGCTGTTCTCCGAGCCGGCCGGCGGCTCCGACGTCGCCGGACTGCGCACCCGCGCGGAAAAGCAGGGCGACAACTGGATCATCAACGGCCAGAAGATCTGGACTTCCGGCGCGCACTACTCCGACTACGGGCTCCTGATCACCCGAACCGACCCGAACGTGCCCAAGCACAAGGGGCTCACCATGTTCTTCCTGGACATGAAGAGCAAAGGCGTGGAAGTGCGGCCGATCAAGCAGGCCAACGGCATGCAGGAGTTCAACGAGGTCTATTTCACCGATGTCGTGATTCCCGACGGCCAGCGGCTCGGCGCCGTCGGCGAGGGCTGGAGCGTGTCGCTGACAACGCTGATGAACGAGCGTATGTCGATCGGGGCGCGGCTCGCGACCGGCGTGCCTGAGATGTTCGAGTTCTGCTCGAATCTGATGCTGGAGGATGGGCTTGCGATCGACGACCCCGCCGTGCGCTCGAAGCTGGCGAGCTGGGCCGTGAAGTCGAATGGGCTGAAATTTACCAGCTACCGCACCATCTCGGCGCTGTCGAAGGGCGAGCGGCCGGGCCCGGAGAACTCGATCGGCAAGCTGGTGTCGGGCACGATGCTCCAGGACATCGCGACCTACGCCATGGATCTGCAAGGCGCGGCCGGCCTGCTCACCGGCAATGACGAGGAGACGGTGCAGGGCCAGTTCCAGCAGATGCTGCTGTCCTCTCCCGGGATGCGCATTGCCGGCGGCACCGACGAGATCCTGCGCAACATCATCGCCGAGCGCGTGCTGGGCCTGCCCGGCGACATCCGCGTCGACAAGGACGTGCCGTATAACAAGATCCCGACCAAGGGGCGGTGAACTCACCTCTCGCTGGGTCTCGTAGGGTGGGCAAAGCGAAGCGTGCCCACCATATGCGGATGGCCAGAGGTAAGTCTGTCGGTAGGCACGGCGCGTTGCGCCCTCGCCTACCCTACGAAGAGAAGAGCGCGAGCTGATCCATGGACGCTAAAGTCAACCAGAACGACCGCATCGGTGTGCTCGAAGACCTCCTCAACGAGCGCTATTCCGTCCGCGCCTTCCTGCCTAAGCAGGTCGACCGCGCCACCATCGCGCATGTGCTGACCACCGCGCAGCGCACCGCGTCCTGGTGCAACAGCCAGCCCTGGCAGGTCGTCATTGCCAGCGGCGAGGCCAAAGAGCGCTTTCGCAAGGCGATCTACAAGGAAGCCTCGGGCGGCCTCGGCGACGATTACGATTTCACCCCGCCCCGCGAATATGTCGGCGTTTATCTCGACCGCCGCCGCGAAAGCGGTTTCCAGCTCTACAACACGCTCGGCATCGCCCGCGGTGACAAGATGGCGTATGCCAAGCAGGCGCTGGAGAACTACAATTTCTTCGGCGCGCCGCACGTCGCGATCATCCACACCAACGAACCGCTCGGCATTTACGGTGCGATCGATTGCGGCGCCTATGTCAGCAATTTCATGCTGGCGGCGCAGGCGCTCGGGCTCGGCACGATCCCGCAGGCGGCGCTGGCGCGCCATTCCGGCTTGATCCGCCGCCACTTCAACCTGTCCGACGACCGCCGCGTCGTCTGCGGTATCTCGTTCGGCTATGCCGACCACGCCCACAAGGTCAACAGCTACCGCACCTCGCGCGCGAGCGTGGCTGACACCGTGACCTTCGTGGACGAGTGATCCGGACGAAATCGTTCAGACGCGCGAAGGCGGCCGCGGAAACGACCGCCTTCATCTTTGTCTGAGTCTGCTTAACGCCGGCCGTCAGCCGCCGCTGCCGCCGATCACGGCCCGAACGGTCTCGTCCGGGCCGAAATCCTCGGCGCCATCGACATAGAGCAGCGCAGCCAGCTTGGAGCGGGCGCGGTTGACGCGGCTCTTGATCGTGCCGACGGCGCAGCCGCAGATCGAAGCCGCGTCCTCGTAGGAGAAGCCGGAGGCACCGACCAGGATCAGCGCTTCACGCTGGTCCTGCGGAAGCTTCTCGAGCGCCGTGCGGAATTCCTCGAACTCGAGATGCGCGTTCTGCGAGGGCTGCGTCTTCAGCGTCTTCGCATAATTGCCCTCGGCGTCCTCGACCTCGCGCCGCCGCTTGCGATAGTCGGAGCGGAACAGGTTGCGCAGGATCGTGAACAGCCACGCCGGCAGGTTGGAGCCGGGCTGGAACGAGTCGATGTTGGCGAGTGCGCGCAGCAGTGTCTCCTGCACCAAATCGTCGGCGCGGTCCGCATTGCCGCTGAGCGAGATGGCGAACGCGCGCAAGCTCGGCACGGCCGCCAGGATGTCGTCACGCAGGGAGTCCGTGAGAGGCATTAATCCCTCCCATTGTTGTTGTCGTTGGATCCGCCCTCTTCGCCCAATTGGGGGCTGGCCCCCGGCGCATCAAGCTTCTTGATCAGTTCGGCGAACCGATCGGGAACCCCCTGTCGCACGACATCGTCGTACATGGCGCGCAACTGATGCCCGATCCGGGATTGAATCTCCGGAGTGAGGCCTCCCTTGCCGGGGGTCGTGCTTCTGCTGGCTTGAGACTTGAGATCTTTCATGACCTGTTCCACGTTTCCCCGAGTTAAGTGACTGTAAATTCGAGAAGTTTTCTCAACCGGGAGCCGTTCCCTGGATAGGCACAATTCCAGGTTCGACAAAAAGTTCCCGGGCCGGGGGAACTTTTCTTAGGCTGAGGCGTAATCAGCCCAGCAGGGGAACCCGGGCCCCCCGCATTGCCAGGTTGGCCCGAAGATGAATGGAGTGGGGATGTCCCGTTCACAGCTCGTTGCTGAACACTTGCCGTTGTTGCGCCGGTATGCGCGCGCCCTGACGGGCAGCCAGGCCTCCGGCGACGCCTATGTCGCAGCCATGTTGGAAGCCATGCTGGGAGATCCCAGCGTGCTCGACGAGAGCCATGGGCCGCGCGCCGGCTTATTCCGGCTGTTCACCCAGATCTGGAATTCGGTCTCGGTCAACGATGATTCGGAGGTGACGACCCTGCCGATGCCGCCGGAGCGGCGGCTGTCGAACATCACGCCGCTGCCGCGGCAGGCCTTCCTGCTGCTCTCGCTTGAGGGATTCTCGGAAGAGGAAGTCGGCTACATCCTCGGCACCGACGTCGCCGAAACCCGGCGGCTCGCGGATACCGCCGGACGCGAGATGGCGGCCGAGATCGCCACCGATGTGCTGATCATCGAGGACGAGACCTTCATCGCCATGGACCTCGAGAGCCTGGTGAAGAATCTCGGTCACAACGTCGTCGGCGTCGCGCGCACTCATGCCGATGCCGTGGCGCTGGCCAAGAACAAGCGGCCCGGCCTGATCCTCGCTGACATCCAGCTCGCCGACGGCTCGTCGGGGCTGGACGCCGTCAACGAGCTGCTGCGCACCTTTGAGGTGCCGGTGGTGTTCATCACCGCCTACCCGGAGCGCTTCCTGACCGGCGAGCGCCCCGAGCCGGCGTTCCTGATCTCAAAGCCGTTCCAGCCCGCAATGGTGTCGGCGGTGGCGAGCCAGGCCCTGTTCTTCCAGCGCAACTCGCGCAACCGCACGCCGAAGGCGCCGGCGGCGTAAGGAAGCCTTCATCGGAAAGCAAGACGGCGCGTCGCAAGGCGCGCCGTTTTTTGTTGCCGAGCGATGCTGCGCCTCAGCAGCCGCGGCAGATGCTACGCATCATGGAGTTCAGCTTGGCATCATCTGGCCCCGGGGACTTTGCACTGAGCTTGGCCTGCTCCTCGACCCAGGATTGGAGAAATTTTTCCCGTTCCGGTGACGGCGGAGCTGGCTTCGGCAGAATTCCGTCGAAAGCCATGAGGATGGTTATCCTCTGCAGATCGTCCTTCGCCTCAGCGGGTGGTTTCGGGAAGGGGGCGGACCGCTCGACCATGGCGAGCGCTGCCGCGTCCAGCGGCGCGAAGCCCGTGCTTTCCACCAGGGCGTTTGAAATCAACTTGCCCGAACGGTCGACCACGAATGTGACGCCGGCATCGGCCCTTTGACCTATCGCATTCGAAGGAAATACCCTGTTGCGCCAGACGTGCTCGGAGACCACCTTGCGCCAGGCGGCCATCGCGTCGGACGCCGTGGAGCCGGAAGCCGGCATGCTCAGCACCAGCCCGTCGGTCCGCCCCCGAAATTGTCGGCCGCTGAAGACAATCGGGACCACGAAAGAGAAGGTCTCTTCCTTCAGCTCCGAAGGCGGCTGTGGAAAGGGCTGGGCGCGAGCGACGATGTCCAGCGCGGCGTCGTCGAGCAGTCGCGAGCCAGTGCTCGCAGCCAGTGCCCGCGAGATCAATTTGCCGTACCGATCAATGACGAAGCCAACCCTGGCCTCACCGGTTTGCCCCAGTGCCTGGGCCGGGAATAGCCTGCTCTTGGCGATGTGTGCTGACAGTTGCGCCTTCCACGCCTGGGCACTTTCGCTCTGCGCATCTGTCTGCGCGTGGCAAGGGAAAACAGCCAGCAATCCGAGAAGCGCGGCCGACAAAAGAAATTTCATCTGCATCAATGCGCATACTAATCCCGGTCTGGTTGATTGCAAGGCTCGGTGCTCGCGTCGCGTTTGCTTCGACGTGGGCAATTCGTAGGGCCGTGCAGCATCATCACCCGCTTGACGCCGACCTCATTGCCCCCTTGATATTTCGGGCCGATGACATTCATCGCGGCCCCACACCTCCGGGAGAAACGCATCATGGACCAGCAACTGCTCGACCGCCTCGCCATCCGCGACCTCGTCGAGAACTGGGCGGTGTGGCGCGATGCCGGCGACTGGGAGCGCTTTGCCACGGTCTGGCACGAGGAGGGCTGGATGTCCGCGACCTGGTTTCAAGGGCCGGCGCGGGATTTCATGCGCGTCAGCCAGGAAGGCTTTGCCAGGGGCGTGCGCATCCTGCATTTCCTCGGCGGCACCAGCATCGACCTCGCAGGCGAACGGGCCGTCGCCCAGACCAAGATGACGATCTCGCAGCGCGCCCTGGTGCACGACGTGCTCTGCGACGTCGTCTGCACCGGACGCTTCTACGATTTCCTGGAGAAGCGACAGGACCGATCAGGACTTGGGAAGTGGGGCATCGTCCGCCGCCAGCCGATCTACGAGAAGGACCGGATCGACCCGGTCGATCCCGCAGCAAAGCTTCAGCTCGACCAGAAAGCCCTCGCCGCGCTTCCCGAAGGCTATCGCCATCTCGCCTACATGCAGGAACTGATCGGTTACAAGGTCAAGCGCGACATGCCGGGCCTGGTCGGGCCCGAGGTCGAGACGCTCTATGGCGAAGGGCGGGAGTGGCTCGCGGGGAAGGCGAACTAAGTGCCGGACGATTGGCCACGATCCCCGACGGCCCGATGCGACGCATGCGGGTCAGGAATTTCCTGACATCGGATGGACGTTACCTGACTGACGACAGGACGTCAGGACACGCAAAGTTCAGCCGGAACCGTCGAGGAGGAGATCATGGGGCTCGCGATCGGCTTGGCTATGCTGGTGATTGCCGTGGTGCTGATTTACGTCGGATTGCCTGACCGGCAGGGCGGCAGTCCGCGTTTCCTGCGTTTCGAGGCCGCTTCCATCCTGTATCCGCCCCTGATCCTCGTGTTCATCGCGATCGGTACGGCTCAGGTCGTTTTCTCTCTCGATTGATACGATCGCACGGGGACGAATGGCGAGGTGGCAAGAGGGCGACGGAAATCGCCTGTCGACCGATCCCGTTCCGGTCGAGCACACGTGTCTCACGTGTCTTAGGTAGATTCATTGGCTGGCCCGAGGTCCAGTCAAGGCGGGTGAGGACACGTGCCCAAGCATGCCGTCCATCGACGCGCCCCCTGCAAGAGTGCGTACCGAAGCGTACGTTCCGGGCCGGTATGCACTGACATCTGCGAGGGGCCGTCGTAAGATGTCGTTGCGGCGAAGACAAAAATTCGTGCCGTCAAAATCACTTCCAAAAGAGAGTGCGGCTCCGGCGCTTCTGCCGGAGCCGTTTTCCGTCGAGCCGAAAGGTTCGCCCTCTCGTCTCTTCTTGAATCGAGCCGAGGTCTGTCCCGCAAGAAGCGCAGCGTGCTGATGCCGCACCAGATAACACGGCGCGAAAGTGTACCGCTGCGCATTGAAAAGTGGGGAGCTGGGCATCACAATCGCCGTGATGCTGGATTCCCAGTTCCGGTGTCAGCCTCGATTGCTGCAGGGACCCCGGCTCAGTCCCCGAGCCGGGGTCTTTGCTGGGCCTTCCTACATGCGAACGAGCGCCGGGACGTTGCCGCGGACGAGGATCGCCACGGCATCGTCATTCCTAGGATAGATGATCGAGCCAGCCCTGCGAAGCGCCGTAGCGTACGATGTCGGCGCGCTTATGCAATCCCAGTTTCTCGACGGCCCTCGACTTGTGAGTTTCGATGGTCTTGATGCTGACGTCCAGACGCGCAGCGATTTCCTTGTTGCTGAATCCCTGGGCAATGAAGCGGAGGACCTCGGCCTCGCGCGGCGTGAGCTCGAGCTGAGTTGCGCTCTCGGAAGGTGCGCGATCGCCCGGTGGCGACGGCAGCGCCTTCGCCGCGATCGCCGGGTCCAGATAGATCCCGCCCTCGGCGATCGCACGGATGGCACGCACCAGTTCATCCGCCGCGGATCGCTTGAGCAGATATCCGCGTGCGCCGGCCTGCAACATCGGCTGAACGTAAGCACGATCCTCGTGCACCGTGAGTGCCAGCAATCGAACGTTGGGGAACTCGATCGCAATTCGTTGCGCCAGTTCGATGCCGCCAATGATCGGAAGCGAGATATCCAGCACGGCAATGTCCGGCCGCTCCCTGCCGATGACGTCGATCGCCTTCTGCCCGTCGGTCGCCTCGCCGACGATGGAGATGTCCTGAACGGGCTCAAGCAAGGCCTTCATGCCTGCAAGGACGAGTGGATGGTCGTCAGCCAGCGTGATTCGGATCGGTTTCACGAGCCTGCGTCCTGTCCGGAAAGAGGTGCTGTCATGAAGAGAGTCGTCCCGACGCTGGGCGCAGATTCGACGGTGAGCGATCCGCCGAGCAGCGCCAGCCGCTCCTCCATGACGGAAAGGCCGAGCCTGGAAGCGTTAAGGCTCGACAATTTCGACGGATCGAAGCCAGCGCCGTCGTCTTCGACGATGACGCGAAGTTCGTCCTTCCGCCGGTCGAAGACGAGGCTGACGTTGCGCGCATTGCCGTGCTTGGCCACATTGTTGAGAGCTTCCTGGATCGCACGGTAAAGGGCGATCTCGACTTCGATCGGGAGACGATCTGCCGGTCCGATCAACTGGACGTCGGTACTGATACCGAAGCGCCGGGTCCACTCCGCACAGAATGCTTCGATGGCTCTGTACAGTCCAAGATCGTCGAGGGCCGTAGGACGAAGGTCTGCTGCGATCTCGTGAATGTCTCGTCCGATCCCGCTGGCGAGCCCCTGCAGCCAGTGCAACTTGTCGATCTGAGCCGGATCGGGGGACGTCGTCGCGAGCGATTGTTCGAGATTCTTCAACCCCAGCAGCAACCCGGTCACGGTCTGACCGATCTGATCGTGCAATTCACGGGAGATTCTCCGGCGTTCGTTCTCCTCGGCGTCGCCGAGCCGCCGCAGCAGACGCTGGCGATCGAACTCCGCCCGTTTCATCTCGTCAATGTCCAGGAGCACGCCGATGACGACTTCGGCGTTGTGTCCGTCGATCCGCGAGCTGCGCCCGGAGGCGCGCAGCCAGCGGCCGTCCGGAGGAGCGGTGCGAAACTCCGCGGCGACGGCGTCACTCTTGCGGGATTGCAGCAAGATCTTCTCGAATGAGGCGCGGTCTGCCGGGTCGATGCCGGTCAGCAGCGTCTCGAAGGGCAGGCTCACGTCGCCGGTGGCGGCGCTCTTGGTGATCTTGAGCATGTCCAGGGCCCGTTGCGAGGCGATGACTTCGCCAGTCGGCACGTTCCAGCTGAACACTCCGAGATCCGCTGCGTCGACCATGAGCCGTCGTCTTTCCTCGCTCTGTCTCAGGGCCAGCGCGGCCTGGGCCTCCTGCTCGACGCGTCGCTGCGATATGTCACGCGCCGTGAACCAGACGAGCGCGAGCCCGAGGGCCAGGCTCACGGCGCCTCCACTGGCGAGAAAAATCGCCGACCGGCGGACCGGGGCATCGAGTTGATCCGTCGGGATGCCGAGGTGGACCGACCAACGGCCTGTGCCCGGCAGTTCCTTATAGATGGAGTCGACCTCGGCTCCTTCGAGCGTCGTTCCGACATAGCTGCACTGGGACCCCTGGGCGATGGCCTCCCGCACGGATGCGCTGGCCGGGCGGCCCAGCTCAAATTGCTCGGCGACGGTCCGCGCGACGATGTTGCCCTTGCCGTCGACGACGACGCCGACCCATCCAGGCGGCGCCCCCGCGCTCTTCAGAATCTGGCTGACCGCGTCGGGTACCAGCGCGACAGTCAGGACGAATCTGAGGTCGCCGTCCCGCTCGACGGGTGCTCGCAACGCGACGAGGCGTTTGCCCGAAATCGGACCCAGAGGTCCAATTCCCCCGATCGCCGCCTTGCGGGTCGTCAGGATTCTCTCGAAATTCTCCCGATCTGCAGTTGCCCCGAGGTCGGCTCCGATGGGGCGTAGCAGATTGAGCACTTGATTGCCCTTGGGATCGACCAGCTCGATCGTTTCCCAGAGAGGCCTGGTTTCCTTGACGCGTAGAGCCTCGACATAGAACGATGCGAGATCCGGAGTATCGAGGCTGGCCGAGGCGGCAAGCGTCTCCGCGATCTGGACCTGAAGCGCCAGATCCGAAGAGATGCGCGTCACGACACGGTCGAGCGTTTCGAGGGCGGCAAGGCGCGAGTCGGTCCGCTCTTGGCGGGCATTCAGGAAAACGACCCAGCCCGCGAACAGGACGAGCGGAATGGCCGCTGCCATGACGAGCAGAATCAGCGGACGTTGCGCGGCCCGCGCCGAACCTGATTGGACAACTGCTTTCACTCTCGATGCCTCACGCCAGCATAGCCGCGGTTCGAAAACCGCCGCAACCCGCCAAGATCCGCTTGTCAGGCTTTTCCTGACAGGAACCGTCCTTCAGCCCGACTGGGCCAAACGTGACCCGCTCCCCATGATCGGTCAAACGGCAACCATGAGATGGCACATGCTGGAATTGGATCTTGTGAAGAAAGGCGCGCGAGATTCGGGGACTGCTTCGTCGATCGTGCCGAGGATCGCTCCCCAGACGCGCGACGCATCGTCTCCCTCCTTGGGCAACGACCTCATCGCGCATCTCTCGCCACGGTCGCGTCGATTGGTTCTGGACCGCTGCGATTCGATCCGCTTGACACCACGACAGGTGCTCCAGGAGCGAGGTCTTCCCCTGCAATACGCATACTTCATCGAGTCCGGCGCGGCGTCGCTCACGACCCGGGCCGGAGATTGCCCGCCTGTCGAAATCCATACCCTGGGGAAGAAGGACTTCGTCGGCGTCCCCCTGGTGCTGGGAATGCGGGTCTCTCCGCACCGGTGCACCGTCCATGTCCCCGGAAAGGCGCTGCGGATCCCAACCGACGCGCTGATCGGGTTGATCAAGACCGACACGGAGGTGGAGAAGCTGTTGCTGCGCTACGTCCAGGCAACGCTGATACACAGCTCTCAGCTGGTCGCATGCAACTCGCGGCATAATCTGTCCCAGCGGCTGGCCCGATGGCTGCTGGTCGCGCGCGATCGGATCGGAGAGAACGAGGTTGCGCTGACTCACAAATGCATGGCGCAGGCGCTCGGCGTACGCCGTGCCGGCATCACGACGGCGGTGGGCGACATGGAGGCAAACGGCCTGATCCGACGGAGCCGCGGGCGAATTGCGATCGTCGACCAGACGCGCCTAGAGCAGGCGTCCTGCGACTGCTTCCGCGTCATTCGATCCGCCCACGAGAATTCCCTGTTGGGACCAATCGCGTTGCGCGTCGCGCATCCCTGACCTCGGGGTTTTGCGCAGGGCTCATGCAAGAGAGTGCCGCGGTATGAGTTTGGCGGCCATGATCGTGGGAAAGAGCAAATTGCAGTCCGATGCGGAAATTATCGCAGAGGCCCTCGAGGAGACCAAGCGCCTCCTTGCGTCGGCCCGAGTTGCCGGCCCGACATGCAGGCCCGAGCAGCGCGAGCTCCTGAATATGATCGAGTTCATTGTTTCTGATCCGGCTGTCGCGCGGGCCGCGGAGCGGCTGAAGCTGCGCGCGCGGTTGAAGGCGATCGGCTGACCGATTTTGCGCCGCCGAAGGACCTGCCTGCAGAAGGACCTGTCTGCAGAAGGACCTGCCTCTTGATAGCGGATCCGACGCCTAAGAGGAATCCTCGGCCGGGCCGTTGATGGCGTCGATCAGGTGCGCCACAAGAACGCTGGCGCTGAAGACCATCATGCAGACGACGACAATCCCGATCATTCTCGGTCCTTCGATGTGCGGGATGACACGTAGCTCGCCAAGACGGCTTCCCAAACCCGGTCGAGGACAGTTTGGAAGATAGCCGTCCGACGCCGCGATTTCCGGGCGGGGGCCGGGATGTTGCACGCCGGCCGAGGGCTTCCCAGTCCGGGCAACGGAACGCGGGGGCGCTCACTTCGGCCGGTGGATGGCCTGTTGCCGATCGTCGACCGCACGAACATGGTCATATCCAGTCTCCCGGGATGGCAGCGGTGCTGGGTAAAGCTGGAGTTCAAATGGTCTCGGGACTAGTCGGGTTGCCTCCCCCGGGCAGTCAGGAATTTCCCGACGTCGCGACGGCGCAGCGAAATGCGCGCGTTGCCGTTCCCGCCGAGCGTGCTTTGGGAGGCTTTCAACGGGGATCTCGTGGGGGTCTCTTGCGGACAAAAGTAAGGCGCGACTGGCATCACCACAGTCGCGCCCTACGTCGCCGGCTTATGGGGCAGGGGGGAATAGCCGGCTGTTGAGACGACTCCTGGCCCCAAGACTCGTTCCCCCCGTTTCGAAATATTTTGCTGAGAATATTCTTTGCGCATGCTGCGGCGTTTATCGCACACGGTTAAGTGATCGTAATCACTGAGAACCCCCAGTCCTCCGCCCGCGTTGTTCCCGCGATCGCCATGGGGCGAGGGATCGACAGTCATGTCACAGATTCACAAGGCATTTTTAGGCGCCGTCGCGATTGCTGCAACGCTCGGTGCGGTGCAATTGGCCTCCGGCCACGATCTGGCCGACCGCTGGCAGGCGGTCGCCGATGCGCCCAGCCACAGCTTGAGCTATGCGCCCGGTCATAACGTCAATCGTGCCGGCAAGGCCGACCGCCTTGCCGAACTCAAGCAGGCCGCGGTTCCAACCCGCACCGTCTCGATGCGGCTGAACGACCTCGCCGACACCTCGGTGCTGTTGCGGGTCCCCGCGGTGATCGAGACCGGCAACGCCAAGCCGCCGCTGCTGCTCCAGAATCAGAAGAAGGTGCGCAACCGGCCGACGATCGCCTGTGAGCCGATGGTCAGTTCGCTGACCGAGGTCGCAAAGCTGCTGCAGCCCGGCCGTTGCGTGACCTGATCTCAGGGCCCCGACGGGCCAGGCCTGCTTCCGGCGGAGGACGGTTGTTCACGTCCACTTGATCCTTCCTCCGCTCGCGTTATATCCCGGGTTTCTTCCCCTTCGTTTTGACCGGGTAAACGCATGACGACGTCAGACACGGCTGTGCATACGCAGCCCTTCCAGGCCGAGGTTTCCGAGCTTCTGCACCTCATGGTGCACTCCGTCTATTCCGAGACGGACATTTTCCTGCGCGAGCTCGTCTCCAACGCCTCCGACGCCTGCGACAAGCTGCGCTACGAGGCGATCGCCGCCCCGGCGCTGCTGGGCGAGGGCGACGCGCTCAAGATCCGGATCATCCCGAACAAGACGGCCGCGACGCTCACGATCGCCGACAACGGCATCGGCATGGAGCGGCAGGAGCTGATCGACCATCTCGGCACCATCGCCCGCTCCGGCACCAAGGCGTTCGTGTCGAAGCTGAAGGAGGCCAAGGACGGCCTCGGCCTGATCGGCCAGTTCGGCGTCGGCTTCTATTCCGCCTTCATGGTCGCCGAGAAGATCGTCGTGATCAGCCGCCGCGCCGGCGAGAGCGACGTCTGGACCTGGACGTCCCAGGGCGGCTCCGGCTTCGAGATCGCCCGCGCCAGCGACGAGGAAGCGGCGCGCGTGACGCGGGGGACCGAGATCGTCCTGCACCTGAAGGACGATGCCAGGAAATATCTCGAGGCTTTCGAGATCGAGCGTATCGTCGGCGCTTACTCCGACAACATCCTGTTTCCCATCGAGCTGGTGCCGGAGGAGGGCGAGCCGCGCCAGATCAACTCGGCGAGCGCGCTGTGGCAGCGTTCGAAATCCGAGCTCACGGCAGACGATTACAAGAAGGCCTATCAGCAGATCGCCTCCGCCTTCGACGATCCCGCGATGACGCTGCACTACCGCGCCGAAGGCCGCTACTCCTACGCCGTGCTGCTGTTCGCGCCCTCGACCAAGCCGTTCGACCTGTTCGAGCCGAACCGCAAGGGCCGGGTGAAGCTTTACGTTCGCCGCGTCTTCATCACCGATGACGCCGACCTGTTGCCAGGGTATCTGCGCTTCGTCCGCGGCGTCGTCGACAGCGAGGACCTCCCGCTCAACATCTCCCGCGAGATGCTGCAGAACAATCCGCAGCTGGCGCAGATCCGCAAAGCGGTGGCGACCCGGGTCGTGTCGGAGCTCGAAAGCCTCACCGAGAAGGATCCGGAGAATTTTGCAAAGATCTGGGACGCGTTCGGTGCGGTGCTCAAGGAAGGCATCTACGAGGATTTCGAGCGACGCGAAAAGCTGCTGGCGCTGTCGCGTTTCACCACGACGTCGGGCGAGAAGCGGTCGCTGAAGCAGGTCATCGCCGATTTCAAGCCGAACCAGACCGAGATCTACTATCTGGTCGGCGATAGCATCGAGCGGTTGAAGTCCAATCCGCGGCTCGAGGCCGCCACCGCGCGCGGCATCGAGGTGTTGCTGCTGTCCGACCCCGTCGACGCGTTCTGGACCTCGATGCCGTCGGAGTTCGAGGGCAAGCCGCTGAAGTCGCTGAGCCAGGGCGATCTCAACCTCGACCTGATCCCGCGCGTGGACGACAAGGACGAGGCCAAGAAGGACGAGCCTGCGGCCGATGAAGCGGCCACCATCGCCGTGATCAAGGCCGCGCTCGGCGAGCGCGTCAGCGACGTCAAGGCTTCGACGCGCCTCACCAGCTCGGCCTCCTGCCTCGTCGCCGACAGCCAGGGCCCGAGCCGCGAGCTCGAACGCATCCTGGCGCAGCAAAACCGCGGCATGAAGACCAAGCCGATCCTCGAGATCAACCTGCGCCATCCGCTGGTCACGGCGGTCACCAGGGCGCAGGCCGGCTCGAACACGGTCGACGACCTCAGCCTGCTCCTGCTCGAGCAGGCGCAGATCCTGGACGGCGAGCTGCCGGAAGACCCCGCTGCGTTTGCGGCGAGGCTGAACCGGCTGGTGCTGCAAGGGCTCGGCGCCTAGCGCCGCTGCCCGCTGCGCTCACCTTGCCGTCATCTGTCCCTGGGAACAGTCGCCTCCGCCCTGGTGTTGTGCCATATCAGGCCGTCGGCATCAGCTCCGCCGACGCCGTCGATTCGAGGATTTAAGTCCATGCGTTTGCCGATATTGACCCTCACCGCGATTGCCACGCTGTTCGTTGCGGCCGATGCCGGCGCCCAGACCTATGATCCGCGCTACCCGGTGTGCATGCACGTCTATACGCCCGGCGGCTTCGGCGGTGGCGGCGGCGATTATTTCGATTGCTCCTTCACGTCGATCCCGCAATGCCGCGCGACGGCCTCGGGCCGCTCGGCCAGCTGTGACGTCAATCCCTATTACGCCTTCGACCAGCCGCCGCCTCCGCGCAAGCGTCACAAGAAGGTGCATTAGAGGCTTCCGATGCGACATACCGGAATACTGCCCTTCCGCCTCTCGTCCGGCCTGATCATGGTGGTCGGCGCATTGCTCGCCGCCGCGCCGTCGCAGGCGCAGACCTTTGATCCCCGCTATCCCGTCTGCATGCACGTCTATTCCGGTGCGAACGGCGGTGGCGGGGAGTGGTACGACTGCTCCTTCACCTCTCTGCCGCAATGTCGCGCCACGGCGTCCGGCCGGTCCGCGATCTGCGATCCCAATCCCTATTATCCGGTCCACGCGCCTGTATTGCATCCGTCCCGCAGGCCGCCCGGCCGCTAGGCTTCGTGCTGCTGCCCGTTGCGGCGGTTGAGCCAGGTCAAAGCGCGCATGCGCGCATACGCGGCATTCTCATCGCGCAGCCCGACGTCAGGAGTCCGGCATCATGCCGGCCTTTCAGATCGGGCGCATGAAGCGAGGAGATTTCCATGAACAGGTGCACCCTTACGGGGCTCGTCGGCGCGTCCCTTGTCATGATCGCCTTTCAGCCGGCCCGCGCGGACGTGATCGCGCGCTATGAATGCAGCATTTCCGGCTTCTTCACCCAGGAGCCGATCGGCGACCGTCCCGATCACAATCTGGTGGCGCAGGACTATGTCTGCGTCGGCGTCGAAGGATTGCTGAAAGGCGCGGTCTATTCCGCGTCGAATGTCGTCGAGTGGGACGGTCTCAAGGCGACCATGCTGATCGGGAGCGGCGTGCACCGCATTCCCGGTGGGCGCCTCATCACGCAGCTCACCGAAGGCTCCGCCCAGGCTGTGATGAAGGACGGCAAGCCCGTCGGGGTCGCATCCTCGGGCAAGGGCGTGGTCAAGTTCGCGTCCGGCCCGTTTGCCGGCCTGAACGGCAAGACCGTCCAGTTTGCCACGAAGCCCATCAACCCGATCCGCTTCGATCTCGAATTCACGGCGGATTGAGGCGGCGCGAGGTTCTGCCGCCGCGCGTGGTCGGTCCTTGCGGAGACGCTAGTCCTTCCTGATCCCCGACAGCTCGACCACCTTGCGCCAGCGGTCGGTCTCGGCGGTGAGCATGCCGCCGAATTCGCCGGCGTTGCCGTGCAGCGGGACGGCGCCGAGCTCGGCGATGCGGGCCTTGATGGTGGAATCGGACAGCGCAGCGTCGATCTCGCGATTGAGCAGATCGACGATCTCGCGCGGCGTGTCGTGCGGGGCGCCGACGCCGTAGAACGACGACGTCTCGTAGCCGGGCAGCGTGTCCGCGATCGCCGGCACGTCGGGCAGGATCTCCGAGCGCTCGCGCGTGGTGACGCCGAGCGCGCGCAGCTTGCCGGCGCGCACCAGCTCGAAGGACGAAGTGACGTTGTCGAACATGCCCTGGATCTGTCCGCTCATCACGTCGGTCAGGCCCGGTGCCGAGCCGCGATAGGGGACGTGGGTGAACTGCACGCCGGCCATCGATTTGAACAATTCGCCGGAGAGGTGCAGCGAGGTGCCGATGCCCGAGGAGGCGATCGAGATCTTGCTAGGATTGGCCTTGGCGTAGGCGATGAAGTCGGCGACGGTCTTCACCGGCAGGTCGTTGCCCACGACCAGCACCAGCGGAATCCGCGCGACGCCGGCGACCGGTGCGATGGCCCTCGCGAAATCATACGGCAGCGCCGGATCGAACGAGGCGTTGATCGCGTTCGCGGTCGAGGTCAGCAGCAGCGTGTAGCCGTCGGGTGCCGAGGAGATCACCGCCTGCGTCCCGATATTGCTGCCGGCGCCGGGCTTGTTCTCGACGACGAAGGTCTGGCCCAGCCGGTCGGACAGCCGCTGGCAGAGCAGCCGCGACAGCAGGTCGGTCGCGCCGCCCGGCGCATAGGGCACCACCCATTTCACGCTGCGCGAGGGATAGGACGGATTGCCGAGCGCGAAGGCGCGCGGTGCGGCGAGCACGGCGGCGGCACAGGCGGCGGTCTGAAGGAAATCTCGTCTGGTGATCATCGGTCTTGCCTCAACGAACTGAAGCTGCCGCGCTCTTTCTCCTGCAGGGGGAGATATTAAGGGCGCGCGCCTTGTTGTCGGCCTTGCTATCGCAAGATTCGCACTGCGGCGCACGCCGATCCCGCCGACTTGGTAAAGGATCGCTAGAGTTAATCGCGCACTAACGGAGTTTTACCTTGTCTCTTAACACCTGGGCAGGAGGCGCGAGCTAAGCTGCCGGTATCAGCAGGCAGCCCGAAAGAATGAGCGGCATGACGACCGGTGTCATCGAACGGCAAAAAGTCGCGCGCGCGCCTTCGGCTTCGAAGATCTGGCTGAAGGCCATCGAGCTCACCTCGCGGATCGAGACGCTGCCGGGACGCCTGTTCGCCGACGTCATCGACGATTGGGCGCAGCGTCAGCCCGATCGCGTCGCGCTGGTTACGGACGATACAAGTCTCGCCTACGAAGGCCTGTCGAAGCGCATTAATCGTTATGCGCGCTGGGCGCGCTCGGTCGGCGTGACAAAGGGCGATACCGTCGCGCTGATCATGCCGAACGGCATCGATTATGTCGCAGCCTGGCTCGGCATCAGCCGGGTCGGCGGTGTGGTCGCGCTCCTCAACACCAAGCTGGTCGGGCCCTCGCTCGCGCATTGCATCGACGTCGCAAGGCCCGCGCATATCATCGTGGCGCATGAGCTGGCGGAGATGCTGGAGGGCGCAGCGCCGCATCTGAAGACAGAAGCCAAGGTATGGACGCATGGCGATACGCGCAGCGATCTCGCCATCGACGTCGCGCTGGCAGCGCTGGATGACACCCCGCTGTCGCCGGAGGAGCACGGCGAGGTCACCATCGATGACCGCGCGTTGCTGATCTACACCTCGGGCACGACGGGCTTGCCGAAGGCTGCCAGCATCAGCCACCGCCGCATCCTCAATTGGGGCTTCTGGTTCGCCGGCCTCACCGGCGCCACGCCGCAGGACCGGCTGTACGACTGCCTGCCGTTGTTTCACTCGGTCGGCGGCATCGTCGCGCCGTGCAGCATGCTCGCCGCCGGCGGCTCGGTGGTGATCGCGGAAAAATTCTCGGCCTCGCATTTCTGGCCCGACATCGTCCGCCACGACTGCACGCTGTTTCAATATATCGGCGAGCTCTGCCGTTATCTGCTCAAGGCGCCGCCGTCGGAATACGAGAACCGCCATCGCCTGCGCCTCGTCTGCGGTAACGGCCTGCGCGGCGACATCTGGCAAGACTTCCAGGATCGTTTCGCCATTCCCCGCATTCTCGAATTCTATGCGGCGACCGAGGGCAATTTCTCGCTGTTCAACGTCGAAGGCCAGCCGGGAGCGATCGGCCGTGTCCCGCCGCTGCTGGCGCATCGGTTTCCCGCCAATCTCGTCAGGCTCGACCCCGACAGCGGCGTGCCGCTGCGCAATGACGAGGGCTTCTGCATCGCCTGCGCTCGCGGCGAGGCCGGCGAAGCGATCGGCCGCATCGGCACCGCCGACGAGGGCGGCGGTCGCTTCGAGGGCTACACCGACGCCGGCGAGACCGAGAAGAAGGTCCTTCGCAATGTCTTTGCCAAGGGCGATGCCTGGTTTCGCACCGGCGATCTGATGCGCATCGACGATAAGGGCTTCTTCCATTTCGTCGACCGTATCGGCGACACGTTCCGCTGGAAGGGCGAGAACGTCGCGACCTCGGAGGTCAACGACGCGATCCGCGATTTCACCGGCGTGGTCGACGCTACAACGTATGGCGTCAGCATTCCCGGCGCCGACGGCCGCGCCGGCATGAGCGCGATCGTCGTCAACGAGGGCTTTGACATGACGGCACTGCCTGCACATCTCGCGCAGCGCCTGCCGGCCTATGCACGGCCTGTGTTCATCCGCATCTCCAGCGAGATCGACGCGACCGAGACGTTCAAGCAGAAGAAGGGCGATCTGTCGCGGGAGGGCTTCGATCCGGCCGGAATCTCCGATCCGCTGTTCATGGCGGAGGCGAAATCCGGCGCCTACGTGCCGCTCGACGCCGCGGCTCATGCGGCCATCCTGGACGGCGCGATCAGGCTGTAACCCCGCCAAAATCGGCAGATAGGTCCAATTTTATCTGAATTGTCCAAGAAGCCATTTACTTCTCTCGGGTAAACAAGCCGCCATGGGGAGGCGGCCATCAAGAGCCGCCGCAACGCCAACGATAACAAAGCGAGCCAGCCATGTCGGTAAGGTCTAAGGTCATTGAGGCGATCCGGCAGATCGCCAAGGAGCAGAAGGTCACGCTTCCGGAGCTGTCGGACGATCTGTCGCTGCACGAGACGGGCTTCGACTCGCTCGCCTTCGCCATTCTCGTCGCGCGCCTCGAGGACGACACCGGCGTCGACCCCTTCACCATTTCCGAGGACGCAGCGTTCCCCGCTACGGTGGGTGATTTCGTGCGGGCCTACGAAAATGTCCCCGCGTGAGATCTTTGCACTTCGCGACCATCTCGGCGCGGAGCTGAAGGGACGCGCGATCTCCGACGCGCATGATGTCGTGTCGCTGACCGACATCCTGTCGCAGACGGTCCTTGGCGGCCGCCTGCCCGAATTGTCGGGCTGCGCCGTGCTGCTCAAACTGTCCGACCAGCTCCGGTCGGGCCTCGCCATGATCGAGCTCGACGGCATTGCCCGTCGCATGCTGCTGTGTCCGCCCGATCTGAACACAGCACATCTCGACGCGCTGATCGCCGATGCCGGGATCGATGCCGTCGTCACCGACGAGCCCGATCGCTGGGCCGGCTCGGGCGTATCGCTCGTCGTCACCGCACAATTGCCGCTTCAAGCCACCGCGCCGGCCAGGACCGAGCGCGCCACGGAATGGCTGATGCTCACCTCGGGCACCTCGGGCGTGCCGAAGATCGTCGGTCACACGCTGGAAGCGCTGACAGGCGCGATCGTTGCTGAAGGCCCGGCACGGGGATCCGCGCCGGTCTGGGCGACGTTCTACGACATCCGCCGCTATGGCGGCCTGCAGATCTTCCTCCGCGCCATTCTCTCCGGTGGCTCGATGGTGTTGTCGGACCCGCATGAGGCGCTCGGCGATCACGTCGCACGGCTGAAGACGCGTGGCGTCTCGCACATCTCCGGCACGCCGTCGCACTGGCGCAAGCTTTTGATGAGCGGTTCGGCCGCGCAATTCGCCCCGGCTTACGTTCGCCTCTCCGGTGAGATCGCCGACCAGGCGGTGCTCGACGGGTTGAAGGCGGCGTTTCCCAATTCCTCCGTCGGTCATGCCTATGCCTCGACCGAAGCCGGCGTCGGCTTTGCCGTGAACGACGGGCTGGAAGGCTTTCCGGCCGACTATCTCGGCAATCGCAACGGCGTCGAGATGAAGGTGGTGGACGGCTCGCTTCGTATCCGTTCGACGCGCACCGCACATGCCTATGTCGGCCGCAGCGCCGCGGCGCTCACCGATGACGACGGGTTCGTCGACAGCGGCGACATCGTCGAGCGGCGCGGCGATCGCTATTATTTCGTCGGCCGCCGCGGCGGCATCATCAATATCGGCGGGCTGAAGGTCCATCCTGAAGAGATCGAAGCGGTCATCAACCGCCATCCCGACGTGCGGATGTCGCGCGCCAAGTCGCGCAAGAGCCCGATCACCGGCGGCATCGTGGTCGCCGACGTGATCCTGACGGAGGGCACCGATCCCGCGCGCGCCAAAGAGATCCGCGACCAGATCCTGGAGCGATGCCGCGCGCAGCTCGCGTCTCACAAAGTGCCGGCGGTGATCCGCTTCGTCGAGGCGCTCGACGTCACCCCGGCCGGAAAACTGGCGCGTACCGATGCATAATGTCCTCGTCACCGGCGGCAGCCGCGGCATCGGCCTTGCGATCGGAAAGCGCCTCGTCGGCGCCGGCTATAACGTGATCGCGGCGGCGCGGCGCGAGAGCGACGAGCTCAAGGCTGCAATCGCGGAGTCGGATGGGCGCCTGCATTTCCGCGCCTGCGACCTTGCCGTGATCGACGCGATCCCGGCGTTCGCAAAGCTCGTGCGCGACGAGTTCGGCCCGATCTACGGCCTCGTCAACAATGCCGGCCTCGGCACCGAAGGCCTGCTTGCCACCATGCACAATTCCCAGATCGAGGCGCTGGTGCAGCTCAACGTGCTGTCGCCGATCATCCTCACAAAATATGTGGCGCGGCAGATGATGGCGGACGGTGCCGGCCGCATCATCAATATCTCTTCGATCATCGCGACGACCGGCTATAACGGCCTGTCCGTCTACGGCGCGACCAAGGCGGCCGCCACCGGCTTCACCCGCTCGCTGGCGCGCGAGGTCGGCAAGGTCGGCATCACCGTGAATGCGATCGCGCCGGGCTTCATCGACACCGAGCTGACGCACAATCTGTCCGACGAGGGCCGCAAGCGCATTGCCGGGCGCAGCGCGCTGCGCCGCCTGCCGGAGACGGACGATGTCGCACGCATGGTGGAATATCTGCTCGGCGAAGGCGGCCGCAACGTCACCGGATCCGTGTTCACCGTCGATGCCGGGAATACGGCATAGGCGGAACCCGGCGGTCGCAATTGCGTTGATTCGGCACAATGACAGTCAGCCGGATTTGGTCGTAAGATGCCCCGCACTCGATTGGGTTACGTCAATCGATCTGCCCTAATCGATAGGGAGCAGTCCATGGCCATGCCAAACATGACCGCTTCAATTCAGGGCCCGACGAAGCAATCCCGCGCCAGGCTGGACGACGTCCACTGCCCGCCGATGACGCACCAGAATTCCGGCAGTCACGGCTATGAGATGTACCCGCAGCAATTCGTGCGCCTGGTCGGCTGCCATGACGCGTCCCTCGATGCCTTGCGCAAGCGCCAGGACGAGAAGCTGCACTAGCTCCTCACGTCCGGTGCTTCGGCGAATCCTTCGGCAGGTCGATCCGTTCGTGGGAAAATTCCGGCGGCCCTTCGGTGAGGCGGCGGATGCGGCGCTCGCGTTCGTCGGCCGGCAGGGCCGGATCGAGCAGTGTCTCGATCTCGTGGATGGCAATCTCCTCGATCCTGATGGCTTCCGAGGCGATCGGGTGTTCCGGCGGGAGCACCGGGGGCGCGATCTTCAGGCCCAGCTCGATCAGCTTGCAGATGGCATCCGAACGGGTCAGGCGATGGGCTTCGGCCCAGGCATCGACGGCTTCCGTCAGTCTTTCGGGCATCTTCACCGCACTGATCGGGTCGATGCCCGTGCGCCGGCGGACCGGAGCGGTGGAGTCCTTGCTGCCGAAGTCGGACACCTCGATCATCCCATGAAACCCGTGGAGCTGGACCACGATAGCCGCACTCGCCGGCCGGTCGTTTGATGCCGATCAATGACGTGCTGCGGCTTCGCAGCGCGGGCGCATCTTGTTGTCCCCGTATCTTGTTGTCGCATCTTGTTGTCTTGGCCCGTTTCGGCCCATGATCGAAAGGGGCCGCCGACCGGCGAACCCGGATCGATCCTGCCACGTATCTGTTGCGCATTCCAACCATTCGGCATCCCCGATGACCTCAGGCGAGTCCTTCTATGACGGCATTCCCGTCTTTCGCGGCTTCACCAGCCTGATGGACCCCGCGCTCTACGCGCCGCTCCCGGATGACTGGAGCATCGGCGTTGCCGATATCGTCGATTCCACCAAGGCGATCGCGGCGCAGCGCTACAAGGCGGTCAACATGGCCGGCGCCGCCGTGATCGCAGCGGTGACGAACGCTTTGGAGGGACGCGAATTCCCCTTCGTGTTCGGCGGCGACGGCGCAAGTTTTGCCGTCGCGCCCTCCGACCTCGATGCCGCGCGCGAGGCGCTGGCGGCGACCGCGACCTGGGTGCGGGAAGATCTCGATCTGACCATGCGCGTTGCGCTGGTGCCGGTGAGCGCCATTCGCGCGCAGGGCCTCGATGTGCGGGTCGCGCGCTTCGGCCCGTCCGCCAATTTGTCCTATGCGATGTTCTCGGGCGGCGGGCTCGCCTTCGCCGACGCCGCGATGAAGCGCGGCGAATTTGCGGTCACGGAGGCGCCCGCCGGCACGCAGCCCGATCTCTCCGGCCTGTCCTGCCGCTTCGAGGTGATGCCGGCCTCGCGTGGCCTGATCCTTTCGGTGCTGGTGATGCCGGCACGGGACGCCGATCCGAATCTGTTTCGCAAGGTGATCGAAGACATCATCCACCTCGTCGAGCGCAGCCCGGACGGTGCACGCCCGGTGCCGCCGCAGGGGCCGCCGCTGAAATGGCCGCCGCAGGGGCTGGACTACGAGGCCCGCACCAGGCGCGGCGGTCCGCTGATCGCGCGCCGCGCCGGCGTGCTGGCCTACACGCTGTTCGTCTATCTGGTCATGCGCTTCAACCTCAAGGTCGGCGGCTTCGTGCCAAACCTCTACAGGCGTCAGGTCGTCGAGAATTCCGACTTCAGGAAATATGACGACGGCCTGCGCATGATCCTCGACTGTACGCCGGAGCTCGAACGCGCGCTGCGTGATCGCCTGGCGGCGGCCGCGCGCGAGGGCATCGTGCGCTACGGCCTCCATCAGCAGGACGCCGCCATGATGACCTGCTTCACGCCGTCGGCCTTGCGCAGCGATCACGTGCACTTCATCGACGGCGCACGAGGCGGCTACGCTTCGGCGGCGACGGCGCTGAAGGCGATGGTGGCGTAGCGCCGCTCTCGTGCCCCGGACGCAGCGCAGCGTGAAACGGTGCGCTGCAGAGCCGGGGCCTACCTTGCACCGTGCTGCTCTTCTGGGTCCCGGCTCTGCACAGCAGCGCAAGCGCTGCAGCGCGTCCGGGACACAAGACCAACTACCGCCCCGCGCGCGTCCAGGTCTCGCCGCCGCAGAGCGCGCCGACGCAGCCTTCGACCCGCAGCGAATCCGCGCCCGTGACGCTGATGCTGCTGGCATAGGTGCTGCCGTCGTCGGCATTGTAGATCTGGCCGGACCATTTGTTCGGCCCCGCGGGCTCCATGCCACTGAACAGCGGCAGGCCGATCATGGATCGCTTGGCGAGCGCAGCATTTGGATTCTTGCTGTCGGTGGCGGGCTGGCCGGTCGCGGTGTCGTAGGGCTCGCGCAGCCAGGCGACGACGCCGCAGATGCCGCCGCCGCATTTGGTGATCTTGACGCGCGCATCACCCGCCTGGGTCAGCCATGTCCCGTCGACGTTCTGCGCATGAGCGGCAGACGTCCCAAGCAACGCGGCGAGGACGACGATGGATGCGGCGAATCTGGAAGTCATGGAAAGGGCCCCGGAAATGGAGCGCCTCCATAACAGGCCGGCGAGATAGTGCAACGCTGGCCGGAATCACATTCCTGCGTTTATCAATGTGCGTTTACATACCTGCGCTCATTTGCCCCAGTGGCTGAAGGCGACGGAGGCCGCTGTCGACAGGCCGAACACGACCATGGCGCCGCCCACCAGCGCGAACAACGTCCAGGCCGGCGCCTGCGCCGTCATGAGCGCGATGCCGCCGATCGCGACGATCAGAAGCCGCGCGGTGGAGGCCAGCACGGGCCCGCCGACGCGCGCTGCGCCTTGCGAGGAGAAATACAGCGACACGCCCATGCCGAAGAACGCGAAGGCCGGGCCGGCCCAGTGGAAATAGCTGTGCGCAGCCGCGGTGACGCCGGGATCGCGCGTGAACAACGACACCCACAGCGCGGGATCGAGCGCGATGACGAGCCCGATCAGGCCGACGGTCAGCCCGGAGACCGTCGCCGCCGTCCAGGCTACGCGCCGCGCGCGCTTCACCTGTCCGGCGCCCATCGCCATGCCGACCATCGGCACCGAGGCGATGCCGAAGGCGAAGGTGATCGGGATCAGCAAAAATTCCAGTCGCGAGCCGATGCCGTAGCCGGCCAGCATCTCGGTGCCGAAGGTCGCGAGGATCTTCGTGAAGATCAAGATCGTGAGCACGGTCTGCAGCGGCGACAGGCAGGCGACCGCGCCCACTTTCAGAATATCCAGGAACATCGCGCGCTCGAAATGGAAGGCGCGGAAATCGAGCTGCAGCCGGCTGCGGCCCGACAACAGGTACCAAAGGAAAAAGATTGCCGCGCAACTGAACGCGATCAACTGGCCGGCCGCAACGCCCGGCATGCCGAATTGCTTCACGCCGAACAGGCCGAGCCCCAGCGTGCCGCCGAGCACGATCTGCAGCACGCTAGCGCCGATCAGCGTCATCGAGGGCAGGCGCATGTCGCCGGTGCCGCGGATCACCGAGGCCAGCGTGTTGACGAGCCAGATCGCGACCGCGCCGGAGAACAGCACCTGCGAATAGCCGCTGGCTTCCTCGAGCACACGCTCGCGGCCGCCGAGCAGCGTGAAGAACGAGCGTCCGAAGACGAGCATCATCACCGTGAAGAACAGTCCGCCGCAGAGGCCGATGATGGCGGCATGCAGCGCCAGCGTCGCGGCGCGGTCGCGATTCCCCGCGCCGAGCGCACGGCTGATCGCGGACGAGACGCCGCCGCCCATCGCACCCGCGCTCATCATCTGCGTCAGCATGGCGAACGGAAACACCAGCGCGATCGCGGCGAGCGGGATGGTGCCGAGCCGGCCGATGTAGGAGGTCTCGGCGATCGCGACCAGCGTGCTGCCGACCATCGCGATCATGTTGGGGATCGCGAGGCGGAGCAGCGTCGGCAGGATCGGCGCCGTCAGCAGGCTCGCAATGGGTGAGGCGACCGGTGCGCGCGGCGGGACGGCGTCTAGGGGGGCGTCGATCGTCATGTTCACCAGCTGGAATATTAAATGATGGACGACATATTATAAGGCGCGAAGCGGCCGGCGCAGCCCTCGCTCACGCAGGGCTCACCAGGGCAGCCCGCATAGGTCGATGGTGCCCAGCGTCGGCGCGCGGACGATGTTGAAGACGTAGGGCGCCATCTCGGTGAAGCGGATCCGCCCCTCCGGCTGTTCGCAATAGACCTCGCCCTTGAATGGCAGCCAGCTCCGGGTCTCGTAGAACGAAAAATTGTGGGGTTCGCAGAACAGCAGGGCGAAGCGAACAGCTTCGTTGGCACGCATGGTGTGAACCGCCGCGTCGATCGCCACGGTGGCGTAGCCGCGGCCGCGCCGGTCCTCGCGCGTGCAGACCCCGCCGATGCCGCCGATATGGACCTTCTGCCCATTCCAGGTGACGGTGCGGAAATAGATGCCGACATGGCAGACCAGGCCATCCTCTGGCGTCTCGATCAGCACGCGCAGATCGGCATTGGCCCATTTCAGGTGAGCCCAGGGCTTGTCCGCAATCCTGTCCGGCCCCCAGACTGCCTGATGCAGGGGCTCTGCGATCTTCCACGAGGCGTCGCCGTTCAGGATGTCGATCTCGATGCTCATGATCTGGTCTTTCGGAGCTCCACTTTGCGATGCATTCGTTCTGTCATAAGCGCTTCAAAGGCAATGATATTTTGCGACAATCGATCTCGCCTGCGGCGAATGTCAGCGCTTGCGTCGATTTTATGCAATCCGGCCCAGCGGTCGCATCGCGCGTTTTCGCAAATTGAAGGTATTTAACGGCCGGGGAACCTTCTATAAGAGTCCCCGTTAAGCCAGTTCCCCATCAGTCGCGGACAAGAACCCATGACCTTTACGCTGCCCCCACTCCCTTACGCCTATGACGCCCTCGGCCAGTTCATGTCGAAGGAGACGCTGGAATTCCACCACGACAAGCATCATCAGGCCTACGTCACCAACGGCAATAACGCGCTCAAGGGGACCGAATGGGAAGGCAAGTCCCTTGAGGAGATCGTCAAGGGCTCGTTCGGCAAGAACCCCGCGGTGTTCAACAACGCCGGCCAGCACTACAACCACATCCACTTCTGGAGCTGGATGAAGCCCAATGGTGGCGGCACCAAGCTGCCGGGCAAGCTCGAGAAGAAGATCAACGAGGACCTCGGCGGCTTCGAGAAGTTCAAGACCGACTTCCAGGCGGCTGGTGTCGGTCAGTTCGGCTCCGGCTGGTGCTGGCTCCAGGTCAAGAACGGCAAGCTTGAGATCTCCAAGACCCCGAACGGCGAGAATCCGCTGGTGCACGGCGCTACCCCGATCCTCGGCTGCGACGTCTGGGAGCACTCCTACTACATCGACTACCGCAACCGCCGCCCTGATTATCTCAAGGCGTTCGTCGAGAACCTCGTGAACTGGGAATACGTCGAGTCCCTGTTCGACAAGGCCTGAGCGTCATTCCGGGGCGCGCGTAGCGCGAGCCCGGAATCCATTCATCCCCTCGGGCTGACGTCCGATGGATTCCGGGCTTGGCGCTGACGCGCCGCCCCGGAATGACGACAAGGGCGGTCGCTCACGCGGCCGCCTTTTTTGCTGTGCGGAATTGCCCTGCGCGGCGTGCGCACAGGTCTGTCATCACACCGTTTGCATCGGGGGAACGCCGCCCTTAATCAGGATGGGCATCACCCTTGAGCCGTTCCACAGCCGTTGTCAGACCCTTCCCCGAAAGCCCCGGCGCCTACCGAGGACCCAGAGTCCGAGCCGCGGCCGGGGCGTGCGCGCAAGCCGATCGGCTGGTCCACGATCATCATCGCGGTTCTGGTCGCGGTGAGTGCCGCCTTGGTCTGGCGGCGTGACGGCACCGACGGCGTCCTGGACATTCTCACGCACGATCTCTCGCTGTTCTCGGGCATCCTGCCGCGCGTGCTCGCCGGCTGCCTGCTCGGCGCCTTGATCTCGGAAATCCTGCCGCACGAGAAAGTCTCGCGCTCGCTGGGGCCGAAATCCGGACTGATGGGCCTTCTGATCGGCACCGCCTTCGGCGCGATCCTGCCCGGCGGTCCGTTCACCGCCTACCCGGTGGCGAGCGCGCTGCTCGCGGTCGGCGCCGATTTCGGTGCCACCATCGCCATGGTCGTGAGCTGGACGCTGATCGGCTATGGCCGGGCGGTGGCCTGGGAAATCCCGATCATGGGCACCGACTTCACGCTGTGGCGGATCCTCATCTCGCTGCCACTGCCGGTGCTCGCAGGGGCGCTCGGCCGCTTCGTCTATGTCCGGCTTTATCCGAAGCTCGCCGCTGAGGACGACGAGACTTGAGCGCGGCGCTTCTCATCGACATCCTGCTGTGGGGCTCGGTGCTCGGCGTCGGGCTGATCGCCTTCCGCCGCGGCCCGACGGTGTTCAAGGCCTCGCTGCGCGAAGGCGCGATGGACTTCGTCAACATCGTGCCGCGCATCGCGCTCGGGGTGATCGGCTCGGGCTACATCGCCGCCATCATCCCGCAGGAGGTGATCACCGGCTGGCTCGGGCCGGACAGCGGCTGGCTCGGGGTTGCGAGCGCCGTGCTCGCCGGCGCGGCCACGCCCGGCGGGCCCGTAATCGGCTTCTCGATCGGCACGGTGGCGCTGAAATCGGGCGGCGGGGTGCCCCAGGTGGTCGCCTATGTCGTGGCCTGGGCCCTGTTCGCCTTCCAGCGGGTCATCCTGTGGGAAATCCCGTTCATGCCGGCCCGTTTCGTCTGGTTCCGCTGCGCGGTGTCGGTGCCGTTCCCGTTCGTGGCGGCGGCCATCGCGATGGTGATCGGCAAGCCGTGAGGCTGGCCGTGGATGCTTTGGAACGGCACCCCAGCCGTGGACAGGCGTAATGTTATAATGTAACGTTCTGGCATGGTTCCCGCCGCGTCCCACGCCCATCCTCACGACCACGCTCATGGCCATTCCCATGGTCATTCGCACGACCACGGACATTCGCATGGGCACGACCACACTCATGCCCACGTCCATGATGCGGCCTCGCCACACCCCGCCCAGGCGGCGCCCTGGTCGATCCTGCGCATGACCATGGCGGGCCGCCTCGCGGCAGCGCTCGCCGTCTGCGTCGTGCTCTGGAGCGTGGTCTTCCTGGCGATGAGATGACGATGGCGGCGCTCCACTTTCACAACGTCACGCTGGGCTATGACCGGCATCCGGCCGTGCATCATCTCAGCGGCGAGGTTGCGCGAGGCGCGCTGGTCGCCGTGATCGGTCCGAACGGTGCCGGCAAGTCCACACTGTTGCGTGGCATCGTCGGCATCCTCAAGCCGCTCGACGGCAGCATCCATCTCGGCGGGCTCGACAGCAGGGACGTCGCCTATCTGCCGCAGAGCGCGGAGATCGACCGCAGCTTCCCGATCTCGGTGTTCGATTTCGTCGGGACCGGACTGTGGCGCGGCACGGGCTTGTTCGGTGGTATCGGCAAAGCCGCGCGCGAAAAGATCCTGCGCGCGATCGCGTCCGTCGGCCTCAATGGCTTCGAGAACCGCCCGATCGGCACGCTCTCGGGCGGCCAGATGCAGCGGGTGCTGTTCGCGCGCGTGGTGCTTCAGGACGCCAGCCTGATCGTGCTCGACGAGCCCTTCAACGCCATCGACAGCAAGACCACCGCCGACCTGCTCGCGCTGGTCAAGCAGTGGCACGGCGAGGGCCGCACGGTGCTGGCCGCGCTGCACGACATGGAGATGGTGCGCAACCATTTCAGCCAGACGCTGGTGCTGGCGCGTGGCCCCGTGGCGTGGGGGCCGACGGCGGAGGTGCTGACGCCGGAAAACCTGCTGGTCGCGATGCGGATGTGCGAGGCCTTCGACGACAGCGCCGCGGCCTGCGCCGCCGATGACGTCAGCTCGCGGGCGGCCTGAGATCAGATGCTTTACGACGCGCTGATCGGCCCGTTCACCGAATTCGAGTTCATGCGGCGGGCGCTTGCCGCCGTGATCGCGCTCTCGCTCGCGGGCGCGCCGATCGGCGTGTTCCTGATGCTGCGCCGGATGAGCCTCGTCGGCGATGCCATGGCACATGCGATCCTGCCCGGCGCCGCCGTGGGCTTCCTGCTCTCCGGCCTCAATCTGTTCGCGATGACGGCCGGCGGCCTGATCGCCGGCTTTGCCGTTGCAATCCTCGCCGGCGTGGTTGCGCGCTCGACCGGCCTGAAGGAGGACGCGTCGCTCGCGACCTTCTATCTGGCTTCGCTCGCGCTCGGCGTGACCATCGTCTCGATCAAGGGCACCAATATCGACCTGCTGCATGTGCTGTTCGGCAACATCCTCGCGATGGACGACCAGACGCTGCTGGTGGTCGCCTTCAACGCTACGGTGACGCTGCTGGTGCTCGCCGTGATCTATCGTCCTCTGGTGATCGAGAGCGTCGATCCCCTGTTCCTGCGCACCGTGAGCCGGGCCGGCGGCCCCGCGCATCTCGCCTTTCTTGCGCTGGTCGTCATCAACCTCGTCAACGGCTTCCAGGCGCTCGGCACGCTGCTGGCGGTGGGATTGATGATCCTGCCGGCGGGCATCGCCCGGTTCTGGTCGCGTGATCTCACGGCCATGATCTGCATCGCGGTCGTCGCCGCGGCGGCTTCCGGCTATGCCGGCCTCGTGCTGTCGTTCCAGACCCGCGTGCCATCGGGGCCTGCGATCATTCTGGTCGCGACCGTCATCTATATCGTTTCGGTCCTGTTCGGCCGCGTCGGCGGCGTGGTCAGGCAGCTGTTTCCCGGCCGGCATCTGGAGGCGTGACGATGCGCTTCCTCTTGCTCGTCGCCTTGCTGCTCATCGCCTCGCCGCTGCACGCGGCGGAGCGGCTCAATGTCGTCGCGAGCTTCTCGATCCTCGCCGACTTCGTCCGCAATGTCGGGGGTGACCGCATCAATCTGACGACACTGGTCGGCGCCGATAGCGACGTCCATGTCTACACACCGGCGCCCGGCGATGCGAAGCGTATTGCTGCGGCCAGGCTCGTCATCGTCAACGGGCTTGGGCTGGAGGGTTGGTTGCCGCGCCTCGTGCAGTCCGCCGGCAGCAAGGCCATTGTCGTTACCGTCAGCGCCGGCATCGCGCCCCTCAAGCTCGGTTCGGCCGCCGATCCGCACGCCTGGCAGTCCATCCCCAACGTCAAAATCTACGTGGCTGACATCGCCAAGGCGCTGGCTGCCGCCAATCCGGATGACGCGGCGTTCTTCAGTGCCCAGGCCCAGGCCTATCTGGACAAGCTCGAAACACTCGATCGCGAGGTCCGCGAGGCCGTCGCCAAAATTCCGCCCGAACGGCGCAAGGTGATCTCCACCCACGACGCCTTCGGCTATTTTTCCGCCGAATACGGTATCCGGTTCATCGCCCCCCTCGGCGTCTCCACCGAAACCGAGCCGAGCGCGCGGGACATTGCGGCCATCATCGGCCAGATCAAGGCCCAGAAGATCCCGGCCGTATTCCTCGAGAATATCAGCGACGACCGGCTGATCCGGCGGATTGCCGCGGAGACCGGGGCCAAGGTCGGCGGGACCCTGATTTCCGACGGTTTGACCGGCGAAAAGGGGCTTGCACCCACTTACATTGATATGGTCAGGCACAATATAAAGGCCCTGACCAGCGCGCTTGACCATTAGGGCAGGGGCCACCCCGCCTCGCGTCGCGCGACCAGCCTACGTCCGGAGTTCTTATGTCTGAAGCGACCGCCTCCAAAATTCCCGTGACCGTGCTGACCGGCTATCTCGGCGCCGGCAAGACCACGCTTTTGAACCGCATCCTGTCGGAGAACCACGGCAAGAAATACGCCGTCATCGTCAACGAATTCGGCGAGATCGGCATCGACAACGACCTCATCATCGGCGCCGATGAGGAAGTGTTCGAGATGAACAACGGCTGCATCTGCTGCACCGTGCGCGGCGACCTCGTGCGCATCATGGACGGGTTGATGAAGCGCAAGGGCAAGTTCGACGCCATCATCGTCGAGACCACCGGCCTTGCCGATCCCGCGCCGGTCGCCCAGACCTTCTTCGTCGACGAGGACGTGCAGAAGAACGCCCGGCTCGACGCGGTGGTCACGGTCGCCGACGCCAAATGGCTGTCCGATCGTCTCAAGGACGCGCCCGAGGCCAAGAACCAGATCGCCTTCGCCGATGTCATCGTTCTCAACAAGACCGATCTCGTCAACAAGGGCGAGCTGGCCGAAGTCGAGGCCCGCATCCGCGGCATCAATCCCTATGCGAAGCTGCATCGCACCGAGCGCTGCTCGGTGGCGCTGGCCGACGTGCTCGACCGCGGCGCGTTCGACCTCGACCGCATCCTCGACATCGAGCCGGATTTCCTCGAAGCCGGCGACGATCATGACCACGACCATGATCATCACCACCATCACGGCCACGACCATCATCACCATGATCACGGCCACGGCCTGAAGCATTATCACGACGAGGACATGCAGTCGCTGTCGCTCAAGACCGACAAGCCGCTCGATCCCAACGTGTTCATGCCCTGGCTGCAGAATTTGGTGCAGGTCGAGGGCGGGAAGATCCTGCGCTCCAAGGGCATCCTCGCCTTCCACGACGACGACGACCGCTACGTCTTCCAGGGCGTCCACATGATGCTGGAGGGCGACCACCAGCGGAAGTGGAAGGAGGGCGAGAAACGCGAGAGCCGCCTCGTCTTCATCGGCCGCGAATTGCCGGAAAAGGCCATTCGCGAGGGTTTCGAGAGCTGCATCGTCTCGTGATGAAAGAGTTCACGCCGGCCCCCGATTCCGCCTCGATCGTCTCCGTCACCGACCGGGTGAAGCCTGTTGCGCTCGGCATGGGCGTGACATCGGTGTACTTCCTCGGCGACCGCGCCGCTTTCGTCGGGGGCGAGGAGAACGTCGCCTTCGTCGACGGCCAGGGAGAGGTCACCAAGGTCGCCGTGCACGGCGGCGGCATTCTCTCAGCCGCTTCCGACGGCAAGCGTATCGTCATGGGCGGCGACGACGGCAAGGTCGTCGCGCTCGACGCCAGGGGCGAGGTGACGCTGCTCGCCACCGATCCGAAGCGGCGCTGGATCGACGCGGTCGCGCTGCAGGCCGACGGCGGCGCCTTCGCCTGGTCGGCCGGCAAGGTCGCGACCGTCAAGAGCGGCAAGGCCGAGGAGAAGTCGCTCGAGGTGCCCTCGACCGTCGGCGGGCTCGCCTTCGCGCCGAAGGGGCTGCGGCTTGCGATCGCGCATTACAACGGCGCGACGCTGTGGTTTCCGAATATGGAAGGCTCGGCCGAATTCCTGCCCTGGGCCGGCTCGCATCACGCCGTCACTTTCAGCCCCGACAACAAATTCCTGGTCACCGCGATGCACGAGCCGGCGCTGCATGGCTGGCGGCTCGCCGACAACAGGCACATGCGCATGACCGGTTATCCCGGCCGCGTCCGCTCGATGTCCTGGAGCGCGGGCGGCAAGGGCCTGGCGACCTCGGGCGCCGACACGGTCATCATATGGCCGTTCGGCAGCAAGGACGGTCCGATGGGCAAGGAGCCCGCGATGCTCGCGCCGCTGCAGGCGCGCGTGGCGGTGGTTGCCTGCCATCCCAAGAACGACATCCTCGCTGCCGGCTACAGCGACGGCACCGTGCTGATGGTGCGGCTGGAGGACGGCGCGGAGATCCTGGTCCGCCGCAACGGCACGCCCCCCGTCGCCGCGATCGGCTGGAACGCCAAGGGCACGCTGCTGGCATTCGCCGACGAAAATGGGGACGGCGGACTTCTCGAGCTTTAATTCGTCATCGTTCAGGTCATAGGGTGGGCCAGGGCGCTGTTGCGCCGTGCCTATCCTGCGACGGCTCACATTCATGCGCTTTCTCACGACCTTCCAACTGGGCGATTTCGCCGACACGCTCATCAGCCTGACCGCGGCCTTCGTGCTAGGCACGCTGATCGGCGCCGAGCGGCAATATCGCCAGCGTACCGCCGGCCTGCGCACCAACGTGCTGGTCGCAGTGGGAGCTGCCGCCTTCGTCGATCTCGCCATGCAGCTGGACAATGCCGAGGGCGCGGTGCGGGTGATCGCCTATGTCGTGTCCGGCATCGGCTTTCTCGGCGCCGGCGTCATCATGAAGCAGGGCATGGACGTGCGCGGGCTCAACACCGCGGCGACGCTATGGGCCTCGGCCGCGGTGGGCTCCTGCGCCGGTGCCGACATGGTCGCGCAAGCGGCCGCGCTGACGGTCTTCGTCATCGCCGGAAACACCATGCTGCGCCCGCTGGTCAATGCCATCAACCGCATCCCGCTGAACGAGAAGGCGCTGGAGGCGACCTACTATTTCAAGCTTGCGGTCGCGGCCGATGCCTTGCCGGACATGCGCGATCGCCTCGTCGAGAAGCTCGAGGGCGCGAAATATCCGGTGGCGGGCATCGAGGTCGTCGAACTCGGCGAGGACATGCTGGAGATCGTCGCCAAGCTGGTCGCGAACGCAGTCGATCCGAACGAGCTGAACGCGGCGGCAACCGATCTGCAGCATCTGCCGGGCGTGCGGCACGCGACCTGGGAAGTCAGCACGACGGAGTAAGGGCGTCATTTTGGCGCGCGAACGGTCAGGTTCCCACCCCACCGGACACGGAACCGCAGCGCTGCCACTTCGTTGATCCCGCAGACAAATGCGGTGATCGACATGACCGGCAATGACAAGCGCAGACTGAAACTGGACTTCATCATCGCCTGCACGCTGTTTGCGGCCGGCGTGGTGATATCGGGCGTATCGATTGCGCAAATCCGCGCCGAAAGCCGGATGCAGCTGGCGCAGGCAACCCCGCCGCTGCAGGGCACGCCGTCGGACGATCAGAACAAGCCCGCGGAAGCCAAGCCCGGCGGCGACCGGCCGACCACGCCGGCGCCGGAGCCTGCGCGTCCCGATCCGCAGACGCAGGGTGCGGCGGGCGCCGCCAAACCGGCACTGCCGCCGGCTCCGGCCGAGAAGATCGCGCCGCCGATTGAGAAGAAGTAGCTGGCGGCTACGCGCCCATCCAAGCACTCGGTGTCATCCCCGCGAAGGCGGGGGATCCAGTATTCCAGAGACGGAGCGTGGATACGGATGGGCCGCGGCGTACTGGATGCCCCGCCTCCGCGGGGCATGACAGTTGTTGGTGAGGCGAGGCGCGTCGCCCCTCACCGCACCAGGATATTCCTGAACTGCCAGGGATCGCTGGTGTCGATATCCTCCGGGAACAGTCCGGGCCGATCCGTCAGCGGCGTCCAGTCGGTGTAATAGCCCTTCACCGGGCCGAGATACGGCAGCTGGATTTCCAGCAGGCGCTCGAAATCCATCTCGTCGGCTTCGACGATGCCTTCCCTCGGGTTTTCCAGTGCCCACACCATGCCGCCGAGGACGGCGGAGGTCACCTGGAGACCGGTCGCGTTCTGGTAGGGCGCCAGCGCGCGGGTCTCTTCGATCGAGAGCTGCGAGCCATACCAATAGGCATTGTTGTCGTGGCCGAACAGGAGCACGCCGAGCTCGTCGATGCCGTCGACGATCTCGTTCTCGTCGAGGATGTGGTGCTTCTCCTGCATCTTGGCGGCGCGCCCGAACATCTCGTGCAGGGACAGCACCGCATCGTCGGCGGGATGATAGGCATAGTGGCAGGTCGGCCGGAAGATCGCCTTGCCCGAGGCGTCGCGCACGGTGAAGTAATCCGAGATCGAGATCGACTCGTTGTGGGTGACGAGGAAGCCGTATTGCGCGCCGCGGGTCGGGCACCAGGTGCGCACGCGCGTGTTGGCGCCGGGCTGCATCAGGTAGATGGCCGCGCCGCAGCCGGCTTCATGCGTCTTCGCATTCTCGGGCATCCATTTTTCATGAGTGCCCCAGCCGAGCTCGGACGGCTGCACGCCTTCCGACAGGAAGCCTTCCACCGACCAGGTGTTGACGAAGACGTCGGGCTCTTTCGGCTTCTTCGAGCGCTGGGTGTCGCGCTCGGCGATGTGGATGCCCTTGATGCCGGCCTGCCGCATCAGATCCGCCCACTCGGCGCGGGTCTTCGGCTTGGGGGCATTGAGCTTCAGATCGGCGGCGACGTTGAGCAGCGCCTGCTTGACGAAGAAGGAGACCATGCCGGGATTGGCACCGCAGCAGGAGACGGCCGTGGTCGAGCCGGCCGCGCGCGCCTTCTTGGCCGCCAGCGTCACCTCGCGCAGCGCGTAATTGGAGCGGGCTTCCGGGCCCTTCGAGGAATCGAAATAGAAGCCGAGCCAGGGCTCGTTGACGGTGTCGATATAGAGCGCGCCGAGCTCGTTGCAGAGCTCCATGATGTCGGTCGAACCGGTGTCGACCGAGAGATTGACGCAAAAGCCCTGGCCGCCGCCTTCGGTGAGCAGCGGGGACAGCAATTCGCGATAATTGTCTTTTGTCACGGCCTTCTGGATAAAGCGGACATTGTGCTTCTCACAATGCGCCTTGCGGCCCTCGTCCTTGGGATCGATCACGGTGACGCGCGACTTGTCGTAGTCGAGATGCCGCTCGATCAGCGGCAGCGTGCCTTTGCCGATGGAGCCGAAGCCGACCATGACGATGGGACCGGTGATCTTCGCGTAGATCTGCGAGGGAGGGCTCATGGAACGGATTCTCCGGAACGTGCTGGCGGGCAAAGGGTGGGGTGGATCAGGCGCTGCGGGACTTGGTGCCGCGGCGCTTTTTAGGTGCTGCGGCGCTTGGCGGTGACTTCGATCTCGACCTTCATCTCGGGCTTGGCGAGGGCGCTGACGACCAGCAAGGTCGCGGCCGGCCTGATGTTGCCGAGAACCTCGCCGCAGACGGCGAAGTGGGCATCGATGAAGCTGGTGTCGGTGACGTAATAGGTCGCACGGACGATGTCGGCCATCTCGAATCCGCCCTCCTTCAGGGCGGCTTCGATGGTCTTGAAGCAGTTGCGTGACTGGCTCGTGACATCCGCCGGCATGGTCATCGTGGTGTAGTCATAGCCGGTGGTTCCCGCGACGAAGGCGAAATCACCGTCGATCACGGCACGGCTGTAGCCGACGGACTTCTCGAGCGGAGAGCCGGTGGAGATCAGGCGACGGGACATGGCTTGGACCTCGGCTGAAGGGTGTTTCGCGGGGTTAAAGGGCGTTTCCGGGGTCTGCGCAACCCCCAAGGATTGGGTCTGGCGCAGGCGCGGCCGGGCACTGCCGCGGACGCGGCTGCGGCCGACACCATCAAGGCGATGTCTTAGGCCGCGCGCGCCTGGAGAGGACGAACCGACCTCCGTTTGGCCAGCGCCGCGCCGGTTGGGACGATCATCCCTTCGGCACCGTCCAGTGCGCCGTCGGTGAACTCGATCGCCAGCAGACGGTCGCGCTCGAACGGCCCGGGCAGCGACAGCGCAGCCGTCTTTTCGCCCGAAAAGCCGAAGCGGGCGTAATAGGGGGCGTCGCCGAGCAGGATCACGGCGTCATGCCCGCGCGCCCGGGCGGCGGCCAGCGCTTGTTGCATCAGCGCGGCGCCGATCCCGAGCTCGCGGCAGGCAGGGTCCACCGCCAGCGGTCCGAGGACCAGAGCGGGCCTGCCTCCGGCGCTGACGTGCCACAGCCGCACGGTTCCCACGAGCTTGCCCTCGCGCACGGCCGACAGGGCAAGGCCCGTGGCAGGCGCACGTCCGTCACGGAGGCGCTGGCAGGTGCGGTCGTGGCGGTTCTCGCCAAAGCACGCATCAAGCAGCGCTTCACGCATCGCGACGTCGGCAGCGCGTTCCGCACGGATCACGAACGGAGCGGCTTTCGAGGTGAGGGCGATCTGTGGCTTCCGAAAAGCAGTCATGGCGCATCAGTCCCCGCTTGAACGGGCGTGCGCGCAGCACGCCTGTTCAAGGCGTCGTCAGAATCGAGATGTCAGGGAGGAGCCGGCAAGCCGGCTCCCGGGTTCGTGAGGCCTCGGGAAACGAGAGGCGGATCAGATGTGGTACGTCTTCAGCGGCGGGATGCCGTTGAACGCCACCGACGAGTAGGTCGACGTATAGGCCCCGGTGCCTTCGATCAGAACCTTGTCGCCGATCTCCAGCGTCACCGGGAGCGGATACGGGTTCTTCTCGTACAGCACGTCGGCGCTGTCGCAGGTCGGACCTGCAAGCACGCACGGCGTCATGTCCGCGCCGTCGTGACGGGTGCGGATGGCGTAACGGATCGACTCGTCCATCGTCTCGGCGAGACCGCCGAACTTGCCGATGTCCAGGTACACCCAGCGCACCTCGTCCTCGTCGCTCTTCTTCGAGATGAGCACGACCTCGGATTCGATGATGCCGGCGTTACCCACCATGCCGCGGCCCGGCTCGATGATGGTCTCCGGAATCTGGTTGCCGAAGTGCTTGCGCAGCGCGCGGAAGATCGAGCGGCCGTAGGTCACGACCGGCGGCACGTCCTTCAGGTACTTGGTCGGGAAGCCGCCGCCCATGTTGACCATGGAGAGGTTGATGCCGCGCTCGGCGCAGTCGCGGAACACCTGCGAGGCCATCGCCAGCGCACGGTCCCACGCCTTCACCTTGCGCTGCTGCGAGCCGACATGGAAGGAGATGCCGCACGGCTCCAGGCCCAGGCGCTTGGCGGCGTCGAGCACCTCGACGGCCATTTCCGGGTCGCAGCCGAACTTGCGCGACAGCGGCCACTCGGCGCCGGCGCAGTCATAGAGGATGCGGCAGAACACCTTCGCGCCGGGCGCGGCGCGGGCGATCTTCTCGACCTCGGGAACGCAATCGACCGCGAACAGCCGGATGCCGAGCGCGAAGGCGCGCGCGATGTCGCGCTCCTTCTTGATCGTATTGCCGAAGGAGATGCGGTCGGGCGTCGCACCGGCCGCCAGCGCCATCTCGATCTCGGCGACGGTTGCGGTGTCGAAGCAGGAACCCATGGACGCCAGCAGCGCCAGCACTTCCGGCGCCGGGTTCGCCTTGACGGCATAGAACACGCGGCTGTCGGGGAGCGCCTTGGCGAAGGTCTGGTAATTGTCGCGCACGACCTCGAGGTCGACGACGAGGCACGGCTCGGTGTCGAGGCCATCCTGGCGGCGGTTGCGCAGGAATTCCTGGATACGTTCGGTCATAGCACTCTCCAAAGCGGCCCCAGCGACGGAGCTCGTTCAAAGTGGTTCTCGGACGAGGGTGCTTCGCCGCTGCCGCACGATGGAGACGCGACAGGGCTAAACCCCTAGACCGAATTGTGCTGCCGTGGATTGGTTGGGAGAGCTTCCCGCCCGCACACCTGGCAATGAAGGACAAGCCTTTTCAGTAGCCCGCGCCGGCGTTGGACTGCCGGTAGAGACCAAAAAAGCCCGATCCGTCGTTGCTTTAAGTCGCGTCCCCCGTTGAGAGCGGGGTGCGCCGGTTCGCCTCCGGCTGCCAGTCACGGTTGCAAAAAGTGAAGTCACCTTCGACAAGGCATCTCTTTGAGAGAGATGCTGGGCGCTCCGGGTTTGCTTTCGTCTTCCGGCGATGAGCCTTCCGACTTCTGCACTTCCGAAGAGCCCCTCGGCTTCTTCACCCCTTGGCGGCTGTCCGGCCTCTTGTCCGGATACCTACCGACTGACACACGACCACAGGCACGTGCGAAATTGGGCAAGTCCGCACATAAGCGTTTTGACTCTGCTTCGCAAGAATTTTTTTAGGCTGCGAACAGAATTGCCTAACATCTGCTTGCGCGGTGTTGCGCGAGCGACGCGGAAGATGAACGCGCGTTAAGTTTTTCGTGGCAGCGCGCGCTCGTCGCGCGCGAAGAAGCGTCAGCCGCGCTTCGTGAAAGGCTCGACGCGCCGAGCCGCGCGGATGAACGCTGTCATCACGAGCACGCCGAGTGCGAACAGCACGGCCTGCAGGATGTGCGTGCCCTGCTCGCCGAGCCCCATCAGGATCGCGAGCGCCCAGCCGCCGGCGAACGCCGCGCCGAACACCTCTGCGCCGATCAGGATGGCGGCGCTGATGACGGTGATGACGCTGGGCCAGACGATCCGGCGGGAGGACGAGGAAGTCGCGTTCATGAGCTCTGGGGTCCGTGGTCTGTCGAGGGCCGCAATCTCCCCGAAAAGGCGGCCGGGAGCAAGGCCAAATGGCCCAAAAAAGCCCCATCGCGTGCTATAGCTGGCCGCAACAATCGACCCATGAAAATCGGGACTTGCGATGTCAGAACCCCGCCAAACTACGGACTCCGAGACCAATCCGCTGCTGAAGGCCTGGGTGACGCCGTTTGCGACCCCGCCCTTCGACGAGATCAAGCCGGAGCATTTCCTCCCGGCCTTCGAGCAGGCCTTCGCCGACCACTCCGCCGAGATCGCGGCGATCACCAATGATCCGGCCGCGCCGGACTTCGCCAACACCGTCACGGCGCTGGAGCGCTCCGGCAAGCTGCTGAGCAAGGTCGCTTCGGTGTTCTACGACCTCGTCTCGGCGCATTCCAACCCGGCCATCCTGGAGATCGACAAGCAGGTCTCCTTGCGGATGGCGCGGCACTGGAATCCGATCATGATGAACGCCGTGCTGTTTGGCCGCATCGCCCAGCTGCACGAGAACCGCGCCAATCTCGGTCTGTCGCCCGAGCAGCTTCGCCTGCTGGAGCGCACCTACACCCGCTTCCACCGCGCCGGCGCCGGCCTCTCCGAGGAGGCCAAGACACGGATGGCCGAGATCAACGAGAGGCTGGCCCAGCTCGGCACGGGGTTCAGCCATCATCTGCTCGGCGACGAGCAGGAGTGGTTCATGGAGCTTGGCGAGGCCGACCGCCAGGGCCTGCCGGAGAGCTTCGTCGCCAGCGCCAAGGCTGCGGCGGAAGAGCGCGGCATGGAAGGCAAGGCCATCGTCACGCTGTCGCGCTCCTCGGTCGAACAGTTCCTGAAGAGCTCGGCGCGGCGCGATCTGCGCGAGAAGGTCTACAAGGCCTTCATCGCGCGCGGCGACAATGGCAACGCCAACGACAACAACGCGACCATCGTCGAGGTCCTGAAGCTGCGTGAGGAGAGCGCCAATCTCCTCGGCTATCCGACCTATGCCGCCTACCGGCTCGAGGATTCCATGGCCAAGACGCCGGATGCGGTGCGGAGCCTATTGGAGCGGGTCTGGAAGCCGGCGCGCGCCCGGGCGCTCGCCGACCGCGACGAGATGCAGGCGCTGATCACGACGGAGGGCGGCAATTTCAAGCTCGCCCCCTGGGACTGGCGCTTCTACGCCGAAAAGCTGCGCCTTCAGCGCGCCAATTTCGACGATTCCGCGATCAAGCCATACCTCGCGCTCGACCACATGATCGAGGCCGCCTTCGATTGCGCCACGCGCCTGTTCGGCGTCACCTTCGAGGAGCGCAAGGACGTCCCGGTCTGGCATCCCGACGTCCGGGTCTGGGAGATGAAGGGGCCGGACGGCAAGCACAAGGCGCTGTTCTATGGCGACTACTTCGCCCGCCCGTCAAAGCGCTCCGGCGCCTGGATGACCTCGCTGCGCGACCAGCAGAAGCTCGACGGCGACGTCGCGCCGCTGGTTCTCAACATCTGCAATTTCGCCAAGGGCGCCGACGGCGAGCCCTCGCTGCTGTCGCCCGACGATGCCCGCACCCTGTTCCACGAGTTCGGCCACGGCCTGCACGGCATGCTTTCCAACGTGACCTACCCGTCGCTGTCGGGCACGTCCGTGTTCACCGATTTCGTCGAGCTGCCCTCCCAGCTCTACGAGCACTGGCAGGAGCGGCCCGAGGTGCTGCAGAAGTTTGCCCGTCACTACCAGACCGGAGAGCCGCTGCCCGACGACCTGCTGCAACGGTTCCTTGCCGCGCGAAAATTCAACCAGGGCTTTGCCACGGTCGAGTTCGTCTCTTCGGCGCTGGTCGATCTCGAGTTCCACACCCAGCCGGCCTCCGCCGCGCAGGATGTCCGGGCCTTCGAGAAGCGCGAGCTGGAGAAGATCGGCATGCCCGAGGAGATCGCGCTGCGTCACCGGCCAACGCAGTTCGGTCATATCTTCACCGGCGACCATTATGCGGCCGGCTATTACAGCTACATGTGGTCGGAGGTGATGGACGCCGACGCCTTCGGCGCGTTCGAGGAGGCCGGCGACATCTTCGATCCTGATGTGGCCAAGCGCTTGCACGACGACATCTATGCGAGCGGCGGATCGGTCGATCCGGAAGCCGCCTATGAGGCCTTCCGCGGCCGCCCGCCCGAGCCCGACGCGCTGCTGCGCCGGCGTGGCCTGCTCGACGACACCAAGGCGGCCTGATGGACACGATGCGCCGCCTGTTTGGACTGCTGCTGGCCGTCGCTCTCACGCTCGCCGCCGGCGCGGCAAGCGCGCATCCGCATGTCTGGATCACCGCGACCAGCGAGCTGCTCTATGCCGAGGACGGCAGCATCACCGGCGTTCGCCACGCCTGGACCTTTGACGACATGTTCTCGGCCTATGCGGTGCAGGGGCTCGAGAGCAAGACCAAGGGCGCCTATACGCGCGAGGAATTGGGTCCGCTGGCGCAGACCAACGTTGAGTCGTTGAAGGAATACGCCTATTTCACCTTCGCCAAGGCCGACGGCAAGAAGGAGCGGTTCAACGAGCCGGTCGACTATTTCCTCGATTACAAGGACACGGTGCTGACCCTGCACTTCACGCTGCCGCTGAAGAACCCGGTCAAGCCCAAGCAATTGGTGCTCGAAGTGTTCGACCGTTCCTTCTTCATCGATTTTCAGATGGCCAAGGAGAGCCCGGTCAAGCTGGTCGGCGCGCCCGCCGGCTGCCAGATGAAGCTGGAGCGGCCGAGCGACGGCTCGGCGACCGCGCAGAAGCTTAACGAGCAGACCTTCCTGAACGGCGAAAACTCCAATTTCGGCATGATGTTCGCCAACAAGATCACGGTGGATTGCCCTTGAACAGCCGCCTTCATTCTCCGCTTCTCCGCGGGCTTCTCGCGTGTGTTGCGGCTATCGTCGTGCTCGGCGTCGCTGATGCCGCGCTTCACGATCTCCTCGCGCAAAACCCCTTCGGCGCACCGAAACCCGCGCAAGCAGCCGACTCCGAGGCCAGCGGCCTCATTAGCTGGCTGCTGGCAAAGCAGTCGGAATTCTATCGCCAGATGTCGGCGACGATTCGCGCCGCGAAGTCCGACGGTTCGGCGGTGTGGACGCTGCTCTTCATCTCCTTTGCCTACGGCATCTTCCACGCCGCCGGTCCCGGCCACGGCAAGGCGGTGATCGCCTCCTATCTCGTCGCCAACCGCGAGACCGCGCGGCGCGGTATCGCACTCTCGTTTGCCTCCGCGCTGATGCAGTCGCTGGTGGCGATCCTGATCGTCGGTATTTCGGCCTGGGTGCTGAATGCGACCGCCAAGACCATGTGCAAGGCGGAAGGGGTGATCGAGATCGCGAGCTACGCCCTGATCGCGCTGTTCGGCCTGCGGCTGGTCTGGGTCAAGGGCCGCACGTTCATCCGCGCGCTGCAGGCGGTCCAGCCGGTGCCGGCGATGGCCGGCGTGCCGCACCATCATGATCATCACCATCATCATGATGCCCACGATCATCATGATCACGTTCATGATCACCATCACCGCGATCACGACCATCACCAGCATGCGCATGACCACGTCCATGACGAACATTGCGGCCATTCCCATGGCCCGACGCCGAGCGAGCTGGCCGGCCCCGGCGGCTGGCGGCGCGGTTTTGCTGCGATCCTCACGGTCGGCATCCGCCCCTGCTCGGGTGCCATCCTGGTGCTGGTGTTTGCGCTCGCCCAGGGCCTGTTCTGGGCCGGTATTGCCGCGACCTTCTTGATGGGGCTCGGCACCGCGATCACGGTCGCGACCATTGCGATTGTCGCTGTCTCCGCCAAGGACATCGCCGCCCGCCTCAGCGCCGGGCGCGACGGCGGCGGTGCACTGTTCATGAGAGGCATCGAATTCGCGGCTGCAGGCGTCGTGCTGCTGTTCGGCGCGGGCCTGCTGCTCGGCTACATCGCGGCCGAGCGGACGACATGCTTTTAAGGTGAGCTCTTGCTTACCCTCCAGGGGAGGGTAAGGCTCACACCGGCAGAAACCGCTTCAAGGCCGGCATGAAGAAGATCCCGAGATTGATGGCAAAGCCGATGCTCCAGAGGATCGAGCGCAGCGTCGGGCGGTTGCCGAGATAGGTCAGCACATAGGCGATGCGCACGATCAGGAACAACGCAGCGAGTTCGTCGATCAGCCGCTGCGGCGAATCCCTGAATTCGGCGAGCAGCACCGCGAAGGCGAAGAACGGGAAGGTCTCGATGCCGTTCTGGTGCGCGCCGAGCGCGCGCTGCGACAGGGCATCCTCATAGAAGGCGGGATCGCGCGGCCGGGAATTGTCGAAGCGGCCAAGCCTGATCCATTTGATCGCGGCGATCGTCGACAGATAGAGCAGCAGCGCTCCTAGGACGCACCATTCCGCGAGTGTCATCGTCGCTCCCCGGCTGGGTGCGACCCTAGCGAAACCGGCCTCATCTTGACAAGTTCGGACCAACGCGCGACCCACAGAGCCATGACCAGCGTCGTCCCCATCGAGGCCGGAAGACCGGCCGCCCAATCCGCCTTGCCGCGCGTTGGCGTGCTCCTGATCAATCTCGGAACGCCCGACACGGCCGATGCGCCGGGCGTGCGGGTCTATCTGAAGGAGTTCCTCAGTGACGCCCGCGTCATCGAGGACCAGGGACTGGTCTGGAAGGCCGTGCTGAACGGGATCATCCTGCGCAGCCGTCCCCGCACCAAGGCCCTCGATTACCAGAAGATCTGGAACACCGAGAGGAACGAGTCGCCGCTGAAGACCATCACACGGTCGCAAGCCGACAAGCTCGCCGCTGCGCTGTCGGACCAAGCCCACGTCGTGGTGGACTGGGCGATGCGCTACGGCAATCCCTCGATCAAGTCGGGCATCGATGCGCTGATCGCGAAAGGCTGCGAGCGCATTCTCGCCGTGCCGCTCTATCCGCAATATTCCGCCTCGACCTCGGCCACCGTCTGCGACGAAGTGTTCCGCGTGCTTGCCCGGCTGCGCAACCAGCCGACGCTGCGGGTGACGCCGCCCTATTACGAGGACGCCGCCTATATCGAGGCGCTCGCCGTCTCGATCGAGATGCATCTTGCGACGCTCTCCTTCAAGCCCGAGCTGATCGTCGCATCCTTCCACGGCATGCCGAAATCCTATGTCGACAAGGGCGATCCTTATCGGCAGCACTGCATCGCCACCACCGAGGCGCTGCGCCGCCGGCTCGGCATGGACGAGACAAAGCTGCTGCTGACCTTCCAGTCGCGCTTCGGCAATGACGAGTGGCTGCAGCCCTATACCGACAAGACCATGGAGCGGCTCGCCAAGGAGGGCGTGCGCCGCATCGCAGTGGTGACGCCGGGCTTCTCTGCCGACTGCCTGGAGACGCTGGAGGAGATCGCGCAGGAAAACGCCGAGATCTTCAAGCACAATGGCGGTGAGCAGTTTTCCGCGATCCCCTGCCTCAACGACAGCCAGCCCGGCATGGACGTGATCCGCGCCCTGGTGCTGCGCGAGCTCCAGGGCTGGATATAGCCCCGTGAATCGTCGCGAGCTCCTGACGCTTGGGATGGTCGCGGCGTTGCCGTCCTCCGCGCTGGCGCAGCAATCCGCACGCCGGCTCGGCGTGCTCTCGGTCACGGCGGCCGATGACGTGATCGGACAGACGCGCAGCATGGTCCTGGTCGAGGCGCTCGCCGGCCTGGGCTGGAAGGAGCGCGACAACCTCAAGATCCATTGGCGCGCCGGCGGCGGCGACCGCGCCCGCATTGCGCAGCTGGCCGACGAGCTGATCGCGCTCAAGCCCGACGTCCTGCTCGCGGTCGGCACGCCCTCGGTCGAGGAGCTGCGTCAGCGCACCACGACGATCCCGATCGTGTTCGCCGTGGTCACCGATCCCGTCAGCCAGGGATTTGTCGAGAACCTCGCCCGTCCCGGCGGCAACATCACCGGCTTCACCGACTATGACGGACCCCTGGCCGGCAAATGGCTGGAGATGCTGACGCAGGTCACGCCGAAGGTCTCCCGCGCCTTCGTCGTCCACAATCCCGCCACTGCGCCGTTCGCACCCTTGATGCTGCGTACGATCGAGCAGGCAGCGCGGACCCTCCAGGTGACAGTCGAGCCCGCGCCGGTGAATGACGCCGCCTCCATCGCCGCGCTGGCGTCGCGACGGGATGGCGGCTTCCTGATCCTGCCGGACTTCTTCACCATGGCCAACCGCGCGGATTTGCTCGCCGCGATCAACGAAGCACGCGTGCCGGCGGTGTTCTGGAGCCACACCTTCGTCAAGGAGGGCGGGCTGATGTCCTACAGCACCGACAGCGCCGAGCAGCTCCGCCGCGCCGCAGGTTACATCGATCGCATCCTGAAAGGCGTGCCGCCGGCCGAGCTGCCAGTCCAGAATCCGACCAAGTTCGAGCTCGCGGTCAACCTCAAGACGGCCAAGTCTTTCGGCGTCACGCTGTCGCCAGCTTTGCTCGCGATCGCCGACGACGTCATCGAATGATATCGCCGGGGTTGGGATTCGTTAATTTTGCCGCTAGGTTTGCGTCGGCACGCTTTCAAGAGCCGGTCGCAAATACATATCGTGGCCATTCCCCGCCCGGACGTCTTGTGCAGAATTGGGCCGACACCGACGTGAATTGCGACCGCTGAACCGGTAGGGTCGTGATCCCGACCAATGACAGCGCCGGAAAGGGCCTTTTCCCGGCATCCTTTTCCGGCTTGGAGGAGCTATGAGCGGTTTCGACATTTTCGCGATTGTTCTCGTGTTGCTCGTCATCGTCACGCTGGTTGCCGGCGTGAAGACGGTGCCGCAGGGCTATGACTGGACCATCGAGCGGTTCGGCAAATACACGCAGACGCTGAGCCCCGGGCTCAACCTGATCGTGCCCTATTTCGATCGCGTCGGACGCAAGATCAACATGATGGAGCAGGTGATCGACATTCCCGAGCAGGAGGTCATCACCAAGGACAACGCCACCGTGACGGTGGACGGCGTCGCCTTCTACCAGGTGTTCGATGCCGCCAAGGCGAGCTACGAGGTCGCCAATCTCAACCAGGCGATCACGGTCCTCACCATGACCAACATCCGCTCGGTGATGGGCTCGATGGACCTCGACCAGGTGCTGTCGCACCGCGACGAGATCAACGAGCGCCTGTTGCGGGTGGTCGATGCCGCGGTCTCGCCCTGGGGCGTCAAGGTCAACCGCATCGAGATCAAGGACATCGTGCCGCCCGCCGACCTCGTCGAAGCCATGGGCCGGCAGATGAAGGCCGAGCGCGTCAAGCGCGCCGACATTCTCGCCGCCGAGGGCCAGCGCCAGTCCGAGATCCTGCGCGCCGAGGGCGCCAAGCAGGGCCAGATCCTGCAAGCCGAAGGCCGCAAGGAAGCTGCGTTCCGCGACGCCGAGGCCCGGGAACGTTCCGCGGAAGCCGAGGCCAAGGCAACCCAGATGGTCAGCGATGCGATTTCCAAGGGCGACGTCGCCGCGCTGAACTACTTCATCGCCGACAAATACATCAAGGCGTTCGGCCAGTTCGCGGACGCGCCGAACCAGAAGATCATCATGCTGCCGATGGAAGCCACGAGCATGCTCGGTTCTCTCGCCGGCATCGGCGAGATCGCCAAGGCGACGTTCGGCGAAAGCGCGGCTTCCGCAGCCGCCGCCGCGCGCCGTCCGGGCTCGGTGCCGCCGACCGGCAGCACGCCGCCGGCGGTGCCGCCGCGACAGGGATAGTCACCGGTGCATGTCCCTCTCGAAAGGGGCATGCACCATGATAGAAGGTCGTGTCATGACCGACATGTTCGTATCACTCGGCACCTGGAACTGGCTGATCTTCGGCTTCATCCTGATGGCGCTGGAGGTGCTGGCGCCGGGTGTCTTCCTGTTCTGGCTCGGGCTCGCTGCGCTGCTCGTCGGCCTGATCTCGTTCACGGTCGTCATATCGTGGCAGATCCAGCTCGTGATGTTCGCGCTGTTCGCCGCCGCCGCCGTGCCGGTGTGGCGCCGCCTGGCCCGGCCGAAGCTCGATGCCAGCGCCAGCCCCTTCCTCAACAAGCGGACCGAGGCGCTGCTCGGCCGCGAGTTCACCCTGGAGAAGCCGATCATCGACGGCTCAGGCACTGTGCGTATCGGCGACACCGTGTGGCGCGTTGCAGGGCCGGACACGCCGGCGGGAACGCGGGTGAAGGTGGTGCAGGTCGACGGCGCCAACCTGACGGTTGCGGCGGCGTAGTCCACCGTCATTGCGAGGAGCTCTTGCGACGAAGCAATCCAGAGTCCGTCCGCGGAAAGATTCTGGATTGCTTCGCTGCGCTCGCAATGACGAGATTGTTGGTGCAGCGTCGGTTCACCTAGGCATTCTTCTTGCCATGCCACCGCTCCGCAAACCGGTGCAGCGGCATGAATGTCTGGCAAAGCTCCCGCCCGAGCGGCGTCAGCCCATAGCCTCCGCCTTCGCCAAGCTCGATGAATCCCGCCTCGCGCAGCTCGGTCAGCCGCGCCTGCAGGACCGTGGGCGAGGCCTCGTCGCAGGCGCTGCGCAGCGCCCGGGAGGTGAGCGGGGCGTCCTGCAGCTCCCAAAGAATTCGCAGGGCCCAGCGCCGGCCGAGCAGGTCGAGCAGCACCATGATCGGGCGGCCCGTGCGGGAGCCGCGAACGCTGCGTGTCTTGGAGTCGGCCTGTTTCGCCATCGGCGGTCCCTTGCGTGTCGCTACAGATAGTGTAGCGTATTGCTACGATAAATGTAGCAAAGGAATTGGCCCGTGTCCGAAGCCATGCCGCGCATCGCGCCGCTCACCCCGCCTTATCCCCCGGAGATCCAGGCGCAGTTCGACCGCATCATGCGCGGCGCGCCGCCGCTGATGCTGTTCCGGGTGATGGCGGGCCACGCCCGCGCCTGGGACAAGTTTCGTGCCGGCGGGCTTCTTGACCCCGGGCCGCTGTCGCTGCGCCAGCGCGAGATCGTCATCGACCGCACCTGCGCGCTGAACGGATGCGAGTACGAGTGGGGCGTGCATGTCGCGATCTTTGCTGCCCCGGCAAAGCTCAGCGAGGAGGAGGTGCGTGCGACCGTGCAGGGCGATGCGACATCCCCGTGTTGGTCGCCGGGCGAGCAGACGCTGATTGCCGCGGTCGATGCGCTGCACCACCGCGCAACGCTTGACGATGCTGAATTTGCCGCGCTCTCGGCCCACTACGACGAGCCGCAGATCCTGGAGATCATGCTGCTGTGCGGCTTCTATCGCACGGTGTCGTATCTGGCGAACGGGTTGCGGTTGCCGCTGGAGGAGAACGCTGCGCGATTTCCGGCCGCGTTCTAACCGCCGCCATTGCGCGGAGCCCTTGCGACGAAGCAATCCAGACTGTCTCTGCGGGAGGCAGCATGGATTGCTTCGCTACGCTCGCAATGACGGATAGAGGTGTGCGTCCTAAGCTACGCCACGCCCGCCCGCAGCAGGTCGTGCAGATGCACGATGCCCACCACCTTGCCCGCCTCGGTCACGACCAGCGTCGTGATCTTGCGGGTGTTCAGCACCTCGATCATCTCGGTCGCCAGCATCGAGGGCGGCACCGTTTTCGGCTGCTTCGTCATGATCTCGTCGACCGATGCCGTCAGCAGGTCGGGACGCATGTGGCGGCGCAGGTCGCCGTCGGTGATGATTCCCGCGACCTCGCTTGCTTCGTTGACGATGCAGACGCAGCCGAGCCCCTTGGCCGACATCTCGACCACGGCCTCCGACATCATGGTGCCGAGCGGCTTGACCGGGATCTCGGCGCCCGTGCGCATATAGTCGCGGACGAATTTCAGCATCGCGCCCAGCTTGCCGCCGGGGTGGAAATGCGCGAATTCCAGCGCGGTGAAGCCGCGGCCTTCGAGCAGCGCGATCGCGATGGCGTCGCCGACCGCGACCTGCATCATCGTCGACGTCGTCGGCGCCAGATTGTGCGGGCAGGCCTCGCGCGCCTTCGGCAGCTCGATCACGATGTCGGCGGCTTGTCCGAGCGAGGAGGCCGCGTTCGAGGTCACCGCGATCATCGGAATCGCAAACCGCGCCGAATAGTTCACGACGTTCTTCATCTCGGGCTGCTCGCCGGACCAGGACAGCGCCATGATGACGTCGTCGGTGGTGATCATGCCGAGATCGCCATGGCCGGCCTCGGCGGCATGCACGAAGAAGGCGGGCGTGCCGGTCGAGGCCAGCGTTGCGGCGATCTTGCGGCCCATATGGCCCGACTTGCCGAGCCCGGTGATGATGACGCGGCCCTTGGCGTTGCGGATCAGGTCGACCGCCCTGGCAAAGCTCTCGCCGAGCGGGCCGCGCAGGGCGGCTGCGAGTGCGTTGATGCCGCCGCTCTCCGTCTCCAGGGTGCGGAGCGCGGATTCGACGCTGTCGGGGATGGGTCCGGATGATGCGGTCATCAGCGGTTTCGAACTCGGCATAATGTGATCCAGGAGGAGGGGGCGTTGGCCCAGTCGGCGCCTCCTTAGCACGCCCGGGCCCTGGAGGCGACGCGCGCGCCGAAGCCCTCAACGGGTCATTAACCATAATTGTTTTAACTCCATTAACGATGGTTCCCGCCAGTCCGTGGGGACGATTGTGAAAGTGTTTGATTTCGTTGGAGTTATTCCATCGTGGGGTCGCCTCCAGGCACCGGCCGGAGCAAACGCGCGCAAGTTCTGCGCGCCGTTTTGCCGTGCCTTTTGCCGGGTCTTGCGCTGACGGCCCTCACAAGCGCTCCCGCGGCCGCCCAGAGCCTCACGCCCGACCTGTTCAATCCCAACCGCGGCGGCTTCGCCTCGCCTGAGACGCTGCCGACGCGCCGTACCGCGGGCGTGCCGCAGGCGCCGTCGGATGCGTTGCCGGCGCTGCCCGATCCCGGCGCCGACCCGCGCAAGCGGCAGCAGACACCGGCGACCTCGCGTATCGGCCAGGTCCCGACCTACGGCCTTCCGGCCGCCACCGGCGCGAGCACCTCCGGCTACGATTCGCTCAACCGCAAGCGACAGCAGCCCAAGCTCTATCCGGGCCAGCCGAAGCCGAAGCGCGCGGCCGGTCCCGGCTCACCTGTGCCGACCACAGCGCCGCCGCCGTCCTCGCTCGGCCTGCCCAAGATCGCGCCGCCGCCGTCGGCCTCCGCCAACAAGGCGCCGGTGCCCGCGGCGATGGCGGGCACCGTGCCCGGCCAGCCGCTGCGCCGCCGCCTCAAGGCGGATGACGATCCTTTCGGCGCCGTCGGCGACTATGCCGGCAGCTTCCTGATCAAGGGCGGGCTCGAGCTCTCCACGGGTTATGACACCAATCCCGCGCGCCTCAACAAGCCGGTGGGATCGCCGGTCTTTGTCGTCGCGCCGGATCTTCTGGTGGCGTCCGACTGGGAGCGTCACGCGCTGGTCGCCGACCTCCGCGGCTCGTTCTCCGGCTACACCAACAATATGCCGGCGACGATCGACGGCTTTGCCTCGCCTTCGCCGGTCGAAATCAATCGTCCCGATTTCACCGGCCATGTCGACGGCCGCCTCGACGTCGACCGCGATCTCAAGCTGACCTCGCAGCTGCGCCTGCGGCTCGCCACCGACAATCCGGGCAGCCCGAACGTGCAGGCCGGCCTGCAGAAATATCCGGTCTATGCCTCCTACGGCACCACGGTCGGCTTCGACCAGACCTTCAATCGTTTCCAGGTCGCCGCCGGCGCCACTGTCGATCGCACCGCCTACACCGATTCGAAGCTCACTGATGGTTCGACCTTCAGCAACAATGATCGCGACTTCAACCAGTATGGCGGCGTGGGGCGCTTCTCCTACGACCTCAAGCCAGGCCTGAAGCCGTTCGTCGAGGTCCAGGGCGATACGCGCGTCCACGACCAGGCCGCCGACCGCAACAACTACTTCCGCGATTCGAACGGCGGCTACGCCAAAATCGGCTCGTCCTTCGAGTTCTCGCGCATTCTCACCGGCGAGATCTCGGTCGGCTATTCCGCGCGCAACTACACCGATCCGCGCCTCAGCCAGCTCTCGGGCTTCCTGACCTCGGGCTCGCTGATCTGGAATGCGAGCGGCCTCACCACGGTGAAATTCTTCACCGACACGCAGATCGCCGAGACCACGGTCCCGGGTTCGTCGGGCGTGCTGGTGCGCACTTACTCGGCCGAAGTCGACCATGACTTCCGCCGCTGGCTCACGGCGGTGGGCAAGTTCACCTACGGCACGCTCGACTACCAGGGCCAGAACCGCAACGACAAGACCTACTCGCTCGAAGGCAATCTGATCTACAAGCTCAACCGCAACATCTGGGTGAAGGGCACGCTGCGTCACGACATCCTGGATTCGAACCAGCCGGGCTCGAGCTCGCAGGGGACGGTGGTGATGCTGGGCGTGAGGCTGCAGAACTAAGGCCGTCGCCGGCGGCCACCGCCGTGGCCTAATCTGAGGCGTCGTCCCTGCGAACGCAGGGACCCATTACCCCAGGGAGTAGTTTGGCGACGACTGGTCGTTCGGGATCGGCGCCGTCTGCCACCGATAGATTCCGCGGTATGGGTCCCTGCGTTCGCAGGGACGACAGCGGAACTTTTGTCTGCCCTCGAGGCAACTCAGCGCGGCAGATCCGTCTTCCCCATCAGGAACGTATCGATCGACCGGGCGCACAGCCGGCCCTCGCGGATGGCCCAGACCACCAGCGACTGCCCGCGGCGCATGTCGCCGGCGGTGAACACGTTCGGGCGCGAGGTCTGGTAGTCCAGCGTGTTGGCCTTGACGTTGCCGCGCGGGTCGAGCTCGACCGAGAGCAGCTTGAGCAGGCCCTCGTGCACGGGGTGCACGAAGCCCATCGCCAGCAACACCAGTTCGGCATCCAGCTCGAACTCGGTGCCTGCAATCGGCTTGAACTTGTCGTCGACGTGGACGCAGTGCAGCTTCTTGACCTTTCCGTTCTCGCCCGAGAACTTCTGGGTCAGCACGGCGTATTCGCGCACCGCACCTTCGGCCTGGCTGGAGGACGTCCGCATCTTCAGCGGCCAGTTCGGCCAGGTCAGGCCCTTGTTCTCGCGCTCGGGCGGAGCGGGCATGATCTCGAGCTGGGTCACGCTGAGCGCGCCCTGGCGCAGCGAAGTGCCGATGCAGTCCGAACCGGTATCGCCGCCGCCGATGACGACGACGTGCTTGCCGCCGGCGAGGATTTCCTGAACGCCATTCAGCGGCTCGCTGGAGACGCGGCGGTTCTGCTGCGGCAGGAAGTCCATGGCGTAGTGGATTCCAGCGAGGTCGCGGCCGGGGATCGGCAGATCGCGCGGGGCTTCCGCGCCGCCGGTCAGGGCGACCGCGTCGTACTCGTTGAGCATCTCGCGCGGATCGACATTGCCGTCGGCGCCGACATGGCTGTTGTAGTGGAAGGTGACGCCTTCGCCTTCCATCTGCGTGACGCGGCGGTCGATGACACCCTTCTCCATCTTGAAGTCGGGGATGCCGTAGCGCAGCAAGCCGCCGGCCTTGGCGTACTTCTCGAACAGGTGCACGTCGTGGCCGGCGCGTGCGAGCTGCTGGGCGCAGGCCATGCCGGCCGGGCCCGAGCCGATCACGGCGACCTTCTTGCCGGTCTTCACCGCGGCGACCTCGGGCTTGAGCCAGCCATTGTCCCAGGCGCGGTCGACGATCGCGCATTCGATGGTCTTGATGGTGACGGGGTTGTCGTCGATGTTGAGCGTGCAGGAGGCTTCACAAGGTGCAGGACAGATGCGCCCCGTGAACTCCGGGAAGTTGTTGGTCGAGTGCAGATTGCGCGAGGCTTCTTCCCAATTGCCCTGGTAGACGAGGTCGTTCCAGTCGGGGATCTGGTTGTTGACCGGGCAGCCGGGCGTGCCGGGCGCGACCGAGCCGGTGCCGTGGCAATAGGGAATACCGCAATTCATGCAGCGCGCGGCCTGGTCCCGCACCTCTTTCTCGGAGAGGGGAACGACGAACTCGTTGTAATGCTTCACGCGCTCGGCGACCGGGGTGTACTTGCGGTCGCGCCGTTCGATTTCGAGAAAACCCGTGATCTTGCCCATTAAACCCGAAGTCCCTGCCGCTTAAGTTCTTTGTTGCTTCCTCACCGTCATTGCGAGGAGCGAAGCGACGAAGCAATCCAGTCTGCTGCTGAGGAGAAAGTCTGGATTGCTTCGCTACGCTCGCAATGACGGGCGCTGATATTTCTACGCCCCGATCGCGATTTTCGGCTCGGCGTCCGCGTTGGCGGCCATTTCGCGCAGCGCGCGCCGGTACTCGACCGGCATCACCTTGCGGAATTTGGGCAGCCATTCCTTCCAATTGGCGAGGATGTCGGCGGCGCGCTTGGAGCCGGTGGCTTTCGCATGGCGCGAGATCAGGACGTGCAAGCGCTCGACGTCGGAAGCGAGCAAGTTCTTGAACACGTCGACCCGGCCGTGCGCCTCGAGGTCACCGGAGGCGTGGTAGGTGTCGGCGTTGATCATCTCCTCCGACAGCACCGGCTCCAGCTCGACCATTGCCATGTTGCAGAGACGGTCGAAGTCGCCGGTCTCGTCGAGCACATAGGCGATGCCGCCGGACATGCCGGCCGCGAAGTTGCGCCCGGTCTTGCCGAGCACGACCACGATGCCGCCGGTCATGTATTCGCAGCAATGATCGCCCGCACCCTCGACCACGGCAACCGCGCCCGAGTTGCGCACGGCGAAGCGTTCGCCGGCGATGCCGCGGAAGTAGCACTCGCCCTCGATCGCGCCGTACATCACGGTGTTGCCGACGATGATGCTCTCTTCCGGCACAATGGCCGAGTTCTTCGGCGGCTTGACGATGATCTTGCCGCCCGAGAGGCCCTTGCCGACATAGTCGTTGCCTTCACCCTCGAGCTCGAAGGTGACGCCGTGGGCGAGCCAGGCGCCGAAAGCCTGGCCGGCGGTGCCCTTGAGCCCGACATGGATGGTGTCGTGCGGCAGGCCGGCATGGCCGTAGATCTTGGCGACGGCGCCCGACAGCATCGCGCCGGCGGAGCGGTTGGTGCTGTTGATGGCGGCCTCGATCTTCACCGGCGCGCCGCGGTCGAGCGCGGGCTGCGCCTTCTCGATCAGCGTGCGGTCGAGCACGGCGTCCAGATGGTGGTTCTGGCGCTCGGAGTGATAGATCTTCTGGCCCTTCTCTTCCTTCTGCTTGACGAACAGCTTCGAGAAGTCGAGGCCCTTGGCCTTCCAGTGCGCGACCAGCTTGGTCTGGTCGAGCAGCTGAACCTGGCCGACCATCTCGTTGAAGCTGCGGAAGCCGAGCGAAGCCATGATCTCGCGGACTTCTTCGGCGACGAAGAAGAAGTAGTTGATCACGTGCTCGGGCTGGCCGGTGAAGCGCTTGCGCAGGACGGGGTCTTGCGTCGCGACGCCGACCGGGCAGGTGTTGAGATGGCACTTGCGCATCATGATGCAGCCGGCCGCAATCAGGGGCGCGGTGGCGAAGCCGAACTCGTCGGCCCCGAGCAGCGCGCCGATCACGACGTCACGGCCGGTGCGGAAGCCGCCGTCGACCTGGACCACGATGCGGCTGCGCAGCCGCTCGCGCACCAGCGTCTGGTGGGTCTCGGCAAGGCCGATCTCCCAGGGAGAGCCGGCATGCTTGATCGAGGTCAGGGGCGATGCACCGGTGCCGCCCTCGAAGCCCGCGATGGTGACATGGTCGGCGCGCGCCTTCGCAACGCCCGCGGCGACCGTGCCGACGCCGATCTCGGAGACGAGCTTGACCGAGACGTCGCCCGTCGGGTTGACGTTCTTGAGGTCGTAGATGAGCTGCGCCAGGTCCTCGATCGAGTAGATGTCGTGGTGCGGCGGCGGTGAGATCAGGCCGACGCCCGGGGTCGAGTGACGCACCTTGGCGATGGTCGCGTCGACCTTGTGGCCGGGCAGCTGGCCGCCTTCGCCGGGCTTGGCACCCTGCGCCATCTTGATCTGCATCATGTCGGAGTTGACGAGATACTCCGTGGTGACGCCGAAGCGGCCGGAGGCGACCTGCTTGATCGCCGAGCGCATGGAATCGCCGTTCGGCATCGGCTTGAAGCGGTCGGCTTCCTCGCCGCCTTCACCGGTGTTCGACTTGCCGCCGATCCGGTTCATGGCGATCGCGAGCGTGGTGTGCGCCTCGCGCGAGATCGAGCCGAAGCTCATCGCACCGGTGGCGAAACGCTTGACGATGTCCTTGGCCGGCTCGACCTGGTCGAGCGGGATCGGCTTGCGCTTCTCTTCCTCGGCGTTCTTGATCCGGAACAGGCCGCGCAGCGTCAACAGACGCTCCGACTGCTCATTGAGGATCTTCGCGAAGGCGCGATAGCGCTCCTGCGAATTGCCGCGCGCGGCGTGCTGCAGCAGCGACACCGACTCGGCGGTCCAAGCATGGTCCTCGCCGCGGCTGCGATAGGCATATTCGCCGCCGACGTCGAGCGAGGTCTTGTAGACCTGAGCCTCGCCGAACGCGTCGGCGTGACGGCGCACGGCTTCCTCGGCGATCTCGCCAAGGCCGACGCCCTCGACGCGGGTATGCGTTCCCGCGAAGAACTTTGCGACGAAATCCGCCTTGAGGCCGACCGCGTCGAAGATCTGCGCGCCGCAATAGGACTGGTAGGTCGAGATGCCCATCTTGGACATCACCTTCAGAAGCCCCTTGCCGATCGACTTGATGTAGCGCTTGACGATCTCGTAGTCGTCGAGCGAGCCGGGCAGGCGGTCCTTCATCGCGATGATGGTCTCGAACGCGAGGTAGGGGTTGATCGCTTCGGCGCCGTAGCCGGCAAGGCAGGCGAAGTGGTGCACTTCACGGGGCTCGCCGGATTCGACGACGAGGCCGACCGAGGTGCGCAGGCCGGTGCGGATCAGGTGATGATGCACGGCGGCGCAGGCCAGCAGCGAGGGGATCGGCACCCGGTCGGTGCCGACCATGCGGTCGGACAGGATGATGATGTTGACACCCTCGCGCACCGCGCTCTCGGCGCGCGCGCAGAGCTCGTCCAGCACCTGGTCCATGCCCGCCGCGCCGAGGCCGGCGTGGAAGGTGGTGTCCAGCGTGCGCGACTTGAAGTGCGACTCGGCGACGTCGGAGATCGAGCGGATCTTTTCCAGGTCCGCATCGGTCAGAATCGGCTGACGCACTTCGAGGCGCTTGGTGGTGGCAAGGCCCTGCAGGTCGAACAGGTTCGGCCGCGGTCCGATGATGGAAACGAGGCTCATCACCAGCTCCTCGCGGATCGGGTCGATCGGCGGGTTGGTGACCTGCGCGAAGTTCTGCTTGAAGTAGGTGAACAGCGGCTTCGCCTTGTCCGACAGCGCCGAGATCGGCGTGTCGTTGCCCATCGAGCCCGCGGCTTCCTCGCCGGTGGCCGCCATCGGCGTCATCAGGATCGCGATGTCTTCCTGGCTGTAGCCGAACGCCTGCTGGCGATCGAGCAGCGACAGGTTCGAGCGTACGCCGGTGGTCGGCACCTTCGGCAGCTCTTCCAGCACGATCTGGGTCCGCTCCAGCCACTCCTTGTAGGGATGGCTCTTGGCGAGCTCGGCCTTGATCTCGTCGTCGGGAATGAGGCGGCCCTGTTCGAGGTCGACCAGCAACATCTTGCCGGGCTGCAAGCGCCACTTGGTGATGATCTGGTCCTCGGGGATCGTCAGCACGCCCATTTCGGACGCCATCACGATGCGGTCGTCCTTGGTCACGAGATAGCGCGCCGGCCGCAATCCGTTGCGGTCGAGCGTGGCGCCGATCTGGCGGCCGTCGGTGAAGGCGATCGCGGCGGGACCGTCCCACGGCTCCATCAGCGCGGCATGATATTCGTAGAAGGCGCGGCGCTTCTCATCCATCAGGGGATTGCCGGCCCATGCCTCCGGAATCATCATCATGACGGCGTGCGGCAGCGAGTAGCCGCCCTGCACCAGGAATTCGAGCGCGTTGTCGAAACAGGCGGTGTCGGACTGGCCTTCGTAGGAGATGGGCCAGAGCCGGTTGATGTCCTTGCCGTAGAGCTCGGAGCTCACCGAGGCCTGGCGCGCCGCCATCCAGTTGGTGTTGCCGCGCAGCGTGTTGATCTCGCCGTTATGCGCGATCATGCGGTAGGGATGCGCCAGCGACCAGGCCGGGAAGGTGTTGGTCGAGAAGCGTTGATGCACCAGCGCGAGCGCGCTCTCGAAGTCCTTCTCGTGCAGGTCGGGATAGTACTTGCCGAGCTGGTCGGCGAGGAACATGCCCTTGTAGATCACGGTGCGGCACGACATCGAGCAGGGGTAATAGCCTGCAAGGCCGCGGTCGCGGCGCTGGTAGATCGCCTGCGAGATCGACTTGCGGAGGATATAGAGCCGGCGCTCGAACTCGTCCTCGGTCTTGGCGGTGCCGTTACGGCCGATGAACACCTGCATGCAGGCGGGCTCGGTCGGCTTCACGGTGACGCCGAGCGAGGAATTGTCGGTCGGCACGTCGCGCCAGCCGAGCAGGGTCAGGCCCTCTTCCTTGATCTGGTCGGCGATGATGCTCTTGATGACGTTGCGCCAGGCGGTGTCGCGCGGCATGAACAGCGCGCCGATGGCGTATTCGCCAGGCTGAGGCAGCGCGAAGCCGAGTTCCTTGGCCTTGCGGCTGAAGAAGGCGTGCGGGATCTGCACCAGGATGCCGGCGCCGTCACCGGCGCGCGGGTCGGCGCCGACGGCGCCGCGGTGTTCGAGATTGCACAGGATGTTCAGCGCGTCCGAGACGATCTCGTGCGACCTCTGGCCCTTGATGTTGGCGATGAAGCCGACGCCGCAGCTATCCTTTTCCAGGCTCGGATCGTACAGGCCTTCGGCTGTAGGGCGCGAATGATGCTCTTGAATCGGTGAGGTGATCGGATCGGTCGTTTTCGAGGCGACCGTCGCCGACAGCTGTTCTGCCACGATGTTTGCGCGCTCGAATTGCGACCCGTTCATTGTTCCTGTCCTCTCCGTGCGGCAAGCTGCCTCACCGCGCTCTTCGGCGCACCTTGGGCGTTCCGCGGCACCCGCCTCTGGGTCACCGCTCGTCCGCTAGCGAGCCGCATTTTCTTAAATTCAGGCCTAGGCGTTCTTCGTCCCCGAGAACGGCTTTGCCTGTAGCCTCATGGTGCTCGGAAGCACCGACTTTCGCTGCAATCCCTATGCCGGGACCACAAGCAAAATTAAGACAGTCTTCCTGTCCTAAACATCACCTTGCCAAATTTTTGTCTATCACACAAGCGCGCGGAAGTCCCGATTCCCGATAAGTCAATCAATCGCTTTCCGAAAGTTGCGCAGCCCCGGTTTTGAGGCAAACGCGCCCCGATCCGGCCCTGTGGACGCCGGAATCCCGGATGAAGCTTCGGATCAACCCTTCGGAAGGCGCGCCACGCCGCAAGAAGCGAAAGAGCGCGAGGCTTCGGGGGCCTGACAGGAGCGTGTCGACCGATGAAGTTTTTCACAGGATGTGTGGCTGCCGCCACGCTGGCGCTCGCCATGAGCGCCGGACAGCTGCAGGTTTTGGCGCAAGTTCCCGCAAGCGGTATCGCGAGAGGGGCGGTTATCACGGTGTCGGATTTCGACGGACCCTACGCGCCGGGCGAAGCCGCGCCGCCCCCGCCGCCGCGCTACGGTTACGGCCAAGGCTACGGTTACGGTCAAGGCTACGGCTATGGCTACGAGGAACACGGCCCGGCTCCGGCGCTGCTGCCGGCCACCGAGGTCTATGCCGTGCTGCGCGACAACGGCTTCTCGCCGCTCGGCATCCCGCGCCTGCGCGGCAATGTCTACACCATCGCGGTGATCGACCGCCGCGGTGATGACGGCCGGCTGGTGATCGATGCCCGCGACGGGCGGATCTTGCGTTTCATGCCGGCCGCCGACGCCTACGGCATGGCGCCGCCCTACGAGGGGCGCGCGGTCGCGCCGTATGGGCCGCAGACCGCGCTGCCGCCGCCGACCG
>NZ_CAKZJO010000063.1 GCF_936943645.1 uncultured Bradyrhizobium sp. | reverse complement strand
CCGCGTCCACACCGCCCGCGAGGAGAGACCACCCCCCCCCGCTCGCGCTTCGCGCGATCGACCCTCCCCCTCCAGGGAAGGGTAAGAGAAACCCAGCGTCTTCGCACATGACGGCCGCTAATGGCTCGGCTAGATTACCCGAGCAAAAACAAGACAAAATTGTCCGGGAGGACAGGCGTGCACCAGGGACGTGTCGTTTTCGGCGCGATCGAGGAGGTCGTGTTCGGCCATCCTGCGGCCGGCGCCATCGTCGCGCAGATGGATCGGTTGGGAACGCGCCGCGCCTTCCTGATGGTCTCGGGCACGCTCAACCGCGAGACCGACGAGATCACCAAGATCAAGGACGCGCTGGGCGCGCGCTGTGCCGGCCTGTTCGACGCCATGCCGGCGCATACGCCGCGCGAGGCGGTGATCGCGGCCACGAATGCCGCGCGCGAAGCGGAAGCCGACCTGATCGTCACCGTCGGCGGCGGCTCGATCACCGACGGCGCCAAGGCGGCGCAGCTTTGTCTCGCCAATGGCATCACCGACATCGGCGGCATCGATCGCATCCGCGTTCACAAGGGCGTCGCGCCCGAGATGAAGGCGCCGACGGTGCGCCAGATCAGCGTTCCGACCACGATCGCCGGCGGCGAGTTCAGCTCGATCGCAGGGGTTACCGACCTCAGCACCCATGTGAAGCAGATGCTGCGGCATCCGCTTCTCGTGCCGCGCGCGACCATCCTCGATCCCGCCATCACCGTGCACACGCCGGAATGGCTGTTCCTGTCGACCGGCATCCGCGCTCTGGACCATTGCGTCGAGGCGATCTGCTCGCGCGAGACGCACCCCTACGCCGATGCACAATCGGTGAAGGGCCTCGCCATGCTCGCCGACGCGCTGCCGCGGGTGAAGGCCGATCCGTCCGATCTCGACGCGCGCATGGACGCGCAGATCGGCACCTGGCTGTCGATGGGCGCGCTCGCCGCCGGCGTGCCGATGGGCGCGAGCCACGGCATTGGCTACGTGCTCGGCGCAGGCTTCGACGTGCCGCACGGCTACACCTCCTGCGTCATGCTGCCGGCGGTGATGCGCTGGAATGCGCGCGACAATGCCGAGCGGCAGATGATCGTCGCCGCCGCCATGGGCTATCCCGGCCATGCCGCCGCCGACGTGCTCGATGCCTTCATCCGCTCGCTCGGCATGCCGCGCAGCCTTGGCGACGTGCGCGTTTCGCCCGAGCATTTCGACGCCATCGCCGAGCAGGCCATGCGCACGAACTGGATCCCGCGCAACCCGCGCAAGATCGAGGGTCCTGCCGACGTGCGCGAAATCCTGCTTCTCGCCGCATGATCCAAGCCGGAGGATAGATGTACACAGGTCACCACGCCCGCCTGCGCCCGCTGCAGCCCGCCTTCATCATGGCCTCGACCGGCGAGGCGGTCACCTATCGCGAGCTCGACGCGCGCAGCAACCGGCTGGCGCATCTGTTTCGCAAGCACGGCTTGAGGCGGCTCGACCACTACTCGATCTTCATGGAGAACAACTCGCGCTACCTTGAAGCCTGCGGCGCCGGCGAACGCTCCGGACTGTACTACACCTGCATCAACTCGTTCCTGACGCCCGGCGAGCTCGCCTATCTCCTCGTCAACAGCCAGTCGAAGATCCTGATCACGTCCATGGCCAAGCTCGGCATCGCGCGCGAGGCGATCCAGGCTTGCCCGGACATCAAGCTCTGCATCGTCGCCGACGGCCCCGGCGAGAGCGAACGCATCGTCGGGCTTGCAGACGTGACCGCAGGTCTGCCGGCGACTCCGATCGCCGACGAATGGCTCGGCACCGCCATGCTCTATTCGTCGGGCACGACCGGGCGGCCCAAGGGCATTCTGCGTCCGCTGCCGGAGGAGCCGCCGAAGCACAATCTGCCGCTGTTCGATTTCCTGACCAAGCTCTGGCACTATCGCGAGGGCATGGTCTACCTCTCGCCGGCCCCGCTCTATCATTCCGCACCGCAAGCCGCCGTGAACCTCACGATCCGCATGGGCGGCACCGTGATCATCATGGAAAGCTTCGATCCCGAGCGTTACCTCGAGCTGGTCCAGCGCTGGGGCATCACGCATACCCAGCTGGTGCCGACGATGTTCTCCCGCATGCTGAAACTGCCGGAGGAAGTGCGCGGGCGCTACGACCTGTCCTCGCTCGAGATCGCGATCCATGCCGCGGCGCCCTGCCCCGCCCTGGTCAAGGACGACATGATCAAATGGTGGGGACCGATCATCCACGAATATTACGGCGCCACCGAAGGCCTCGGCTTCACCGCCTGCAACAGCGAGGAATGGCTCAGCCACCGCGGCACCGTCGGCAAGGTGCTGCTCGGCGACCTCCACATTCTCGACGAGAACATGCGGGAATGCCCGATCGGCACGCCCGGCCAGGTCTGGTTCAAGACCGGATCGCCCTTCGAATATTTCAACGATCCGGAGAAGACCAAGGAAGCACGCTCGGCCGACGGCAGCATGAGCACGGTCGGCGATGTCGGCTATGTCGACGCCGACCGCTTCCTCTATTTGACCGATCGTGCCACCTTCATGATCATCTCCGGCGGGGTGAATATCTATCCGCAGGAATGCGAGAACCTCCTGATCACCCATCCGAAGGTCGCAGACGCGGCCGTGTTTGGCGTGCCCAATGCCGATCTCGGCGAAGAGGTGAAGGCGGTGGTGCAGCCGATGCCGGGCATCATGCCGGACGAGGCGCTCGCCGAAGAGTTGATCGCGTTCTGCGCGACGTCGCTGTCGCGGCAGAAGGTGCCGCGCTCGGTCGATTTCGAGAAGGAATTGCCACGGCTGCCGACGGGGAAGCTGTACAAGCGCCTGCTGCGCGATCGCTACTGGGGGAACAAGGCGTCGCGGATCGTGTGAGGGCGCGCCGTAACGTACGCAAGCGCGCGCCGCACACGCGGCTGTCGTCCCGGGGCGCGAAGCGAACCCGGGACCCATAGCCACAGGGAGTAGCTGGCGTGCGAGCCGACAACTCCCGGTCTTCGCAAAACCCCTCCCTGTGGTTATGGATCCCGGATCGGCGCGCGCTTGAGGCGCGCTTGTCCGGGACGACAGCGGAATTTGTTGATGCGACCGCGCGCAACATCAGCGCAGGAACCCATCTCTTCGCACTGCACTCTCACATTGTGAGAATATGAAAACCCTGCGGCCTTCCGTCATCCGAATTGTCGAGGCGGCATGTGGCCTTAGCGGTTGCCTCGCTCGACTTGCGTGCTATCGTCAGCTCAAACAGGCTGCGAAAGCCGATGTCCAAGGGAGGATGAGCATGCGGAGCGTGTGGGCGCTCGCCGCGATGGCGGCGCTATCTGTGCTGACGACCTCGACCACCACGCTCGCCGGCGAGCCAAAGCAGGGCGGCGTCCTGCGAATGTATCACCGCGACAGTCCGGCCAACGCATCCATCCTCGAAGGCGCCACCTATTCGGTCAACGTGCCGTTCATGGGGGTCTTCAACAATCTCGTCATCTATGACCAGCACATCGCACAGAACAGTCCTGACACCCTCAGGCCCGAGCTCGCCGAAAGCTGGTCCTGGAGCAGCGACAACAAGAAACTGACGTTCAAGCTGCGCCAGGGCGTCAAATGGCACGACGGCAAGCCGTTCACGTCGGCCGACGTCAAATGCTCCTTCGACCTCCTGATGGGCAAGTCGCAGCAGAAGCTGCGGCAGAATCCGCGCAAGGCCTGGTACAGCGAAGTCAACGAGATCACAACGAGCGGCGATTTCGAGGTGTCCTTCAACCTGAAGCGGCCGCAGCCTTCGCTGCTGGCAATGCTCGCGTCCGGCTATACGCCGGTCTATCCCTGCCATGTCTCGCCGGCGGACATGCGCACCCATCCGATCGGGACCGGCCCCTTCAAGTTCGTCGAGTTCAAGGCCAATGAATCGATCAAGCTGACGCGGAATCCAGACTATTGGAAGAAGGGCCTGCCTCATCTCGACGGCATCGAGTACACGATCATCCCGAACCGCTCGACCGCGATTCTCGCCTTCGTCGCCGGCAAGTTCGACATGACCTTCCCGACGCACATCACGATCCCGCTCCTGAAGGACATCAAGTCGCAGGCGCCGAACGCGACCTGCGTCGTCGAGCCGACCAACGTGTCGACCAACATCATCGTCAACTCGACCTCGGCGCCGTTCGACAACATCGATATCCGCCGGGCGGTGGCCCTTGCACTCGACCGCAAGGCCTTCATCGACATCCTGTTCGAAGGCCAGGCCGATATCGGCGGCACCATGCTGCCGCCGCCTCAGGGCATCTGGGGCATGCCCAAGGACAAGCTGGCGACCATTCCGGGCTATGGCCCGGACGTGAAAGCGAACCGCGAGGAGGCCAAGAAGCTGATGCAGAAGGCGGGTTACGGCCCCGACAAGCATCTCGCGGTGAAGGTCTCGACCCGCAACCTCGCGGAATATCGCGACCCCGCCGTGATCCTGATCGACCAGCTCAAGAGCATCTATATCGACGGCGAGCTCGACGTCGTGGAGACCGCGAACTGGTTCCCGAAAGTGGCGCGCAAGGACTACATGCTCGGCCTCAATCTGACCGGCAATTCCGTCGACGACCCCGACCAGTCCTTCTACGAGAACTATTCCTGCGGCTCGGAGCGGAACTACACCAATTACTGCAACAAGGAGATCGAGAAGCTGTTTGACGAGCAATCGCAGGAGATCGACATAGCCAAGCGCAAGCCGCTGGTCTGGGAGATCGACAAGAAGCTGCAGGAGGACGTCGCCCGCCCCATCATCTTCCATGCGCGGGCCGGCACGTGCTGGCAACCTTATGTCAAGGGCGTCACGATCATGTCGAACAGCTCCTATAACGGCTTTCGCTACGAGGATCTGTGGCTCGACAAGTAGCATGTCGGGCTAGAGACTAGCGGCTCGCGGAGGGCGAAGCATGTTTGCCTATCTGGTGCGGCGCCTGTTCCTGATGCTCGTGACCCTGTTCGGGATCTCGGTCGTCATCTTCGTGCTGCTGCGCATCGTGCCCGGCAACATCGTCGACATCCTGTTCGCCGCCGCCGGCTATGTCGATCCCGCCGACAAGGCCAATCTGGAGAAGGAGCTCGGCATCGACCAGCCGCTGATCGTGCAATATTGGCACTGGATCAGCGGCTTTCTGCGCGGCGACTTCGGCTACTCCTACGTCTCGGAGAAGCCGGCACTGCAGGAAATCCTTCCGCGTATCCCGATCACGGCCAAGCTTGCCGGCCTCGCATTGCTGTTCTCGGCCTCGATCGGCATTCCCCTGGGCGTCATCAGTGCAGTCAAGCAGGGCACGCGGCTAGATTACGCCCTGCGCGTGGTGAGCCTGAGCGGATTGTCGCTGCCGTCGTTCTGGCTCGGTTTGCTCATCCTCACCGCGGCGGTCGCGATGTTCGGTCAGATCCCGATCTTCAATCCCAACCCGAAGACCTGGCTGGAGGCGTTCGCAACCTACGCCGTGCCCGCGGCCGCCGTCGGCTTCCGCAGCGCGGCGCTGACCATGCGCATCACGCGATCCTCGATGCTGGAGGTGCTGCGACAGGATTACATCCGCACCGCGCGCGCCAAGGGCGCCTCCGAGACGGCCGTGAACTACCAGCACGCCCTGAAGAACGCGATCCTGCCCGTCATCACGGTGATCGGCATCGAGGCGGCGTTCCTGATCGGCGGCCTGATCGTCACCGAGACGGTGTTCAACATCCCCGGCGTCGCCCGCTTCCTGGTCGAGGCGATCCGCTGGCGCGACTACCCGATCGTGCAGAACCTCGTGATGCTCATCGCCGTGGTCGTGGTGGTCGCGAACTTCACCGTCGACATGCTCTACGCGGTGTTCGACCCGCGGATCAGGTACACGGATTAGGAGAGCTGTTTGGCGGCAATCGACTACGATCTCGAACTCCGCCGGGCCGGCGCGCATGCGACCGGGGGCTGGCGGCGCGTGCTGTTCCTGGCGCAGCGTCACGTGCTCGGCGCGGCCGGGCTCACCATCATGACGGTGTTCGTGCTCACCGCGATCTTTGCCGACTTCATCGCGCGCTACGACCCCCTCACCATCGATTCCGCGCGCGCGCTCGCGCGCCCGAGCTGGGCGCACTGGATGGGGACGGATTCGTTCGGCCGCGACGTGTTCAGCCGCATCATCCACGGCGCGCGGATCTCGCTCGCGGTCGGCATCGGCTCGACCGCCCTCGGCGGCACCATCGGCGTCATCGTCGGGCTGACCTCGGGCTATCTGTCCGGCTGGGTCGATCTCGTGTTCCAGCGCGTGTCGGACGTTCTGCAAGCGCTGCCGCTGCTGGTGCTCGCCCTGATCATGACGGCGGCACTCGGCCCGTCGCTGCCGAACGTCATCATCGCCATCGCCATTCCGCTGATTCCGACCGTGTCGCGCGTCATCCGCGCCAACACGCTGGCGCTGCGCGAACTGCCTTTTGTCGAGGCCGCCAAGTCGATCGGCATGAGCGAGGTGCGCATCGCGCTGCGCCATGTGCTGCCGAACACGCTGGCGCCGCTGATCGTGCTCGCAACCGCCCAGCTCGGCTCCACCATCCTGACCGAAGCCTCGCTCTCCTTCCTTGGCCTCGGCATTCCCGAGCCCTATCCGTCGTGGGGCCGCATGCTCTCGGAATCCGCCGCCGAATATGTCCGCACGGCGCCCTGGCTCGTGATCTTCCCGGGCATCGCCATCAGTCTCGCCGTGTTCGGCGCCAATCTGTTCGGCGACGCCCTGCGCGACATTCTCGATCCGAGGCAGCGCGGCTGATGGCTGACAAATCCGACCTCGTACTCGATGTGAAGAACCTGCAGACGGTGTTCTTCACCAACTCAGGGCTGTTCAAGGCCGTCGACGACGTCTCCTTCACCGTGAAACGCGGCGAGACACTGGCGATCGTCGGCGAATCCGGCTGCGGCAAGAGCGTCACGGCGCTGTCGCTGATGCGCCTCGTGCCCGATCCGCCCGGCCGCATCGTCGGCGGCTCGATTTCGCTCGAAGGCACCGATTTGCTGGCGCTGGATGAAACAGAGATGCGCGCGGTCAGAGGCAACCGCATCTCCATGATCTTCCAGGAGCCGATGACCTCGCTCAATCCGGTGATGCGGATCGGCGACCAGATCGTCGAGGCCGTACGACTGCACAGGAACCTCTCGGCCAAGGAGGCACAGACCGTCGCCGTCGAGATGCTGCGGCTGGTGCGCATCCCCGAGCCGGCGCGGCGGGCGCGCGAATATCCGCATCAGCTCTCCGGCGGCATGCGCCAGCGCGCGATGATCGCGATGGCATTGGCCTGCCGGCCGGCGCTGTTGATCGCGGACGAGCCGACCACCGCGCTCGACGTCACCATCCAGGCGCAGATCCTGGCGCTGATCCTCGATCTCCAGAAGGAGCTTGGCACCGGCCTCGTGCTGATTACGCATGACCTCGGCGTGGTCGCCCAGACCGCGCAGCGCGTGATCGTGATGTATGCGGGGCGGAAGGTCGAGGAAGCCAGCGTCGAGGCGCTGTTCGCAGCACCCAAGCATCCCTATACGCGCGGGCTGATGGCCTCGATCCCCGCAGTCCCCGCCCCCGGCGTCGCCGCGCCGGCGCGGCTGAACGAGATTCCCGGCACGGTGCCGTCACTGGTGCGCCTGCCCAGGGGTTGCGCCTTCGCGCCGCGCTGCAAGCTCGCCATCAAGCGTTGCGAGGCCGAATATCCGCCGCTGGCGGATTGGGGCGGCGGCCATCTCGCCGCCTGCTGGCGCGCGGAAGAAGTCGCGGAGGTGGCATGACCGAGACGCTGCTCGAAGTCACCGATCTCAAGAAGCATTATCCGGTGCGCGCCGGCGTGCTGCGCCGGCAGGTCGGCACCGTGCACTCCGTCGACGGCGTTTCGTTCTCCCTTCATGCCGGCGAAACGCTCGGGCTGGTCGGCGAGTCCGGCTGCGGCAAGTCGACGGTGGCGCGCAGCGTGCTGCGGCTGGTCGAGCCGACCTCGGGCCAGATCCGCCTCGACGGCGAGGACATCACCCACCTCTCCAAGACGGCGCTGCGCCCGCACCGCCGCTCGATGCAGATCGTGTTCCAGGACCCGTTTGCTTCGCTCAATCCGCGCATGACGGCCGGCGACATCGTCGGCGAGACGCTTGCCGTGCACGGGCTTGCGAGCGGCAAGGAGCTGGAAGCGCGCGTCGCGAAGCTATTCGAGCAGGTCGGCTTGCGCCCCGACCAGATGCGCAATTTCCCGCATCAATTCTCCGGCGGCCAGCGCCAGCGCATCTGCATCGCGCGCGCCCTGGCGCTGGAGCCGCGCCTGATCGTCTGCGACGAGCCGGTGTCCGCGCTTGACGTTTCGATCCAGGCACAGGTGATCAACCTTTTGATCGACCTGCAGCGGCAGCACGGCTTCTCCTATCTCTTCATCGCACACGACCTTGCCGTGGTCGCGCATATCAGCCACCGCGTCGCCGTGATGTATCTCGGCCGCATCGTCGAGATCGCCGGCAAGGACGAGCTATTCCGCAACCCCAGGCATCCCTATACGCAGGCCCTGCTCGCCTCCGTGCCGATCGCCAACCCGCTGGCGAAGAAGCTCGCGCCGCTGGTTGACGGCGATGTGCCGAGCCCGGTCAATCCGCCCTCCGGATGCGCGTTTCACACGCGCTGCCGGTTTGCGATGGAGCGGTGCAAGGCGGAGCGGCCGGCGCTGCTGGAGACGGGCGACGGGCATCAGGTCGCGTGTCTGTTGAACGACGGGACGGGACGGAACAACACGATCTCGTAGCCGCTCCTAGCCTTGATAAGGGCAGGAGGTCCTACGATCGCGCGGCGCCCGGATCACCGGCCACGCCGCGAGTGCCGCAGCGAGATGCTTGAGGGTGTGGCCCGAGACAATGTGCGCTGTCGCGTCGAACACGATCACATCGCCCAGCTCGAACAGCTTCGCCAGCACATAAAAGAAGATCACACCGCCGAGCGACACGCCGAGCGCACCGGGCCGGGCAGGCGTCAACGCCAGGCCCATGGCTAGCGCCATGCCGCCGAACTGCACGACCACCCATGGCGTAAGATTGTCGCGGGCCACCCAGGCGGCCAACAGGCCCGCGATCATCATCAGCACCAGCACCGCCTCACCCGCGCGCGCACTGACGCGTTCACTGGCTGCGACACCCAAAAATCCCGCGAACGCCACGGCCATGCCCAGACGATCGGCGATGAGCCGTTGCGGCACATCGGGATCGAGATGATAGAAACCCGAGCCCAGGCAGGTGAGGATCAGGCCTGCGAAGAACCAGCTTGCACCGACGGGCGCATCAACGCGGGCGCGCAGCCGCTCCGAGCCCCAGACACCCATCGCGAGGAAAGCAAGATTGCTCAAGACGTCGCCGGCGTTGGGCACGCCGAGCCAGACGCGGCCGTCGACAAAGTGCGGGATGTGCCAGGCAGCTGCGGGCAGCGGGGGCGCCAGAAGCGCCGCCAGTGCCAGAGCGACGAGGCCGCCGATCAGGTATTTTTCGCGGGCGTGCAGCGCGCCGAACGGGAGCCGACGCGGGATGGACGGAAGCGTGGCGGCATTCGCTTCGGCGGGGTCATCGGCGCGCATGGAAAGCTCCAGAGTTGAACAATGTTCAACATTGATAGCGAGATATTGAACATCGTTCAATATGAATTTTGATCAGCCCCCTGAGCCTTTATCCAATTGGTATTATTATGGATTCTCGACCCTTTGCGTGAAGACGGAGCTGGGCGGAAGGATCTGCTTGTGAGTTCGCACACACACGATCGATCGACTTGGTGTCAGACTTCCCCCGCCACGATCGACGCGCCCTTTAACGGATGGATCCGATGATGCCTCTATCCAGACCTCTGACCGGCCTTGTTGGCCTCCTCTTCGCGTCAACCTGCTGCACCGTAGCCCACGCGGAGACGATCGACGTCTCCGACAATCACGGTGGATCGGTCGCGGCCTACAATGCGCGCTGGACCGAGCTCGCCCGCCAGGGCGTGAATGTCCGCATCGTCGGCCCTTGCCGGTCCGCCTGCACCGTTCTGCTGGGCCGGATTCCCCGCAGCCGGATTTGCGTGACACCGGAGGCGAGCTTCGGCTTCCATCTGGCGCACCGGGCTGACGCCACGACGACGCTGCGCCGCGCCTATGCGGCGGACATCACCTCCTGGATCAATGCCCATGGCGGCCTCACCCAGGATTTCATCTGGATGCGGGCGCCCGACACCTACCGCTATTTCAAGAAGTGTTCGTAACCGCTCACGCGGCCGGCGAAACTTTCCCGATCTCCGCCACGATCCGGCCCGTGGTGACCTGCTCGCCCTCGGCGACGTCGATCGCGGCGACCACGCCGTCGATGCCGGCCTTGTGGACGTGCTCCATCTTCATCGCTTCCAGCGTCAGCACGGGCTGACCGGCGGCAACGCGATCACCCGGCTTGACCAGAACCGCGACGACCCGGCCATTCATGGCGGCGCGCACCTTGCCATCACCGCCATTGCTTGCGGCGGCTTTCGGCGCGGCCAGGGTGAGGTCGGTGAGCGCGAGCGGAATGCCGCAGTGCTGGAGAAAAAGCCGATCGCCGTCGCGCAGGAATTTTGCGCTGTCCATCACGCCGTCATGGCGGAAGCGGATCGTATCGGCGTCGAGCTGATCGATCTCGAACCTGTCCTGCCCATCAGCGTTGGCAACAGTGTAGCTGCCATCGCGTTCGCGGGTGATTTCGAGCTCCAGCGTCTGGCCGGCGATCTCGATTTTCGCCGGCAGCGGGAACGTTGCCGACAGGCTCCGGCCACCTTGCCAGGATGGTGCGCGCGGGTTGGTGACGTAGAGCAGCAGGCCCGCCAGCGCGGTGTCGAACGCGGCGTTCGCGCTTGGCCCCAACAGCTCGTCGCGGTGCGCGCCGATGAAGGCCGTCGTCGCTTCGCCCTGGGCAAAGCCGGGGTGACGCAGGCACGACATCAGGAACGACTGATTGGTGGTCACGCCGAAAGCGGTGAGCTGCTCGAGGCCGACGATCAGCCGCCCCCTCGCCTCCTCGCGCGTGGCGCCGTGGCTGATCACCTTCGCGATCATGGAATCGTAGAAGGGCGGGATCTCCGAGCCCGATTGCAGCGCGTGCTCGACGCGGATGCCCTGCGGCACCTGCCAGCGCGCCATGCGGCCGGACTGCGGCATGAAATCCTGCGCGGCATCTTCCGAGCAGAGGCGGACCTCGATGGCGTGGCCGGAGAATTTGATGTCCTGCTGCTTGATCGGCAGCGCTTCGCCGCGCGCGACGCGCAGCTGCAGCTCGACGAGGTCAAGCCCGGTGATCGCCTCTGTGACGGGATGCTCGACCTGGAGGCGCGTGTTCATCTCCATGAAGTAGAATTCGCCACTCGCATCGAGCAGGAACTCCAGCGTGCCGGCGCCCTCATAACGCAGCGCTTTCACCGCCGAGACCGCGACCTCGCCCATTTTCGCACGGAGCTCGGCCGTGACCGCCGGCGACGGCGCCTCCTCGATCAGCTTCTGGTGCCGCCGCTGCACGGAGCAATCGCGCTCGCCGAGATGGATGGCATTGCCGTGGCTGTCGCCGAACACCTGGATCTCGATGTGCCGCGGATTCTGGATGGCGCGCTCGAGGATGACGGTGGGATCGCCGAACGCCGCCTTCGCCTCTGACCGCGCGCTGCGTAGCGCATCGGGGAACGACGCAGCATCCGTGACAAGCCGCATGCCGCGGCCGCCGCCGCCGGCGACCGCCTTGATCATCACAGGGAAGCCGATCTTCTTGGCCTCCGCAAGCATGACCTCGTCGCCCTGATCGGCACCCTGATAACCGGGCACGCAGGGCACGCCGGCCTTCTTCATGATCTCCTTGGCGCCGGCCTTGTTGCCCATCGCCTCGATCGCCTGCGGCGACGGGCCGATGAAGACGAGGCCGGCATCCTTGCAGGCCTGCGCGAAATCTTCGTTCTCGGCGAGGAAGCCGTAGCCGGGATGCACGGCATCGGCGCCGCTCGCCTTGGCCGCCGCGATGATCGCGGGGATGTTGAGATAGGACTGCGTCGGCAAGGCTTCGCCGATGCGCACGGCCTGGTCGGCTTGCCGCACATGGAGCGCGTCATGATCGGCATCCGAATACACCGCGACGACGCCAAGCCCGAGCTGTCGCGCGCTGCGCATGACGCGCAGTGCGATCTCGCCGCGATTGGCAACCAGGACCTTGAAGAACGGCCGGTGCTGCACTGATCCGTTCCTCATGGGCGGGCCACCGAAAACTGCATGCGCTGCGGCGTCCGCGCATCGCCCTCGCGGCAGATCGCGAGCACCTCGGACAGAACCGCGCGGGTGTCGCGGGGATCGATCACGCCGTCGTCGAGCACGCGCGCGCTGGTCGAGAACACGTCCATCTGGCCGTCGAACACGCCGATGATCTGCGCTTTCATGGCGTCCAGCTTGTCCTTCTCGATCGGCTTGCCGCGGCGGGCCGCGGCGGCCTCGGTCACGATGGCCATGGTCTCGGCGGCTTGCTCGCCGCCCATCACCGCGGTCTTGGCATTGGGCCAGGAGAAGCAGAAGCGCGGATGGAAGCCGCGGCCGCACATGCCGTAATTGCCGGCGCCGAACGAGGCGCCGCAGTAGATGGTGATCTGCGGCACCGTCGCCGAGGTCACCGCCTGGATCATCTTGGAGCCGTGCTTGATCATGCCGGCTTCCTCATAGGCCTTGCCGACCATGTAGCCGGTGGTGTTGTTGAGATAGAGGATCGGCGTGCGGGTCTGGCAGCAGGCCTGGATGAAATGCGTCGCCTTGTTGGCGCCGGCGGGATCGAGCGGGCCGTTATTGGTGATGATGCCGATGGCCTGGCCCTCGATGCGGGCGTGGCCGCAGACGGTGGCCGGGCCGTAATTCGGCGCCATCTCGGTGAAATCGGAATCGTCGATGATGCGCGCGATCACTTGGCGCATGTCGACCGGGCGCTTGTGGTCCATCGGCATGATGCCGAGCAGCTCGTCCTGGTCGTAGCGCGGCGGCTTGAATTCCGGCGCGACCCGGGCCGGCCGCTCCCATTCCAGCGCCGCCATGATCTCGCGCGCGATGCGCAAGCCGTCGCGATCGTCTTCGGCGAGATAGTCGCCGAGGCCGGAGATCTGCGTGTGCATCTCGGCGCCGCCGAGCTCTTCCTCGGTCGCGATCTCGCCGGTCGCGGCCTTCAGCAGCGGGGGACCCGCTAGGAACGCCCGGGTGCGACCACGGACCATGACGATGTAGTCGGACAGGCCCGTCTGATAGGCGCCGCCCGCGGTGGAGGAGCCGTGCGTGACGGTGACGACGGGGAGCCCGGCCGCCGAGAGCCGGGCGAGATTACGGAAGATGTTGCCGCCGCGGACAAAGTCCTCGACGCGGTAGCGCAGCAGATTGGCGCCGGCGCTTTCCACGAGCTGCACATAAGGCAGCTTGTTCTCGAGCGCGAGCTCCTGCACCCGCAGCGTCTTGTCGAGGCCATAGGGCTGCAGCGCACCGGCATCGATGCCGGCGTCGTTGGCACTGACCATGCAGCGGATGCCCGAGACGAAGCCGATGCCGGCGATGACGCCGCCACCGGGCACGCTCTTGGCCGCATCGGGAACGTCGAACATGTACCCGGCAAGCGTGGACAGCTCGATGAAGGGCGCGCCAGGATCGAGCACCAGCGCGACGCGCTCGCGCGGCAGCAGCTGGCCGCGCTTGTGGAAGCGGTCCTTCGCCGCAGCCGATGCGGCTCGCGTGCGCTCTTCCAGCGCACGCATGCGGTCGATCAGGCCGAGCATGCCGTCGCGGTTGGCGTGGTAGGCCGCGCTGCCGGGGGAGATGGTGTTTTCGAGAATGGACATGACTCTATCCTACCCGTCATTGCGAGGAGCGAAGCGACGAAGCAATCCAGTCTGTTTCCGCGGATGCACTCTGGATTGCTTTGCTTCCGCCTTTGCTCTTCGAGCTTCGGCGGACAAGTCGCTCGCTGTGACGGCTACCTTCAGCGATTCGTCCCAAAGATCTTCCGCGCCTCGGCGGGGCTTGCGATCTCGCGGCCGGCGCGGCGGGCGCAAGCGGCGATGGCCTCGATCAGCTGGCCGTTCGACGTCACCTTCTTGCCGTCGGCGAGGTAGAAGGCGTCTTCGAGGCCGGTACGCAGATGACCGCCGAGCTCGGCGCAGCGCTGGTGCAGTGGCCAGATCTCTTCGCGGCCGATGGCGGTGACCTGGAAATGCGCCTCGGGCCGCTTCAGCTTGATCAGGATCGGCAGCAATTCAGGGTCGGCAGGCATGCCGGAGGCGACGCCCATGACGAAATTGTATTCGAGCGGGCCCTTGTACATGCCGACCTGGTGGTACATGCCGACGCAGCGCACGATGCCGACGTCGAAGCACTCAAACTCAGGAATGGTGCCGACCGCGTTCATGACGTCGAGATAGTCCTTCACCTTCTCGACGGCGTTGTCGAACATCATCGGCGGCCAGGCCCAGGTATTGTCGGCCTTGACCTTCAGATAGTTCAGCGAGCCGGCGTTGCAGGCGGCGATCTCAGGCATGGTCTCGCGGATGCAGTCGAGCGCGCCGGAATAGTTCGGCCCAGAAACGCCCGAGGTGTGATTGATGATCACGCCGGGGCAGGCCTCGCGGATCGCCTGCTGGATCTCCCTGCTGACGCTGACCTCCCAGGACGGCAGGTGCCCCTTGCCCGGCGCCTGCTGGCGCAGATGGATGTGCATGATGGACGCACCGGCCTCGAACGCAGCCTTGGCCTCGCGCGCCATCTGCTCGGGCGTGACAGGCACGTTGTGCTGCTTGGGATCGGTGAGCACGCCGTTCAGCGCGCAGGTGATGACGGCCTTGTCGCTCATGCCAAAAATATCTCGCAACGTTGAATTCAACGAACGCGATCATGTGATGCAGGGCATGCGGCTTCTTGCGCGGAGAAGCTGGGAAAAACGACGAATCGCAGGGCGGGTTAGCCGAAGGCGTAACCCGCGACTTCTGTCGCCGAGGAGATCAAAGAGGCGGGTTACGCTGCGCTAACCTGCCCTACGAAGGATAACGAGAGCGAAACTAGCTCGCCTCCGCCATCCGAACTGTCTCGGTGCTGCGATAGATCGCAAGGTCGCGCGAGCCGACGAAGATCGCGCGCGGCTTCAAGCCGTAGAAGCGGCGGATCGAGTGGCTGAAATGCGTGGAATCGGGATAGCCGATGTCCTGCGCGAGATGAGCGAGGTTGAGGTCCTGATTGGCGAAGTGCAGCAGATGCCGCGCACGCTTCCAGGCCCGGAAGGAGCGGAACGAGATGCCGGTCTCCTCCTTGAACAGATGCAGGAAGCGCGAGGCCGAGAGCCCGGCTTCGGCCGCACAGGTATCGGCGGTCACCGGCTCGCCGGTGAAGCGCTCGATGCGGGCAACGGCGCGGGTCACGCGCGGGTCGAGCACACGGCGCGGCAGCGCCTCGCCAAAGCACATCTCATCGAATTCGGCGGTGGTGATGTCGCCATAGCGGCGCTGGCGCAGCAGCGCATAGGCGGCGAGGATCTTGCGGGCGTAGACGGCCCGATCGGGTCCGGTGAGCCGTTCGGCCAGGGCCTCGATCACGCCATCCGGCATGCTCTCGGGCTCGAGCGTCACGCTGATCGCGGTGCGATAGTCGCTGGCAATGGAATGCCGCTGGTTCGGCAGGGTGACAAACAGCTCGCCGGTGGCGAGGACGTCGTCGATGGTCAGGTGCAGATTGCCCTTCACCGCCACATAGACATGGCAACAGCCCGGGGTCCGCTTGCGGGGGCGACCGAGCAGGCCCGCATAAAACACCCGCTCCGGCGTGATCAGCATCAGATGGTCGGATTCGCGACCGTTATATTCCATTGGGCTCCTCCTCGCGCGGCTCTCTGGCCGCTGCGGACGGAGGTCACCTTAGCGGAAATTTGGGCGCTGTCACGACGGGATAGCGCTGTCATGGACGCGCAAAAGATTACATTCCGGGACGACGATCAGTCGCGTCCGGAACCGTGATGAGACCGTAGTCCCATCCTGCGGAATGCTTACGCCCTCACACGCGGCGCAACATTTTGCTCGGCGCCCGCCTTCTGCTCCGCAGCAACCGCGCGCTTGAACCCGTCGCGCTGCTGCAAGCGCGCCCAATAGGCCGCGACATTTGGCCCAAAATCCTTGGCGAGCCCGATATTGTCCGCCAGCCGAAGCGCATAACCGATGACAATGTCAGCGGCGGTGAAACGGCCGGCGCACAAGGTTTCAGCATTTGCAGTGGCTGCCTCGACGGCGCGCAGCCGTCCCAGGAACCACTTCGCATAGTCGGTGGCGACCTGCGGATTACGCCGCTCCTCCGGCTCGAGCTGGGTGTATCTGAGCACCAGCGTCTGCGGAAAGGTTAACGTGGCGTCGCTGAAATACAGCCAGTTCAGGAACGCGCCGTAGGCGGGATCTTCGGGACCGACCATCAGCGGCGTCGGCCCGTGCTTGATGCCGAGATAGTGGCAGATGCCGGAGGACTCCGTCATCTTGGTCTCGCCGTCGACCAGGAAGGGAATCGTGCCGAGCGGATTGATCGCCAGATATTCCTTGGCGAAGACCCGCGGCGGGAACGGCAGCATCTTCAGCTCATAGGGCAGCCCCATCTCCTCCAGCATCCAGAGCGGACGGAACGAGCGCGCGGCATCGCAGTGATAGAGCGTGATCATCAGGAGCTTCCTTTGCTGCCGGGCAGCGTACCCATCATCTTGCACAGGACCATCAGCATGACCTCGTCGGCGCCGCCGCCGATCGAGGTCAGGCGGCTGTCGCGGTAGGCACGGCTGACCGGCGTCTCGTTGGTAAAGCCCATTCCACCCCAATACTGCAAGCAGGCATCGGTCAGCTCGCGGCCGAGGCGACCGGCCTTCAGCTTGGCCATGGTGGCGAGCCGAGTCACGTCCTCGCCGGCGACCAGTTGCTCCGCGGCACGATAGATCAGCGCGCGCAACAGCTCGACCTCGGTCTGCATTTCCGCGAGCTTGAAGTGCACGACCTGGTTGTCGAGGATGCTCTGGCCGAAGGCCTTGCGGTTGCGGGTGTATTCGATGGTCTGCTCGATGATGTATTCATGCGCCTTCAGGCAGGCGGCCGCGCCCCACAGCCGCTCCTCCTGGAACTGGATCATCTGGTAGGTAAAGCCCTTGCCTTCCTCGCCGATCCGGTTGCGCTTGGGCACACGGACATTGTCGAAGAAGATCTGCGCGGTGTCGGACGAGCGCATGCCCATCTTGTCCAGCTTGCGCGCGACCGTGACGCCCTTGCTCTTCATGGGCACGCAGATCAGCGACTTGTTGCGATGAACGGGGCCGTCGCCGGTGTTGGCGAGCAGGCAGATCCAGTCGGCCTGGGTGCCGTTGGTAATCCACATCTTGCCACCGTTGATGACGTAATCGTCGCCGTCGGAGCGCGCGGTGGTCTTGATCGAAGCCACGTCCGACCCGGCACCGGGCTCGGAGACGCCGATACAGGCGACGAAATCGCCCGCGACCGACGGCGCCAGGAATTCGCGCCGCACCTCGTCCGAGCCGAACCGCGCCAGCGCCGGCGTTGCCATGTCGGTCTGCACGCCGATCGCCATCGGCACGCCGCCGCAGGTGATGGCGCCCAGCTCCTCGGCCATCATCAGCGCATAGGAATAATCGAGGCCGGAGCCGCCGAACTCGACCGGCTTGTTCAGCCCGAGGAAGCCGAGGCTGCCCATCTTCTTGAACAGCTCGTGCGCCGGGAAGATGTCGGCCTTCTCCCATTCGTCGACATGAGGATTGATCTCGTTTGCGATGAACTTCTGCAGGGAGCGGCGGATGTCGTCGTGGTCGGCGGTGAACAGCATTTCGTCCTCTCGTCATTCCGGGGCATCACGAAGCGATAAGCCCGGAATCCATTCCTCTACGGTGTTTGCGGCTCGATGGATTCTCAGGTGCGCAATTGCGCACCATAGCTCGTGCTTCGCACGCCCCGGAATGACGGGCTCACAATCCCATCTGCCGCGACGCCAGGTCCTTCATGATCTCCTCGGTGCCGCCGCCGATGGCGTTGACCTTGACCTCGCGGTAGATGCGCTCGGCCTTGATGCCCCGCATGAAGCCGGCGCCACCGAAGATCTGCACGGCTTCCGAAGCGCAGAACGCCATGGTCTGGGTTGCCTGATTCTTCATCATGCAGATCTCGGCGACCGGGCTCTCGCCCTGCTCGAGCCGCCAGGCCAGCAGCTCCAGCATCGCCTGCGAGGCCGCTACCTTCTGCGCCATGTCGACGATCTTGTGGCGGATGACCTGGTGCTGGGCGAGCGGCTTGCCGAAGGTCTTGCGCTCCTTGGCGTAGGCGATGGCTTCATCGAGGCAGACGCGCGCAAAGCCGGTACAGCCCGCCGCCATGCCCATGCGCTCGCTGTTGAAATTCTGCATGATGATCTTGAAGCCCTGCCCCTCCTCGCCGATCAAATTCTCGGCCGGCACGCGGCATTCGTCGAAATGCAGCGTCGCGGTGTCGGAGGCCCACCAGCCCATCTTCTTCAGCTTGGTGCGGGAGAGGCCGGGTGTGTCGCCCTCGATCAGGAGCAGGCTGACGCCGCCGGCGCCCTCGCCGCCGGTACGCACCGCAACGGTCAGATAATCGGCGCGGACACCTGACGTGATGAAGGTCTTTTCGCCGCTCACGACGTAGTGATCCCCGTCGCGCCGCGCCCTGGTGCGGAGGTTTGCGACGTCAGAACCGCCGCCCGGCTCGGTGATCGCGAGCGCGGAGATCTTTTCGCCCGCCAGCACCTGCGGCAGCACCCGGGCCTTCACCTCGGGGCGTGCGGCCCGCGCGATCGGCGGCGAGCCGATGGTGTGGCTCATCAGGCTGGCGCTGACACCGCCGGCGCCGGCGCGCGCAAGCTCCTGGCTCGCCACGATTTTCATGAACTGATCGGCGGCGATCCCGCCAAATTCCTCGGGAAATCCCAGCCCCAACAGGCCGATCTCGGCCGCCTTGCGATAGAGCGCGCGCGGGAATTCGCCGGCCTCGTCCCACTCATGGGCGAACGGGGTGATCTCCTTCTCGACGAAGCGACGCATGACGTCGCGGAAGGCGTCATGCTCAGCGGTATAGAACGGGCTCTTCATGGCGCACTTGCCTCTGGGGCGGATTCGTCGCGGCAACCATGGCTGGAACCTTGGCGGCTCACTTGCGCGGAGTGGCTGACTGGAGCGGAGGCCGCTGGCGCGGAAGCAGCCTAGCAACTCAACGCAAGACGATTTTCCCCGCTCGCAGGCCAACTCTGGCGCAAAAAAATGTTGCTGCACAGACTCCGGCTGGCCTCAGGGCCACGCCGGGCTTGGTGCACGGGCAACAAGAAGGAGGGCGGCACAAGACCGCCGAGGGAGGAATTTTGGCCGTTCGTTACTACGACTGGATCATTCACCACGGCCGCCGCACGCCTGACAAGGTCGCGGCGATCGACCTCGCGAGCGAGCGCCGCTTCACCTATTCGCAGCTCGACGGCCGCGTCTCGCGCCTCGCCTCGTTCCTGCGAAACACGTTGAACGTTGCACGCGGCGACCGCGTCGCGGTGCTGGCACTGAACACGACCGATACGCTGGAGGTGCAGTTCGCCTGCGGGCGGCTGGGCGCGATCTTCGTGCCGCTGAACACCCGCCTCACCGTTCCCGAACTCCAGTTCATCACCGGCGATTGCGCGCCGAAGGTGATGATCCACGATTCCGATCTCGCCGAGACGGCGCTGAGCGTCGCAAAGCTCTGCAACATCCCGACCAGCCTGTTGCTTGGCCCCGACGGATCCTACGAGGCCGGCATCGCCGCCGCAAAGCCGCTCGACCGCGCCGAGGAGGTCACGCTCGATGACGTCTCGACCATCATGTACACGTCGGGCACGACAGGACATCCGAAGGGCGCCACCATCACCCATGGCATGACCTTCTGGAATTGCGTCAATCTCGGCGGCCCCGCCTGCATCGGGCCGGCCTCGGTGCTGCTCACCGTGCTGCCGCTGTTCCACACCGGCGGGCTGAATTGCTACACCAACCCGGTGCTGCACGCTGGCGGCACGGTCATGATCATGCGTGTCTTCGATCCAGGCACTGCGCTCGGCCTGATCAACGACCCCGCGCAGGGCATCAACGCGTTCTTCGGCGTGCCCGCGATCTACCAGTTCATGGCGCAACACCCGGCCTTCGCGACGACTGACCTCTCCCGCCTGATCGTCGGCGGCGTCGGCGGCGCCCCGATGCCGGTGCCGCTGCTGAAGGTCTGGGAGTCGCGCGGCGTCGCACTCCAGCAGGGCTACGGCATGACGGAGACCTCGCCGGCCGTGCTTGTGCTCGACCGCGAGGATGCCGCGCGCAAGGCCGGCTCCGCCGGCAAGCCGGTGCTGCACACGGAAGTCCGCATCGTGCGCCCCGACGGCAGCGATGCCGATGTCGGCGAGCTCGGCGAACTCTGGGTGAAAGGTCCCAACATCACGCCGGGTTACTGGAACAGGCCGGAGGCGAACAAGACCTCCTTCACCGACGGCTGGCTGCACACCGGCGATGCGACGCGCGTCGACGAAGAAGGCTTCTACTACATCGTCGATCGCTGGAAGGACATGTACATATCCGGCGGCGAGAACGTCTATCCGGCCGAGGTCGAGAACGTCCTGCATCAGCTCAATGCGATCGCCGAAGCTGCCGTGATCGGCATTGCCGATCCGCAATGGGGCGAGGTCGGCCTAGCCATCGTCGCGGTCAAGCCCGGCCAGAAGCTGGCCGAAGCGGACGTCTTCGCACATTGCGCGGCCAATCTGGCGCGCTTCAAATGCCCGCGCCAGATCCGCTTCGTCGACGCGCTGCCGCGCAACGCCACCGGCAAGATCCACAAACCGACCTTGCGCAAGGAATTCTCGGTCGCTTCCGAGGTCGACAAGAAAGTCGCCACCGCCTGATCGAAGCGCCCCTCGCGGGAGCTTTTTCTTTTTGACGTGCCTACCAACCCAGAAGAAGTCCAAAGAAACACTCAAGGAATTTCCATGAAGAACAAGAAACTCGCCATGCTCGCCGCAGCAACCGCCCTGACCCTGTTTTCGGTTCAAGGCGCCCAGGCGCAGAAGAAATACGACACCGGCGTCACTGACACCGAGATCAAGATCGGCAACGTCGAGGCCTATTCCGGTCCGGCCTCCGCCTACGGCATCATCGGCAAGACCGAGGAAGCCTATTTCAAGATGATCAACGACCAGGGCGGCATCAACGGCCGCAAGATCAACTGGATCTCCTATGACGACGGCTACTCGCCGCCCAAGACCGTGGAGCAGATCCGCAAGCTGATCGAGAGCGACGAGGTGTTCCTGGTGTTCAACGCGCTGGGCACGCCGACCCAGACCGCCGTGCAGAAATATCACAACTCCAAGAAGGTGCCGCAGCTGTTCCTCGCCACCGGCGCCAGCAAATGGAACGACCCGAAGAACTTTCCCTGGACCATGGGCTTTCAGCCCAGCTACCGGGTCGAGGCCCAGATCTTCGCAAAATACATCCTGAAGGAGAAGCCGGACGCCAAGGTCGCGATCTTCTATGCCAATGACGATTTCGGCAAAGACTACCTAGCCGGCATCAAGGACGTGTTCGGCGACAAGGCCGCGAAGCTGATCGTCGCGGAGGAGAGCTACGAGACGTCGGAGCCGTCGATCGACGCCCATATCGTCAAGCTGAAGGGCACCGGCGCCGACGTCTTCGTCAACATCGCGACGCCGAAATTCGCGGCACAGGCGATCAAGAAGATCGCGGAGCTGGAATGGAAGCCGATGCACCTGATGACCGACGTTTCGGTCTCGATCGGCGCGGTGATGAAGCCGGCCGGTCTCGAGGCCTCCGAAGGCGTGCTGTCGGCCGGGTACCTGAAGGATGCATCGGATCCGCAGTGGAAGGACGACGAGGGCATGAAGAAGTTCATGACCTTCATCGACAAGTACATGCCCGGCGCCAACATCTCGGATGCCAATCTTGTCTACGCCTATGCGGCGGCCCAGACCATGGTCCAGGTGCTGAAGCAGTCGGGCGACAATCTGACCCGCGAGAACGTCATGAAGCAGGCGGCCAGCCTGAAGGACTTCGTGCCCGATACCCTGATACCGGGCATCAAGATCAACACCTCGGCCACCGACTTCGCGCCGATCGAGCAGCTCAAGATGTGGCGCTTCAAGAAGGGCCAGTGGGAGCTGTTTGGTGATATCATCAGCGCCGAAACCGGAGGCTAGCTCTTCGCGCATGTTCCTGCCCAACGATCCGGAGCCGTCCCTGTCCGGGGCGGCTCCGCACAACGCTGAGACAACGGCCGAAAGGCCGTTTTTCTTTCTGCATATCCGCAAGGCCGGCGGCGTCCCGCTGCGCGGCCGCACCGGCCGGGCGATCGCTATTTGCGACCGGCCACCGTTGCAGCCCGCGCGACCTTGATCCGGCTTCACCGGGCCGGCGACAGGTCGGCCTGGCCCTTGCCTGGCTCGGGCTGGATTGAGCACCCGATATCCTGGCTCACCTCGATCGACGCCACGGCAAGGCCAAGGCGGCGGGCATCGCCGATGCCCCTGAGCACCGCACACGACCATGCAAGGATGGCGACGCCCGACGGCGGTAGATCGAGGGTCATCGTATAGCAGTCGTCACCGATTGCGATTGCGGCAGCATCGACGCGCACGCCGTTGAGATAGAAATGCGCACCGATGTCGCGCAATGGTGCGCGCAAGGCCGGGCTTTGGATACGAACGATGTTGGGGCCTGCACTTCCCCGGATGCGAACGGCGGCCTGCGGCTCGCTCCAGCGGAAGACACGCCCCGCCGACGATTCGAGCGCATGGAAGCCGGCCTGTCCGAGAACACCATCTCCCAGGAATCTCGCCGCGGGCCCGGCGCGGTCGCGCACGGAGCGAATGCATTCAAGCCTCTGCAGATGGATCAGCGCGGCGATGTAGCGCCTCATCCATCGCGCGATCGCCTCGCTCGACCCGACCAGGGCTAGCGCGCTCAGGCCCAGATGCGCGCGGATGGCCTCGAGGCGCGCGGCAAGGCGCGCCTCGAGATCACCGCATAGAGCACGCGCACCCCAATGCCAGAAAGCGCGCAATTTTTCGCCGGGCCTCCTCCAGCCGCGGCCGGCAAGACTGTACTGCGCGAGCGCATTCAAGGCTGCACGGGCGAGCGAGCGATCGAAGCCCGCCCATTCCGCCCATTCGGCCGGCACTTCGAGCAGCTCGCTGCCGGGCTCGCGGCGCACCTCCCCGAGATAGCGGATCTCGCCCTCGACGAAATCGAGCGTGAACGTCTTCAGCTCGCCGATCTTGCCGACGTAATAGTGGTGGAAGCGCGCCTCTTGCAGATAGCCGATGCTGTGGCCTCTCGCGTGATAGGCCGCAGCCAACACCCATTCGGCGAAGTGGCCGAGTTCCTCGCGCAGGCCGCCGCATTCCCAATAGACGTCACGCCGCGTCACGAAGCACTGATCGAGCACCTTGCGCCAGGGATGTTGCTTCATGCCGAAGTCGATGTCGGCCTGGTACATCGTGGCTTCGGCTTTCGAGAGCCGGTTGTGGCAGATCGGGACCGAATGGCAGGAGAAGCCGGCCCAGTCGGGATGCGCCTCGATGGCGCGGATGCACTGCTCGATCACGTCGGGCTCGGGCCAGCAATGCGACTCCGTGAAGAACAGATAGCTGCCGCGGGCCTTGGTCGCACCGAAGGCGCAGAGCCCGATGTCGTGCTCGGAATCGGTGAACTCGAGGCGGGCCTCGTCGTCAGCCAGCGCCTTCAACTCCTGGCGCGCGCTAAAATCCGGCGGCACGACCAGGATGATCTCGTAGAGCGATCTGTCCGCGGTCTGCGACGTCCAGCCGAGCCAGGATTGCTCCCATTGCCCGCGGTGATATTCGAGCGGGATGATGACGGAAAATAGCGGAGATCCGCCATCGTGTGGCGCTGGCGCGTCCTGCATGGTTGATCGTTATAGACGCATGCGAGGCCGCTGCAGGACTATTTCTTGCGGACTATAGCGTCAAAAACAGAGCAAAGGGCTCTTCTACCGTGCGGCGCAGGTGCTTCCGATACAAGGCATGGTTGGTATCGTCCGCCGCTATCCGCCCCAACGTCGGCTTCGGAACGTTCCGGAGCGGCACGTAGGCGATCGGCGCCGCGATCGGCGTGAGCTGCGAGCCGGGGCCCGCGCGCAGAGTCGAGATGATGCCGTACATCTCTCCGGACACCGTCGGCCGTGAAACCGTGATCACGCGGTGCTGGCCGTGCTTGATGATGACGAGATAGATGAAGCCGGACTGATGGGGGACGGCGACCTCACCGGTATGCTCGTAGGCCGCGTCGGTCCGGTCGCCCTCGCGGAAAACCAGCGAGGAGACCTTCGGCTCCCAGACGATCTCGGTGCGGTAGGCGAAGATCGCATCCTTGTCGCCGAACGACGGCCGCAACGTGATGTAGACGTCCTCGATCCAGGTCACGGCGCGATGTGCATAGGAGCCGAGACTGTCGGGAGCGACGTCATTGGTGGGCTGAGGCGCCACCACAACGGGGCTTTTGCGCAAGGAGACGCCCAGCGCCTGCTCCAGCCGGACCGTCGTCGCCAGCGTGAACGGCCGCCGGCCGCCGAGCACCTTCTCGAGCGTCGACAGGCTGAGCTTGGCCTGCTCGGCCAGCGTCTGCCGGGAGATCCGGCGTCTGGCGAGCTCCTCGCGAATGGTCTCGGCGATCTCGCGGCTCTGCTCGTCCGAAAGCTGCCTGTCGGTGAGTTTGTCCTGGGTCTGCATCATTGGCCCTGCCTTGGGAGGGCTATTCTAGCAGGCCGGACAAACCAGCACAAAACCGCACACGGCCGCCCCGACCGCGGCGCGCCCGGCCGGCCATGGCGGAACATTGCCGATCATTCTGCTCGCGAAAACGGGCCCTCCCGGCAAATGCTCACAGCCAGCAAACGTCCTCGGGAGCAAGCCAAATGGACACCTACGACACAGCCGACAATGACGAGCATCCCATGCTGAAGGGGTTGATCAAGGTCGGATTGTTTCTTCTCGCGCAAGGCGTCGCGGTGATGCTGATGGCCTTCGTGGCCCTGCTCGTCAGCTTCGGGACGAGCTGGTCGGCAACGACCGAGCAGGCCAGCCTGCTCCAGCCCGGCGACGCTCGGTCCGGCACGCTGCTCCTGAAGGACGACGGCGCCACCACGGAGGCAATCCGTCTCGGCATCGACATCGACGTCACGGTATCGGGCCCGACGCTACGCGCCCGGGTCACCCAGATCTTCCGCAATCCGACCAAGGATTGGGTCGAGGCAACCTACGTCTATCCGCTCGCGACCGGCGGCGCCGTCGATACGCTGAAGATGGTGGTCGGCGACCGCATCATCATCGGCGACATCAAGGAGCGGCAGAGGGCGCGCGTGATCTATGAAGAGGCGCGCCGTGCCGGCCAGAAGGCCGCGCTCACCGAACAGGAACGGCCGAACATCTTCACCAACTCGGTCGCCAATATCGGTCCCGGCGAAACCGTGCTGGTGCAGATCGAATACCAGGAGCCCGTGCATCAATCCGGCAACGAATACTCGCTCCGCCTGCCGCTGGTGGTCGGACCGCGTCACAATCCGGCCCCGATCGTCCAGAGCGTCGACTTCCGCAAGGATGGATCGGGCTGGGGCGCGGCGACCTCGGACCCGGTGCCGGACCGTGACCGCATCACCCCGCCCGTGCTCGATCCCGCCAAGACTGCACCGGTCAATCCGACCACCATCACGGTGCACCTGAAGGCCGGCTTCGCGCTTGGCGAGGTCAAGAGCTCCCATCATAAGGTCAAGATCGAGAGTCCGGACAGCATGGCACGCGTCGTCACGCTCGCCGACGGTGTCGTCCCCGCCGACCGCGACTTCGAACTGAGCTGGACGCCCGCCGCCGGGAAGGCGCCGTCGATCGGCCTGTTCCGCGAGCATGTCGGCGATTCCGATTATCTGCTTGCCTTCATCACGCCGCCCAGCACCGAGCAGACGACGCAAAAGCCGCTGCCGCGCGAGGTCGTGTTCGTGATCGACAATTCGGGATCGATGGGCGGCACCTCGATCGTCCAGGCCAAGGCGAGCCTCACTTACGCGCTCTCCCGCCTTCAGCCGGCCGACCGCTTCAACGTGATCCGCTTCGACGACACCATGGACGTGCTGTTCCCCACCTCCGTGCCGGCGGACGCCGCGCATGTCGGCGAGGCCACCGCGTTCGTGAGTGCGCTGCAGGCGCGCGGCGGCACCGAGATGGTGCCGGCGATGCGCGCCGCGCTGGCCGACAAGCTCGGCGACACCGGCATGGTTCGCCAGGTCGTCTTCCTGACCGACGGCGCGATCGGCAACGAGCAGCAATTGTTCGAAACCATCACGGCGATGCGCGGTCGCTCGCGCGTCTTCATGGTCGGCATCGGCTCGGCGCCCAACACCTATCTGATGACCCGCGCCGCCGAGCTCGGCCGTGGCGCCTTCACCCATATCGGCTCCGTCGAGCAGGTCGAGGAGCGCATGCGCGGCCTGTTCGCCAAGCTGGAGAACCCCGCCGTGACCGGACTCACCGCGAAATTCTCGGAGGCCAAGGCCGACGTCACGCCTGCGATCATTCCCGACGTCTATCGCGACGAGCCGCTGGTGCTGGCAGCGAAGCTCGACAAGCTTGCAGGCTCGCTCGAGATCACGGGACGCGTCGGGGATCGCCCATGGTCGGTGACGCTGCCGCTGCAAAATGCCGCCGAAGGCAAGGGCCTGTCGAAACTCTGGGCCAGGCGCAAGATCGGTGACGCCGAGGTCGCACGCGCCATGCGGGAGCTCACGCCGGAGGAGGCCGACAAGGCGATCCTCGCGCTGGCACTCGACCACCAGATCGTCACGCGCCTGACCAGCCTCGTCGCCGTCGACAAGACGCCGAGCCGTCCCGAAGGCGCACCGCTCAAGCTGAGCGAGTTGCCGATCAACCTGCCCGCGGGCTGGGACTTCGAGAAGGTGTTCGGCGAGCGGCCGCAGGTCCCACCGCAGTTGCGCGAGCGTCATGCCGATGCGGCGACTTCACCGGCCGCGCGGCGTCCGGCGCCTGCAGCGCCCGATGCGATCCGCCTGCCCAAGACAGCGACCTCGGCCGAGTTGAAGATGGTCGCAGGCTTCGGCTTGATCGTGCTCGCCCTGATCCTGTTCGTGTTCAACCGGCGTCGGCCCTTGCTCACCGCCGCTTGAGAGAGGAGCTTCCCCGAACTCCTCTGTTTAGCGCGCGCGGTCGCCCGTCCCGTACACAACGGCCGCGCGCGTCTTTTTTCGGGTCATTGCGAGCGCAGACACAAAATGCCCCGCCTCGTCTCTCCTCCGGTTCTTGCCCTGATCGGATTCATGTTGCTCGGCGACGGCGCCTACATTCATGCCAAGGCGTGGCTTGCCCAAATGCTGCTGGAGCGCGCCTTCGACAGAAGCGTTGCGACGGGCAAGGTGATCAAGCCATGGTCATGGGCCGACACCTGGCCGATCGCGCGGATCGAGGTGAAACGGATCGGCGCCAGCGCCATCGTGCTGGAAGGCACCAGTGGCCAGGCACTTGCCTTCGGGCCCGGCCATATCCCCCAAACGGCTGACGCCGGCGAACGCGGAGTTGCCGTATATGCAGCTCACCGCGACACACATTTCCGGTTCTTGCGGAATGTTTCCGTCGGAGACGTCATTGAGATCACGCGCCGCGACGGCAAGCATTTCCGCTACCGGGCAGACTATTCGACCGTCGTCGATGCCGACGCCTCGGGCATCGATCCCTCGGCGCAGGGCGTGGAGCTCGTACTCACGACATGCTGGCCGTTCGACGCGATCACGCCCGGCCCGGAGCGGTACGTCCTGCACGCCAGCTCGATCGAAGGTGAATAGCCGTTCGCAATCCGTCCGTTACGGACCGATCGAGACCTTTCAAACCACGCCGGACCTCCCGAGCCATCGCGTTGACGGGACCGTGAACTGGCGCTGCCGGCCGGAGCCCTGTAAGAATGACCCATTGATTTTTGTACGTTGTGATTTGTGAAAGAACCTTAGATGGACGACGAGTTCAGGCCGCGCCTCGAACAGCGATTGGAGCAGCTCGAAAATCGCGTCGCGCTCCTGGAAAGGAATCTGGATCTCATCGCCGCCGGGCAAAGACGATCCTCGCTGCGGAGCCTGTGGCGTCGCCCGCCGATGTGGACCTTCGAGCAATATCCGCCGCGTCTGCTCAACCTGACGACCTTCCCGCCGCCCCCTCCGATCGGCGAGAATGCGCCGCGGATCGCAATGGTCACGCCGAGCTACAACCAGGCGCAATATCTCGACGCCACGATCGAGAGCATCGTCGGCCAGAACTATCCGAACCTGCATTATCACGTGCAGGACGGCGCCTCGATCGACGGCACGGTCGATCTCCTGAAGAGCCGCGGCGAGCGCCTCAGCTGGAAGAGCGAACCCGACGGCGGGCAGTCGAACGCCATCAATCTCGGCTTCGCCGGCGTCGACAGCGAGATCATGGCCTACCTCAACAGCGACGACATGCTGCTGCCGGGGACGCTGGCCTATGTCGCCGATTATTTCATGTCACATCCGCATGTCGACATCGTCTACGGCCATCGCGTCTTCGTCGATCGCGAAGGGCTCGAGGTCGGCCGTGCCGTGCTGCCGCCCCATGACGGACGCGCGCTGCAATATGCCGACTACATCCCGCAAGAGACGATGTTCTGGCGCAAGCGCGTGTGGGACAAAATCGGGCCGATCGACGAAAGCTTCCACTATGCGATGGATTGGGACTTCATCCTGCGGGCGCAGGAAGCAGGTTTCAAATTCGTGCGCCTGCCGCGATTTCTCGCCTGCTTCCGAATCCACGATGCCCAGAAGACGGCCTCGACCTACGCGATCGGCGTCAGGGAAATGGGCATCCTGCGGCGCCGTGTGCTCGGCTTCGACCCGACGCAGATGCAGATCCGCCGCGCCATCGCCCCCTATCTCGCGAGACAGGTCGTCTTTCATTACGCCCACAAGATGAGCCTGCTGCGATACTGAGCCGGCGGCGATCAGCGGCTTGGTGACGCACGGGCATCGTCATCGAGCCAAACCCGCTCAAGGCCGATGCCGAGCGGACGCGCGTCGGAGCTCAATCCGAGATCGGCGGGCGAGCGCGGATCGGATAGCGACAGACTGATGGTCAGCGTCCCGTCGGCGGTAATCGCGGCAGGATCGAGCATCAACCGGCGCTGGCCCGCAAACGAACCTCTCGAAAACGTCAGTTGCTGCGGCGGTCCGTTGCCGACGCGGCAAATCGCTTGCAGTCGTGGATTTCCATCCGACACGAACGCCCGGCACGCCAGCACGAGCGCGACCGGTCGTGACGGGATGGGATCAATCGCGAAGCGAAGCACGCAATTCCTGGCGACGGACCAGGTACCCCATTGCTCCGGCTCGCTCCACCCCTCGATCAACGCGGCGGTACCCGCCCCGCCACGGCTGAAATCGAGCTCCTCCGGGCCGAGCACCGGCGCGGGCACGGCAGTCTCCAGAGCAGCCGGATCGAACGGCGCCTGATCCGGAACGAACTGAGCGATCACGCGCACGGCGTCCGCAATCGAGTTGAGCCCGAGCGCAGAACCATCCAGCTCGTAGAGCACGCGGTTCTGTCCGATGACGGAAATGCCCTTTCCAGGGGGCGGCCGATCCGCAAGACGGGCAGGAATGATGATGTCGGCGACATCGAAGCCGTGCATGCGGGCGAGTTCGCCGATGGTCTGCACGGTTCGGTCATACAAGGGCGGCCGATTGTTGATATCGGTCGCTAGCGCTTGCGCCAGCGCCTTGAAATCGAGCCGCACCCCGTCGTCATCCGCCAGCAGCAGACGCTTGAGGTCGAGCATGTCCTTGGCGATGAAGAGCTGGAGAGCGTTGAGATCGGGGAGCTGACGATCGTCGTCAATAGGTCCGAAATCACGCGCCCCCCGCGACGTTTCGAGCAGATTCGTGGTCTCGAAGAACAGAGCATGGCCCGTGCTGTGCTGCGAGAATCCGGCCATGCTCAGAGGCCGTGACAGCCGGACGAAACTTTCGCTCAGCGCGGCATTGGCGATACCGGACGCGACATCGGGCGAGAGGCCGATGAAGTAGCGGCCACAGGCCGCGCGCATTCGGTCGACGACGCTGCGGCGGACGAACGAATTGTAGATCATCGGCAGGCGCGCATAGTGGGCCTGGAAGCCGAAGATGCGCGCCAGCTCGTCTCGCGAGGAGACGCGCCTTGCCGAGGACGTCAGGTCGATCTCGGCGAGCAGCCGGTTGCGGAAGGCCGGATGATAGTAGCCCGGCCAGTAATAGCTGTAGGCATCCCAGCTCAGGAGATCGACCTTTCGGTCGGCGAGCACGCTCGACGCCGTGGCGCATGCATAGGGCATCAATCCGTCGTCGTCGCCGAGAAAGGCGATGTACTCGCCCGAAGCATGGCCGAGTGCTGCCTCCCAATTGTCGGTCATGGTCAGGACGGTCTCGCTGGCAAAATGCCTGAAGCGCTCGTCCTGGAGATCCGCGACTATCTTCGCGATCTCGGGATTGCCGCCGTTGTTCTGAACGATGAACTCGCAATCGGCTTGCGCAGGCTGGCACGCCATGGTCGCGAGCGCGTGGCGAAGCGTGTCGGGACGATCGAGGGTCGGCACCACGATGGACAGAAGCGACATGATCACCATTTGAGAGAATATGCGTCGCGGTTTCCTAGCATCTTGCCGGACCGTTCGCACTTTCGCCAAAAGTCTCGTGATGCTAGCCTCATGACCGGGTCTTATCGTCGGACCTTGCCCATTCCGTCTCGCGGCATGGAGCCCGCCACGATCAGCCTCCGAAGCCGGCGTGCGACAGCGCGTTGCAACAAGAACAAGAAGTGAGGGAAGCGCATGGAAGCTCAAGTGCCTGCCGCATCGGTTTCTCAGCGCTCATGGTCTCCACCGCCCGATGCCGGAAACATCGTCAAGGGCATCCACGCCATGCTGCACCCGCACAACATCGTGCTGGTGGGAGCGACCGACAAGCCCGGCAATTATGCCGAACGCATCTGGAATAATCTGATCAAATACGGCTACGAGGGCGGCCTCTATCCGGTCAACGCCAAGCGCGACGCCATCTGGGGCGTCACCTGCTACAAGGATTTTGCCAGCCTCCCGGAGAAACCCGATCACGTCCTGGTGCTGGTGCCGGCCCGCTTCGCCGTCCAGGTGATCCGCGACGCCGCCGCAGCCGGCGCGCGCTCGGCCACCATCGTCACCTCGGGCTTCAGCGAGCTGCAGGACGAGGAGAGCCAGAAGCTCGCAACCGAATTGCAGGCGGCCATACGCGAAACGGGGCTTGCCGTCACCGGGCCGAATTGTCTCGGCAATCTGAGCGCCGGCGAAAAGCTCTTCACCAATATCGACGATCGCATCGTCACCATGGAACAGGGCGCGGTCGCGATCGCCGGACAATCAGGCGCCATCGTCATGGCGATCCGGCAAGCGCTGGAGGATCGCGGTGTCGGCGTCGGCTACATGGTGACGACCGGCAACGAGGCCGGACTCGAGACGCCGGATTTGATGCGGTATTTCGCCGAGGATCCGAGCATCAAGGTGATCGTCGTCTACCTCGAAGGCGTCCGCAACACCAAGGCGTTCCGCGAGGCCTGCAAGGCAGCGCGCGCGGCGAGTAAGCCCGTGATCGCCCTCAAGCTCGGCGCTTCCGAAGGCGGCCGCGCCGCGGCGATGGCACACACCGGCGCGCTCGCGGGCTCGATCGAAACGTTCGACGCGATCGCGACGCGCGAGGGGGTGATCAGGGTCGGCGGACTCGACGAGCTGATCGAAACGACCGAGTGCTTCGTTCATTCCGCCGTGCCCAAGGGCGACCGGCTCGCCGCCGTCACGCTATCCGGCGGCAAACGCGGCATGCTGCTGGATGCCTTCTATGCCGAGGGCCTGAACTTCGCGCCGCTCAGCCCGCATGTCGGCGCGGAGCTGGCGAAGATGCTGGGGCCGGGGTCGATCGTCGGCAACCCGCTCGATGCCGGCTTTGCCGCAGTGGTCGATCCCTCCGTCTACATGAAGTCGATCAAGCTGATGATCGACGACCCCGACATCGACATCGTCATCATCGACGCCGAGTTGCCCAAGGCGCCGCATGAGCTGCGCGAACGCAATTTGCGTATCGTCGACGAGATGGCGAGCAAGGCCTCAAAGCCCGTGATTTATATCAGCGCGATGTCGATCGGCTTCACCGACTTCACCAAATCCCTGCGCAAGTCGCTGCCGCATCTCGCCGTCATGCAGGGCATGGATCGCGCGGTGACCGCGATCAAGTCGCTGCTCGCCTATGCGAAGCTGCGGAAGGAAGTGCCCGACATCGTCTCGAACTCGAAGCCGGCCGCGCGCGCCGTGCTGGAGAAGGCGCTGAGATCGGCCAGCGGCGCGGCGCTCGACGAGGTCGCCTCGAAGAAGCTACTGAAGGCCTACGGCATTCCGATCTCGAAGGAGGCGATTGCGCAGACGGCAGCGGAAGCCGCGAAGATCGCAAAGCAGATCGGTTTCCCGGTCGTGGCGAAAGTCGTCAGCGCCGAGATCCTGCACAAATCCGACATCGGCGGCGTGGTGTTGAACCTGAACAGCGCGGCCGAGGTGAAGAAGGCATTCGCCGACATCACCGCACGGGTCGCGAAGCTGAAGGGCAAGCCGAAGCTCGACGGCATCCTGATCGCGCAGCAGGTCAAGGCCGAGCTCGAGCTCGTCGTCGGGGCCTCGCTCGATGCCGAGATGGGACCGGTCGTGCTGTTCGGCACCGGCGGCATCGACATCGAGCTGATGAAGGACGTCGCGCTCGCCGGCGCCCCGCTGGACGAGGCCGAGGCACGGCTGCTGATCGGCCGCACCAAGGCCGGGATCAAGATGCGCGGTTATCGCGGCAAGCCGGCCTTGCACGAAGCGTCGGCGGTGAAGGCTCTGGTCGGCCTGTCCAATCTGATCGCGGATGCCGGCGACCGAATCGCCTCGATCGACATCAATCCATTCCTGATCAACACCAGGACCGGCGTGGCCGTCGATGCCCTGATCGTGCTGAACAATGCTGCGGCAAAGCGCGCGGCCGGGCATTGAGTGGCCTAAAACCCGTAGGGCGGATTAGCGAAGCGTAATCCGCCGCATTTGACGAGGAGAGAAGAAGGCGGCGGGTTACGCTTCGCTAACCCGCCCTACGTACCATCGCGGCCTTCTTCCAACTTCCCTGCTTTGGCCTTAGACTCAGCCGCATGGCACGCGCGAGCAATCTGGTGATCGGAACGGTGACGCTGGTGGCGATCGCCGTGGGATTCGGCGGCCTGCTCGGCGTGCAGAAATGGCGCACCATCCAGAGCCGCAGCCAGCTGCGCGTGGTGTTCGAGGGCGGATCCGCCAGCGGCCTGCGCCGCGGCGGGCCGGTCAATTTCGACGGCGTGCCCGCGGGCCAGATCCTGTCGATCAAGCTGGACAATCCACGCAGGATCGTGGCGCTGGTGATGCTCGACAACACGGCACCGATCCGCAAGGACACCGTGGCGGGCATCGAGTTCCAGGGGCTCACCGGCGTCGCTGCGATCTCGCTGATCGGAGGCGCGCCCTCCGCGCCGCCGGTGCCGCTGGACGCGGACGGCATCCCCGTGCTGACCGCCGATCTCAGCGACGCCGAATCCATCGTCGACACCCTGCACAGCGTCGACCGCACGATCGTCAGCAACGCCCCCGCCATCAAGGAGGGCCTGCGCACGTTCGAGAATTACACCGCCGATCTCCGGAGCAAGGGCGGCGAGATCGATTCCGTCATGGCGAAGGTCGACAGTGCCTTCGCGGGTTTCGACAAAGCGGTCACGAAGATCGAGGGTGTGATGCCCGGCTTCGTCGACGGCAAAGCCGACGAGCTGTTCGAGAAGATCAAGGGGCTACACGAGCTTGCCGACGTCATGAAGAAGAAATCGGCGGGCTATCTCGAGGACATCCGTCGCTCGCTGCTCGACGTCAGCGAGGCCGCCAACAAGATGAGTGGGACACCGACACCAGCCGCTGCGGCCCCGCGCCCCCCGCGCAAGCCGCCGCAGAAGAAGCAGTAGCTTCCTTACCCTGCCCTGGAGGGGGAGGATGGCAATCCCGTCGTGGCCTATCGACCACCCCTACCAGGCGTAGCGCACGAGGCCCTTGCCGGCGTAGGAGCGCGTGACGTTCGAGAATTCGCCCTCGAAGGTCGCCGATGCGGACCAGCCGTTCATCCAGTTAATCTGCGCTGATGCGGTGGTCAGAGCCGAATCGCGTGCCTGGGCGGCGCCGTTCACGACGAAGGCCGACCCTGGCAGCGTCTGGAACACCGCTGCTGCCGAACGGTCCGGATTGTAATCATGCGCCCAGGCCAGGCGGCCGCGCAGGGTCATGAGGCCGCCGGCTGCGGCAAACGAACGGTCCGCGCGCAGGCCGAGCTCGGTGCGGGTGGCAGTCACGTCCTTGGCGGCATAGTTGAGCGCGAAGACGTTGCTGCCGACCACGGCCGACTCGGCATAGCCGGGAAGGCTGAACAGGGTGGCCTGGAGCGCGGCATAGGGCGTGACGCCGGCCCATTGCATGGCATAGCGATAGCCGCCCTCGATGCGACCCGAGACCGCGTTGGCGTTGAACTGCGCGCGCAACTGGTCGTAACCGGCAGCCGTCACGACGCGATTGGTCGTGACGTCCTGCCAGCCATAGGCGAGCGCCGCCGTGATGTAGGCCGGGCCGGCCGTATGACGCAGAAATGCGCCGGCCTGGAACAGGTCGGAGTGGCCCCAACCGAGACCGCTGACGTTGAAGCCGGTTCCGCCGCCCGCGAGCGCGAAGCCCGCAATCGTCGACGGCGAGAAGCGGTAATCGAGACCCACGGCGGTGCCATAGACGTTGCTGGTCGTATTGTTCGAGCCGAGGCCGGCATTGCCGTCGGTGCTCTGCGAGCCGCCGTAGCCGGCCGCCCACACATCCCAGCGCTGCTCGAACGACGCGGCCGGAGCCTTGATCGAGGCAAAGGCCTCGCGCGCGTTCCTGCCGCGCGCACTGGTGTCGGCGGCAAAGGGCGTCGCGCCGGGCGCGCCGCTGCGTCCCGAGCCGAAGACATCGGTCAGCAGGCCGAGAAACAGGTTCATCGCATTGAAGGTCGCCTGCTGCGACCCGGTCGCCGGCTCGCCAGAGGCCTGCGTCAAGCCGTTGGGGCCAAGGCCAGCGAATTCGGCTTGCAGGACGCCATTGGCATTGAAGAAATTCTGAAGCGTGGTGGCGACGTTCTTCTGATTGACGTTGAGAGCATATTTCGCGCCATAGTCGAGCGCAAAATCGAGGAAGACATCGTTCGATCCGACGCTCGTCGTGCCGATGAGACCGCCCGGCGCGGCGACGCCGGAGAAATTCCCGGTGGGAGTGCCGAAGAACTCCATGATCGAATAATGCTTCTTCACCGCAGCGCCCGGATACAGCGCGACGCCGACCGTGCCGTCCAGCGTGACATTGCCGTTGACGACCGCGTGGCTCGCGCTGGACCCGCTGCCGACCTGCACCAGATAGACCGAGCCCGGCTGGAAGGTGAGATCGCCCTGAACCTGCATGCTCGAGCCCGGCCCGCCGTCACCCGGCGCATAGATACCGCCGCTGGCGATCACGGTATTGCCGACGATTCCGGCACCGAACAGCGCGCCGCCGGAATTGACGGTCGTCAAGCTCGACTGTGAGATATCGCCATCGACCCGCAAGATGCCGCCGTTCACCGTGGTCGTGCCGGTGTAGGTGTTCGTGCCCGAGAGGATCAGCGTGCCGCTGCCGACCTTTTCCAGCGAGCCCGGTCCGATCGGACCGCAACCGCAGGGATCGTAATCGCCGATGACACCGCTGACCTCGGTCGAGAGGTTATTGCCACCGACGACGAGGGTATTGCCGCCGCCGATGTAGTAATAGCCGCTGCCTTCGATCGAGCCGGCGGTGATGCGGCCGTCGCTGTTCGGGCCGACGCTGACCCCGAAATCGACGATGCCCGTTCCGGTGGTGATGAAGCGGGCATTGCCGCCGGTGGAATTGTCGAAGAATTCGGTCTTGCCGCCGTCCTTGGTGACGATCGTCGCGTTGCCGGCCGTCGTGAACGCGCCGAAATTGGTGAGACCGTTGGCTTCGTTGATGATCGTCGCATTGCCGGCGGTCGCAGTGTCGGAGCCGGCCAGCGTACCGAATATGGTCCCGCTGAAATCCTTGTTCACGATCGTTGCCGAGCCTGCCGAGGCTTGTTCGAGGAATGCGGTGCCGCCGCCATTCTGGTTGGTGATGTTGGCCGCGCCGGCATTGGTCCGTCCAAAGAAGCCGGTCAAGCCGCCATCATTGATGATCGTCGCCCGACCGGCCGTTGCGGTGTCGGAGCCACCTCCGTTCGGATCACCGAAATACAGCTGGCCGTTATTGGTGATCGCCATCGAGCTGGCGGAGGTGGCGTTGAGAAACAGCGTCGTGCCGGAGAAGTCGTTCAGAAGCGACGTGATCCCCGACGTATCGGCATTGACGAGAGTGAAGAGACCTTCATTGGTGACGGCGCCGACGATGCCCGCGGTATGGGTGGCGTCGCCGAGCTGCAGGGATCCGCAATTGCAGATGAAGGTGCCGCCGGCATAGGTATTGGCGCCGAGCAGCGCAAGGGTACCTGAACCCTGAACGTTGATCCCGTCGCTGCCGACGATACGCGAAGCGATGATAGCCGAGGGATCGCTGGTGCCGGTCACGTCGGCGGTGACGAACGTCGTGCCGCCCGGCGCCAGCCTGAGGTCGCCGCCCTGGATGGTGTAAATCGAACCGTCGCCGGTGATGTCAAAGCCCACGAGGCCAGTGAGTTGCACGCCGCCCGGCGTCACCGTCACCGTGCCGCCCGACGCCGGGATCGAAGGGCCGCTGCTGCCGAATTGGACGCCCGCAGACGCTGGATCATAGGCCGCGCTGGTCGAACCAAAGAAGTCGGTCCAGTTGGTCGTGGTGTTGTCCCAAACACCACCGCCACCGTTGACGGCACCGTTCGGCGTGGTCTGTGATCCGTTGAAGACTTGAGCCCGCGCGGGGCTCGCGAGTGCGATCGCGCCGAAGACGAGGCCCGCCCCGAAGACCGCGCGCAAGGCCGCAGCACTCCGGCGCAGGCAACTCCGCCCGCTCGATTGCGACCAAACCTTCAACGCTCGCTCCTCAGCCCGCGGCGCTCCCCGGCGGCGCCGCGGGGAACTTAGGCGATGAGGGGGAGCAGTAGAACTACGGAGGTATGAGAATCCGCCAACGCGACCGCAACTCGGGCCGATTCAACAGCCCATGTTGCAGCCGCGCCACGATTCTGCCGGGCGCTATCCCATCCCGCGCATAGGCGGATGCGTCACCTTGTCCGCCCGTATGGACGGCCATTCACATCGCTGGCCAATCATCGGTCCCGTCGCGTCGGCAAGAGCTCAGTAATTGCTCGGCGACGACCCGTTGGGGATGCCGTCGATCGGGCACTCGTCGGTGCCCGGCGTTGCGCGGGTCATCGCCTCCACCATGTCGCGCGTGCCTTCGGGATCTTTGATCCAGTTCTTGTAGAAATCATATGGGCAGGCTGCGACACCGCGCGGGCCGTCGCCGGAATTGATCATGCCGGTGTAGCCGCGATGGACCAGCTTGTAGAGATGGTTCTGCGACTGGCCGTTGCGGCGCGCATCGCGGATCAGATGCTTCGACAGCTGCGCATATTGGATGCCGTAGTCCTCCTCGCCACATTCGCCGAGCGTGCGGCCATCGAAGCCGATGATCGCGGAGTGACCGAAATACGAATAGACGCCGTCGAATCCGGCGGCGTTGGCGACCGCGACGTAGACGTTGTTGGCCCACGCCATCGCCTTGGAGATCATGACCTGCTGCTCCTTGGCCGGATACATGTAGCCCTGGCAGCGCACGATCAGTTCGGCGCCCTTCATGGCGCAGTCGCGCCAGATCTCGGGATAGTTGCCGTCATCACAGATGATCAGGCTGACCTTGAGACCTTTCGGACCCTCGGAGACGTAGGTGCAATTGCCGGGGTACCAGCCCTCGATCGGCACCCACGGCATGATCTTGCGATACTTCTGAACGATTTCGCCTTTGTCGTTCATCAGGATCAGGGTGTTGTAGGGCGCCTTGTGCGGATGCTCCTCGTGGCGCTCGCCGGTCAGCGAGAACACGCCCCACACTTTCGCCTTGCGGCAGGCTTCCGCGAAGATCGCGGTCTCTTCGCCGGGGACGACCGAGGCCGTCTCGTACATCTCCTTGGAGTCGTACATGATGCCTTGCGTGGAATATTCCGGGAAGATCACCAGATCCATGCCGGGCAAGCCGACCTTCATGCCGACGATCATGTCGGCGATCTTGCGGGCGTTGTCGAGCACCTCGGCCTTGGTGTGCAGGCGGGGCATCTTGTAATTGACGACCGCGACGCCGACCGTGTCGTTGCTGCTGGAAATGTCGCCATGAAGCATATTGGGCGCTCCTGTTACTTGTTACTTGATGTGTTGCCTGACGTGTCGCGGATCGCGTCAGTGACTGATCATCCAGGGCCGCGCCGTCGGGAAACCCTTGGCGCCGCTCTTCGTCTTGGTCACCAGCCGCGCCGGCTTCTTCTTGTCCGACGAGCCCTTGTCCTTCACCGTCTTGCCCGACGAACAACAGCCGCAGCCGGGACCATGCGAGGCCTTGTATTGCGCCAGCGTCTGCGGCGCGTGCGAACTGCGCTCGTTGACGGCGTGCGCCTTGCGCTTGTCCGAGGGCATGCAGAAGAAATTCGGCGCGGTCAGAATCACCCGCGGCGCCATGGTCTCGCAGTGCGGGCAGCTCTGCGGATCGTCGCATTCCGCCATTGGGCGCAGATCCTTGAACGGACCGCAATCGTCACAGAGATATTCGTAGACCGGCATCTTGTGGTCCTTCGTGTTCTTTAATCCGTCATCCTGAGGCGCTCTAGGTGAGGCGCGTTGCGCCTCATCTAGAGCCTCGAAGGATGTACGGCCGCGATGCAGCCGGGCCGTCGTCCTTCGAGGCTCGCCTTGCCTTGCAAGGCGAGCACCTCAGGATGACGGGGATAGGACGCACCGATCATTTGTCCGGCGAGATCGGCATCTGGATATCGCCGGTGATGTGCTTGACGGGTCCCGCCGCCGACGGCATCACGTCGAAGTCGAAGATCTCCGTCGGCAGCCACAGCGTTGCGCAGGCGTTGGGCACGTCGACCACGCCGGAGATGTGGCCCTGGCACGGCGCGGTGCCGAGGATCGAATAGGCCTGCGCGCCCGAATAGCCGAACTTCTTCAGATACTCGATGGCATTGAGGCAAGCCTGGCGATAGGCGATGTGGACGTCGAGATAATGCTGCTTGCCGGCCTCGTCGACCGAGATGCCTTCGAAGATCAGATAGTCCTTGTAGTTCGGCGTGATCGGCGACGGCTTGAAGATCGGGTTCTTGATGCCGTATTTCGACATGCCGTCCTTGATCACCTCGACCTTGAGATGCAGCCAGCCGGCCATCTCGATGGCGCCGCAGAAGGTGATCTCGCCGTCGCCCTGGCTGAAGTGGAGATCGCCCATCGACAGGCCCGCACCGGGCACATAGACCGGGAAGTAGATCTTCGATCCCCGCGAGAGATCCTTGATGTCGCAATTGCCGCCATGCTCGCGCGGCGGCACGGTGCGCGCGCCCTCCGCGCCGATCTTGGCCTTGACGTCACCCTTGGCGCGGCCGCCATGCGCGGTCGCCGCGAACGGCGGATTGGCAAGGCCGGGCACGCGGGTCGGGTTGGTCGAGATCAGCTCGGCCTCGCGCTTGTTCCAGGTCTCCAGCATCTTGGGATCTGGCAGACAGCCGATCAGGCCGGGATGGATGAGACCGGCGAAGTTGACGCCGGGCACGTGGCGCGACGAGGTGTAGAGGCCCTTGATGTCCCAGATCGACTTCTGCGCCAGCGGGAAATGATCGGTCAGGAAGCCGCCGCCGTTCTGCTTGGAGAAGAAGCCGTTGAAGCCCCACAGGCTCTCCTTCATCGGGCCGACGTCGAGCAGGTCAACGACGAGAAGATCGCCGGGTTCGGCACCCTTGACGCCGATCGGGCCGGACAGGAAGTGCACGATCGACAGGTCGATGTCGCGCACGTCGTCGGCGGAATCGTTGTTCTTGATGAAACCGCCGGTCCAGTCATAGGTCTCGATGATGAAATCGTCGCCGGGATTGACCCAGGCCACGATCGGAATGTCGGGGTGCCAGCGATTGTGCACCATGTCATTTTCATAGGCCGATTTGGTGAGATCGACCTTGATCAGTGTCTCTGGCATCGAGATGCTCCCCTTTGACTTGCGGTTGGTTAGACGGACAGATATTTCGAGACCTGCGCGGCATCGACGGCGTCGCGCGGATCGTCGCGCACGATCTCGCCGTTCTCGATCACCAGCACGCGGTCGGCGATCTCGAGCGCGAAGCTCAAGACCTGCTCGGACACGACGATCGAGAGCCCCTTCTCGTCGCGGATACGCTTCAGCGTGCGCGCCATATCCTTGATGATCGAGGGCTGGATGCCCTCGGTCGGCTCATCCAGCAGCAGCACCTTCGGCTTGGTTGCGAGCGCGCGGGCAATGGCGAGCTGCTGCTGCTGGCCGCCTGAGAGATTGCCGCCGCGGCGGCCCTTCATTTCCAGCAGCACGGGAAAGAGCTCGTAGATGTCGCCCGGCACCTCAGATTCGCCCGCAACGACAAGGCCCGTCTCGATGTTCTCCTTCACCGTCATGGTGGAGAAGATCATGCGCCCCTGCGGCACGTAAGCGAGGCCCTTGGCGACGCGCTCATAGCTCTTGAGGCCGCCGAGCTCGGCGCCGTCCATGGTCACCGAGCCGCTCTTCGCGGGCAGGATGCCCATCAGCGACTTCATCAGCGTGGTCTTGCCCATGCCGTTGCGGCCCATGATCGCGACGATCTCGTTGGGCGCGACCTTGACGTTGAGCCCGTGCAGCACCTCGCTCTGGCCGTAGGCGACGTGGAGATCCGAAATTGCCAGCATGATGCGCTCCTTAGTGGCCGAGATAGACTTCGACGACCTTGGGATCGTTCTTCACCTTTTCCATGGTGCCCTCGGAGAGGATCTGGCCCTGGTGCAGCACGGTGACCTTGTGCGCGATGTCCTCGACGAACTTCATGTCGTGCTCGATCACCAGCACCGAGCGGTTCTTGATGATGCGGTTGAGCAGCTCGGCGGTCTTGGCCCGCTCCGACACGCTCATGCCGGCGACGGGTTCGTCGAGCATCAGCAAGTCCGGGTCCTGGATCAGCAGCATGCCGATCTCGAGCCACTGCTTCTGGCCATGGCTGAGCTCGTCGGCATAGGTGTTGAGCTTGTCCTTGAGGAAGATCATCTCGGCGACCTCCTCGACCCGATCCTTCACCAGCTGGTCGCGCTGGAAGGTCAGCGAGCCGAACACGGTGCGGCCGCGCGGAAACGAGATCTCGAGATTCTCGAACACGGTGAGGTCCTCGAACACCGATGGCGTCTGGAACTTGCGCCCGACGCCGGTCTGCACAATCTCGTTCTCCCGCATCTTCGTGAGCTCCTTGCCACGAAACTGAATCGAACCCGAGGTCGCTCTGGTCTTGCCGCAGATCAGGTCGAGCACCGTGGTCTTGCCGGCGCCGTTGGGTCCGATGATGACGCGAATCTCGTTCTCCTCGACGTAGAAGGAGAGGTCGTTGACCGCCTTGAAGCCGTCGAACGAGACGGTGAGTCCGGAGACAGCGAGCAGGAAGTCCTTGGGCTGATGACCGACAAGCATGCTGATCTCCTCACTCTGCCGGTGCGCCGTCGGCGACCGAATTTCCGTTCCAATCGGACTTCGACTTGCGCGAGGCGAACAGCCGGTCGATGCGCGGCTGGACGTAATCGGCCCACAGACCAGACAGACCGTTCGGGAAGGCAAGGACGACTGCGATGAACAAGGCACCGAGGCCGAACAGCCAGAGTTGCGGGAAGGATTCCGACAGGCTGGTCTTGGCGAAGTTCACGAGAATGGCGCCCCAGATCGCGCCGAAGATCGACATGCGCCCGCCGACCGCGGTGTAGATCACCATCTCGATCGACGGCACGATGCCGACGAAGGACGGCGACATGAAACCGACATTGAGCGCGAACATGGCGCCGCCGATCGCAGCGAACACCGCCGCCATGCAGAAGGCAAAGATCTTGAAGTTTGCGACGCTGTAGCCGGAGAAGCGAACCCGGTCCTCCTGCTCGCGCATCGCCACCAGGATGCGGCCGAGCTTGGTCAGGCGGATGAACTGCGCGATGCCGATGCAGGCGAACAGCAGTACCACCTCGACGAAGTACAGGATGATCTTGGCGTGGTCGGGCCGGATATCCCAGCCCTTCAGCGTGCGCAGATCGGTCATGCCGTTGATGCCGCCGGTATAGCCCTGTTGACCGACGATCAGGATGGTGAGGATGGCAGCGACGGCCTGGGTGATGATCGCAAAATAGGTACCGCCGACACGGCGCTTGAACATCGCCGTGCCGATGATCAGGGCGAACAGGCCGGGGACCAGGATGATGGCGAGAATGGTGAAGGTGAGGCTGTGAAACGGTTGCCAGAACAGCGGCAGCGACGTGATCTGATTCCAGTCCATGAAATCGGGGATGCCGGGGGTCGACTGGATCTTGGTGTTCTCGACGCTCGACGCCTCGAGCTTGAGGAACATCGCCATGCAATAGCCGCCGAGACCGAAGAACACGCCCTGCCCCAGGCTCAGGATGCCGCCATAGCCCCAGCACAGCACGAGGCCGAGCGCGACAAAGGCGTAGGTCAGGTATTTCGCGACCAGGTTGAGGCGGAATACGTCGAGCGTCAGCGGCAGGATCACGAACAGCACGGCGGCCAGAGCAATGAAGCCCATGAGTTCGGATCGATTGAAGAAGCGTGAGTTGATGATCATGACTTGCCTGCTTCCCGTTATTTGCGAACCTTGAGGGCGAAGAGACCCTGCGGCCGCAGCATCAGGATGCCGACCACCGCGAGCAGCGTGAGCACCTTGGCCATCGAGCCCGACATGAAGAATTCGAGCGTCGATTGCGTCTGCGAGATCGAGAAGGCGGAGGCGATGGTGCCGAGCAGGCTGGCGGCGCCGCCGAACACGACGACCAGGAAGGTATCGACGATGTAGAGCTGGCCCGAGGTCGGCCCGGTCGAGCCGATCATGGTGAAGGCGCTGCCGGCGACGCCGGCGATGCCGCAGCCGAGGCCGAAGGTGAGGCGGTCGACCTTCTCGGTGTTGATGCCGACCGCGCCGGCCATGATGCGGTTCTGCACCACCGCGCGCACCTGGCGGCCCCAGCGCGACATGTAGAGGACGTAAGCAACACCGATGGTGATCAGCACGGTGAGGCACATCACGAAGACACCGTTGATCGGCACCTCGATGCTGTCGGTGACGTGCAGCGAGCCGAGCATCCATTGCGGCAGCTCGACGCCGACCTCCCGCGCGCCGAACACCGACCGATAGGCCTGCTGCAGCATCAGGCTGAGGCCCCAGGTCGCGAGCAGCGTATCGAGCGGGCGCTTGTAGAGGTGCCGTATCAGCGCCCATTCCACCAGCATGCCCAATGCGCCGGATGCGAGAAAGGCCAGGATCATCGCGAGGAAGAAGTAGCCGGCGAACAGGCTCGGCAAATAGGCCTGGAAGAAGTTGGAGGTCATCCAGGTGACGTAGGCCCCGAGGATCATGAACTCGCCATGGGCCATGTTGATGACGCCCATCTGGCCGAAGATGATGGCAAGACCGAGCGCCATCAGGACATAGACCGAGAACAGGATCAGTCCGGCAAAGCCCTGCATGACGAAGATGGAGCCGAGATCACCAAGCGAGTAGTCGCCGAACATCGATGTCCTCCGTCGGGGATAAGGGTCCCGCGTCGCGATGCAGAGTCGCGACGCGGGGTCTTGCGGCGTGGACTTGCAATCCACGCCAGGGAGAGGCTGTGCTGTTGGGGAAACCGCGACTGACGCGGCCTCTCTTACTGGTAGCGCTCTTTACTGGTAGCCCTTGGGGAACGGATCCGGCTCGACGAGATCGGCGGTCTCGTAGATCAGTTCGAACTGGCCATCGAGCTTGGCGCGGCCGACGCGGGTCTTCGACCACAGATGGTGGTTCTCGTGGATGCGCACGTAGCCTTCCGGCGCGCCCTTGAACTCGACGCCCGGCGAGGCCGCAGCGATCTTGTCGACGTCGAAAGAGCCGGCCTTCTCGACCGTCAACTTCCACAGCCACGGGCCGAGATAGGCAGCCTGGGTGACGTCTCCGATGACGGTCTTCTCGCCCCACATCTTCTTGAACGCCGAGACGAAGGCCTTGTTGTTGGCATTGTCGAGCGACTGGAAGTACTTCATGCAGGCATAGGCGCCCGCGATGTTCTCGCCGCCGATGCCGTCGATTTCGTCTTCGGTCACCGAGATCGTCAGCAGCGCCTGCTTGGAGAGGTCGATGCCGGCCGCCTTGAGCTGCTTGTAGAACGCGACGTTCGAGCCGCCGACGACGTCGGTGAAGATGACGTCGGGCTTGGTCAGCTTGATCTTGTTGATGACCGAATTGAACTGGGTGTTGCCGAGCGGATAGTATTCCTCGCCGACGACCTTGCCCTTCAGCACGTTCTCGACGTGCTTGCGCGCGATCTTGTTCGAGGTGCGCGGCCAGATGTAGTCGGAGCCGATGAAGAAGAACGATTTCGCGCCCTTCTCCTTGGCGATCCAGTTCAGGCCGGCGAGAATCTGCTGGGTCGCTTCCTGGCCGGTGTAGATGACGTTCTTGGACTGCTCGAGGCCTTCGTAGAAGGTCGGGTAGTAGAGCATGCCGTTATATTGCTCGACGACCGGCAGCACCGCCTTGCGCGAGGCCGAGGTCCAGCAGCCCATGATGGCCGCGACCTTGTCGTTGACCAGGAGCTTCTTGGCCTTTTCCGCGAAGGTCGGCCAATCGCTGGCGCCGTCCTCCTGGATGAACTTGATCTTGCGGCCGAGCACGCCGCCGGCGGCGTTGATCTGCTCGATGGCGAGCTTTTCGGCCTGGATCGAACCGGTTTCGGAAATCGCCATGGTGCCGGTCGCCGAATGCAGGATGCCGACCGTCACTTCGGTGTCGGTGACGGCAAGACCGGTGGTGTTGACCGCCGAGGTCGCCGGGGCCTGGGCAAATGCCCCTCGCGGTAGCATGGTGATGGCCGGCACGGCGGCCATTCCCATCAATAGTTTGCGCCGAAGCGGCGACAACAGGCCCTTGTTTGCTTCGTCCGACATGAGCACCCCACTTTTTGTTCGAGAACACGCGATTGGTGCGGTGAGGATGGCTCGGATTTGGGCAGCGGAAGCATACGCAAGATCGCGTATACTGCACCGCAAAATGCCGACGTAGGCTTTTGGTACGGAATTTGCGAGGGCTCGGCGTCCGTATCGGGAGTGGGGTAAAGCGTGGCAGGGCGGCAGCGAATAGACCGCGTCAGGCGCCAGTACAACCAGTGGGTCGCCAACCAGACGCTGGAGGACTACGCGCTCCGCTTCACCGCCAAGAGCGCGCGCCGCTGGTCCGCCGCGCGGGTCGCCAACACCGCGCTGGGCGCGATCTCGTTCCTGGCGATGGAGGCGATCGGCGGCACCATCACCTTGAACTACGGCGTCACCAATGCGACCGCCGCGATCCTCGTGGTCTCCCTCGTCATCTTCTGCTGCGGCGTGCCGATCGCCTATTATGCCGCCAAATGCGGCATCGACATCGATCTGCTGACCCGCGGCGCCGGCTTCGGCTATATCGGCTCGACCGTGACTTCGCTGATCTACGCGTCCTTCACCTTCATCTTCTTCGCGATCGAAGCGGTGATCCTCGCGTCGGCACTCGAGATGTGCTTCGGGATCCCGCGGCCGATCGGCTATCTCATCAGCGCCGTGGTCATCATCCCCTTAGTGGCCTACGGCATCACACTGATCAGCCGGTTCCAATTGTGGACACAGCCGCTGTGGATCGTGCTTCACATCATTCCGTTCGCGGCGATCGCCTGGCACAATCCGCACTCCTTCGCGGAATGGCGCAAGTTTGCCGGCGAGCACGGCGATCTCAACGGACAGTTCGATCTGTTGCTGTTCGGGGTCGCGGCTTCGGTCGTGTTCTCGCTCGTAGCGCAAATCGGCGAGCAGGTCGACTTCCTGCGCTTTCTGCCGCGCGACCGCCGTGCGTCCAGAGCCTCCTGGTGGCTGGCGCTGATGAGTGCAGGACCGGGCTGGATCGTGCTCGGCGCGCTGAAGTTGCTGGCAGGCTCGTTCCTCGCCTTCTTCGCGCTCAGCCACGGCGTGCCGCCCGAGGAGGCAGCCGAGCCGGCGCACATGTATCTCGAAGCGTTCCGCTACGTGCTGTCCCAACCTGATCTCGCATTGGCCTTGACCGGCACCTTCGTGATCCTGTCGCAGGTGAAGATCAACGTCACCAACGCCTATGCCGGCTCGATCGCGTGGTCGAACTTCTTTTCGCGCCTGACCCACAGCCATCCCGGCCGCGTGGTCTGGCTGGTGTTCAACGTCATCGTGGCGCTGCTGCTGATGGAGATCGGCGTCTACAAGGCGCTGGAGCAGACGCTGGCGCTCTATTCCAACGTCGCAATCGCCTGGGTCGGCGCGCTGGTCGCCGATCTCGTCGTCAACAAGCCGCTGGGCCTGCGGCCGCAGCAGATCGAATTCAAGCGCGCCCATCTCTACGACATCAATCCGGTCGGCGTCGGCGCGATGACGATCGCGACCATCGTCTCCATCAGCGCCTTTTACGGCCTGTTCGGCCCCACCGCGAAGGCACTGTCGGCCTTCATAGCGCTTGCGGTTGCCTTCCTTGCAGCACCGCTGATTGCCTGGGCCACGGACGGCAAATACTACATCGCACGCAAGCCGAAGCGGAGCTGGCAGGACCTCGAGGCGATCCAGTGCTGCATCTGCGAGCACGCGTTCGAGCCGGAGGACATGGCCTCCTGCCCCGCCTATGCCGGGCCGATCTGCTCCCTGTGCTGCTCCCTCGATGCCCGCTGCCACGATCTCTGCAAGCCGCACGCGCGGATCCAGGTGCAGGTATCGGAGACGATGGGCAAGCTGATGCCGCAACCGATCTACGCGCGGATCAACTCGCAGCTCGGCCACTATGTCGGCGTCTTCGCAGTCTCCGCCGGCCTCGTCGCACTGGTGCTCGGCCTGATCTATCTGCAGACATCGGCGAGCGTGCATGGCGAGAACGCACTCGTGTCCGAGGTGCTGTGGAAGGTGTTCTTCTCGCTCAGCATCATCATCGGCGTGGTGGCCTGGCTGTTCGTGCTGGCGCAGCAGAGCCGCCGCGCGGCCGAGGCCGAGACGCGGCGGCAGACCGCGCTGCTGATCCAGGAGATCGACGCCCACAAGCGCACCGACGCCGAGCTCCAGCGCGCCAAGGAGGTCGCCGAATCCGCCAACCTCGCCAAGAGCCGCTATGTCGTCGGCCTCAGCCACGAGCTGCGCTCGCCGCTGAATGCGATCAGCGGCTATGCCCAGTTGCTGGAGCAGGATGCGACGCTGAGCACGAAGCCGCGCGACCAGGTCCGCGTGGTCCGCCGCAGCGCCGACCATCTCTCCGGCCTGATCGACGGCATTCTGGACATCTCCAAGATCGAGGCGGGACGGCTGTATCTGTCGCGCGACGAGGTGCGGCTCAGCGAATTCCTCGACCAGCTGGTCGGCATGTTCCGGCTGCAGGCCGCCGCCAAGGGCATCGACTTCGTATTCCGGCGGCCACCACACCTGCCGCTCGTGGTCTATGCCGACGAGAAGCGGCTGCGCCAGGTGCTGATCAACCTGCTCTCCAACGCGATCAAGTTCACCCAGACCGGCAGCGTTCAGTTCGTCGTGCACTATCGCAGCCCCGTTGCCGAGTTCGAAGTGATCGACACCGGCCCCGGCATCCAGGGCGACGATCTCGAACGCATTTTTGCACCGTTCGAGCGCGGCGCACTTGGTGTCTCGCAGCCACAGACCGGCACGGGCCTTGGGCTCACCATCAGCCGACTGCTCGCCGGCGTGATGGGCGGCGACATCAAGGTGTTGAGTACGGTCGGCAACGGCAGCACCTTCAAGGTGAAGATGCTGCTGTCGGAGGTCACCAATCCCCAGCGCATCGCGCCGGTGGAGGCCCCGATCTCCGGCTATCACGGCGCGCGCAAGACCATCCTCATCACCGACGACGATCCCGTGCATCGCGACCTCCTGCGCGAGGTTCTGACCCCGCTCGGCTTTATCCTGCTCAGCGCGCCCGATGGTCCCGGCTGCCTCGCGCTGGCGCAGCATTGCCGGCCCGATTTGTTCCTGCTCGACATCTCAATGCCCACCATGGACGGCTGGACCGTGGCGGAGGCCTTGCGCGCCAGCGGCCACCACCAGGCGCGCATCCTGATGGTGTCGGCAAGCGCGTTGGAGGCTCACGGAGCGCCGCTGGCACAGACCTTCCACGACGGCTATCTGATGAAGCCGATCGACATCCCGCGGCTGCTGGAGACGATCCGCCAGCTTCTCAGGATCGAATGGCAATACGGCCCGGACGAGATCGCGGTGTCGTTCTGGCGCCCCGAAAGCGGATCGAGGCCGCCAGCGCGGCACATCGAGGCTCTGATCGGGCTCGGCCAGATCGGCTACGTCAAGGGCATCCAATTGAAGCTGGACGAGATCGGCAGTGAGCATCCGGAGCATGCCGACTTCGTCGCGCAGATGCGATCCCTCGTCGATCGCTTCGATCTCGACCAGTACATGGCCACATTGAAGACGTTGCATGCGCATGAACATTGAACCGAAGAAGCGCGACATCGCGCTCGTTGTGGACGATTCCCCGGAGACGTTGCGGCTCCTCACCGACGCGCTTGACGGCGCCGGCATGACGGTCATGGTGGCACTCGACGGCGCCGCCGCGATGCGCATCGTCGACCAGATCACCCCCGACATCGTTCTGCTTGATGCCGTGATGCCCGGTATCGACGGCTTCGAGACCTGCCGCCGGCTCAAGCGCGATGCGGATCTTGCCAATGTCCCCGTGATCTTCATGACGGGTCTCGCCGAAACCGAGCACATCGTGCGCGGGCTGGAGGCCGGCGGCGTCGACTACGTGACGAAGCCGATCGTGATCGAGGAGATGCTGGCACGCATCCGCGTCCATCTCGGCAACGCCCGCCTGACGCAGAGTGCACGCGCCGCGCTCGACGTCTCCGGCCGTTTCCTGTTCGCGGTCAACCGCCAGGGCCATCTGCTATGGGCGACGCCGCAGGCGCAGAAGCTGCTGTCCGACCACCAGGGCGCGCAGGCCGACGACTTCGTCCTGTCGCCGGCACTGCTGCAATGGCTGGAGCAGGCCAAGGTCAAGGGCAGCTCGAAGTCTCAGGCGATCTCTTTGCCGGACAATCCGCAGCTCCGGCTCTTCTACATGGGCGAAACCGCGCCGAACGAGTTTCTGCTGCGGCTCTCCAGGGAATCCGGCACCACGCTGCCGGCCGAGTTCACCAGCGAGCTCGGCCTCACCACCCGGGAAGGCGAGGTGCTGGCCTGGCTCAGCAAGGGCAAGACCAACCGCGATATCGCACAGATTTTGGGACTGAGCCCGCGCACGGTCGACAAGCATCTGGAGCAGATCTACGCCAAGCTCGGCGTGGAGAACCGGACCGCGGCGGCAGCGATTGCGACGAATGCGACGCGACGAAATTCGTGAGCTGCGGTGTGGGTGTGTTGAGACGCCCCTGACTCAAATTCCGATGTCGTCCCGGACAAGCGCGCCCTTAAGCGCGCGCAGATCCGGGACCCATAGCCACAGGGAGCAGTTTGGCGAAGACTCGGAGTGAACAGCTCGCTCCATAACCACTCCCTGTGGTTATGGGTCCCGGGTTCGCTTCGCGCCCCGGGACGACAGTTGTGTGTGAGGTGAGCGTTACCGCCCCTCACAGGAGCCTTCAGCCACGCATTCCTTCACCCGTAGACGAACGCCTTGTCATCCAGATCCGTCTTCGGGATCTCGTCCTTCTCGGTCCAGTAATCCTGGCTGTGCTGCCATTCCGGCTTGTCGCCGCGCTTGGGCAGCAGGTTCATGTTGCGCATCATGTAGCCCGGGTTGAAGTTCTCCGGATCGATCCAGGGCAGGATCGGCATGTTGTGGTCTTCGGGGCGAAGCCTGACCTCGACCTTCTTCTTGCCCTTGGCCTTCATATGGCCGAGCAGCCGGCAGACGAAGTCCGCGACCAGATCGACGCGAAGCGTCCAGCTGGCGCGGAAATAGCCGAACACCCAGACCAGGTTCGGGACGCCCGTGAACATCATGCCGCGATAGGTGACGGTGTCGCCGAACGCCAGTGGCTTGCCGTCGATCTCGAAGGCGATATCGCCGAGCGCGGCGAGGTTGAAGCCGGTCGCGGTGACGATGATGTCGGCCTCCAGCACCTTCCCTGATTTGAGCTGGATGCCGTTCTCGACGAAACATTCGATCTCGTCGGTGACGACGGACGCCTTGCCGCTGGCGATGCCCTTGAACAGGTCCGCATCCGGCACGAAGGCGATGCGCTGCCGCCATGGCCGGTAGGTCGGCGTGAAATGCTTTTCGACGTCGTAATCGGGGCCGAGCACCGCGCTGATCTGGCCGATCAGCTCCTTCTTGACCTGCTCCGGCTTGGAGACGCAGAGCTTCGTGAAGGCATCCTGCTCGAACAGAATTTTCCGCCGGACAATCTCGTGGATCCAGGCCTCGTCGACCTGGAGCCGGCGCAGCTCCTCCGCGATCTCGATGGCGTTGCGGCCGAGCCGGAAATAGGTCGGCGAGCGCTGCAGCATGGTGACATGCGCGCATTTGTCCGCGATGTTCGGCACCAGCGTCGCCGCGGTGGCGCCCGAGCCGATCACGACGACCTTCTTGTTGGTGAGGTCGATATCGTCGGGCCAGGTCTGGGGATGAACGATGCGGCCCTCGAAGCGATCCATGCCCTTCCATTCGGGCGTGTAGCCTTCCGAATGGCGGTAATAGCCCTGGCACATCCAGAGGAAGTTCGCGGTGAAGGTCTTTGCCTCGCCCGTGTCGGTCGTCGTCGCCTCGATGGTCCAGAGATTCTGCTCGCTCGACCAGCTCGCGGAATTGATCTTGTGCCCGTAGCGAATGTGCCGGGCGATATCGTTGTCGTCGATCACCTCTTTCATATAGGAGAGGATTTCCTCGGCGGTCGCGATGGGCGGGCCGACCCAGGGCTTGAAGCTGTAGCCGAAAGTGTGGAGATCGCTGTCGGAGCGGATGCCGGGATAGCGATGCGTGCTCCAGGTGCCGCCGAAGGTTTCCTGCGTTTCCAGGATGACGTAGCTCGTGCCCGGCAGCTGCTTCTCGATGTGATAGGCGCTGCCGATGCCGGAGATGCCGGCGCCGACGATCAGCACGTCGAAATGTTCGGAAGCTTGCTTGGTGGCGGCGTGACCGCGAACAGCGACATTCATTGTTGCTTCTATGCCTTGGTTGTCTTGTGGCCGCCCTTGACGGACGACGCGTTTCCTCCGCGGCATGATCACCCGCCGCGCTTCAGCTTCAAAATGACATAGATCAAGTCGCGGTCAAATCACAGCGCCGCACCCCAGCTCCGCGCGGTCTGCAAGATCCAGTCGCGATAGAGCGTGAGCGGCGTGACGCCGGTCAGGCCGCCGCAGCCATCGCCGGCGTTCGGTCCTGTCGCCCAGCTGATGACGCCCACAAGCACGGCGCCGTTCGGTTTGTCCTCGAACACGGGACCGCCGGAATCGCCGGTACAAGCGCCAATTCCGTCGCGAACACCGTTGGTTACGGGATCGACGAGGCGGATCTGAAGCGTGCCGGGCTGGCCCGTGACGACGAGGCCCGCGACGCGCGTGGTCCCGCCGCTCCTGCCATCACCGCGCACGGTGACACCGGTACCGGCGATGACAAAACGGCTGCCGACCCGGATTGGAATATTCGGTGCGCCGACCGGCACCGCCGATTTTCCCTTAAGTGGAATTTCCAGTTGCAGCAGCGCCACGTCTGCGCCGGCGCGATGGACCTGCGCCTTGTAGCCCGGGTGGATCGCGATGGTGCGCACGTTCAGCAATTGCGGTGCGCCACCGCTTTGATCGACGATCTTGTAGTCCGCGCCCGGCTGCACGCAGTGAGCGCCGGTCAAGACGATCTTCGGCGCGATCAGAGTGCCGGTGCAGGAATTGCCGCGCGAGCCGACGATGGTGACGACCGCGCGCGCGACGCCGTCGGTCTGCGGCGTGCCGCCACCGACGATGGCATGAGCGGGCGTCGCGAGCATCGCGGCTGCAATGAGAATGGCAAGCTTCTTCATGGGAACACGCTTCGTGATTGGCGCCGGCAGATTGCTTCGGACTGGTCCTTGCCGATAGCGCATGCTAGCCCTCTTGGAAAGCAATTGACGAGGGTGGGATCTTGACGATCGAGGCGGTGATCTTTGATTTTGGCGGCGTGCTGACGAGTTCGCCGTTCGAGGCGTTCACGCGGTTCGAGACCGAACGCGGCCTGCCCGCTGACATCATCCGGCGCACCAACGCCGCCAACCATCTCGAAAACGCCTGGGCCAAGTTCGAGCGCGCCGAGGTCGACATCGAGACGTTCGATCGGCTGTTTGCCGCGGAGTCGCTGGCCCTCGGCGCCGAGGTGCGCGGCCGCGAGGTGCTGCCGCTGCTGCAGGGCGATCTGCGCCCCGAGATGGTCGAAGCCCTGAAGCGCATCAAGGCGCAATTCAAGACCGGCTGCATCACCAACAACCTCCCGTTCAACGCGATCGGCAGCCTGACAGGGCGCTCGCTGTACATCGCCGAGGTCATGGTGCTGTTCGATCATGTGATCGAATCCGCCAAGATCGGCCTGCGCAAGCCCGACCCGCGCATTTACAAGATGATGGTGGAGACGCTGAAGGTCGATCCCGCCAAGTGCGTTTATCTCGACGATCTCGGCGTCAATCTGAAACCCGCGCGCGAGATGGGCATGACCACGATCAAGGTGGCGAGCGGCGCGCAGGCGATTGCTGAACTCGAGGCGGCGACGGGGCTGAAGCTGGGGTAGCTCGCAATTGCCGTAGGGTGGGCAAAGCGAAAGCGTGCCCACCTCCAGCAGATGGTGGGCACGGCGCTTCCGCGCCTTTGCCCACCCTACGAGACCTATTCCGCCGCGGCGGCGATGCGCTCGGGAAACGCCGCCGCGAGCGAGGCACGATCCGGCCTCAGCACGCCGCGCTCCGTGATCAGCCCTGTGACCAGCCGCGCCGGTGTCACATCGAAGGCGTAATTCGCCACCGGCGAGCCCTCGGGCACGATGCGCACCGTCTCCAGCCGTCCGTCAGCGGTGCGACCGGTCATGTCGGTGACCTCAACGCCGCTGCGCTGCTCGATTGGAATGTCGCGGATGCCGTCATCGACGGCGAAATCGATCGTCGGCGACGGCAGCGCGACGTAGAACGGCACGCCATTGTCATGCGCGGCGAGCGCCTTCAGGTACGTGCCGATCTTGTTGCAGACATCGCCATTGGCGGCGACGCGGTCGGTGCCGACGATGGCGAGGTCGACCATGCCGTGCTGCATCAGGTGGCCGCCGGTGTTGTCGGGAATCACGGTGTGCGGGACGCCGTGGTGACCAAGCTCCCAGGCGGTGAGCGAGGCGCCCTGGTTGCGCGGACGGGTCTCGTCGACCCAGACATGGATCTTGATGCCGCGCTCATGCGCGAGATAGATCGGCGCCGTCGCGGTGCCCCAGTCGACGGTGGCGAGCCAGCCGGCATTGCAATGCGTCAGCACGTTGATCGTTTCGCCCGGCTTTTTCGCCGCGATCGCCTCGATCAGCTTCAAGCCATTGTCCGCGATGCCGCGGTTGATCTCGACGTCCTGCTCGACGATCTCGTCGGCGCGCGCGTAGGCCGCCTCGGCCCGCTCCAGCGGATCGATCGGCGCGAGCGCCAGGCGCATCTCGTCCAGCGCCCATTTCAGATTGATCGCCGTCGGCCGCGCCACAATGAGCGTATCGTAGGCGCGTTTCAGGCCGGCGTCGGAGGCGTCTTCGCGCATCGCGAGCGCCATGCCATAGGCCGCGGTGGCGCCGATCAGCGGCGCGCCGCGGACCAGCATGTCGCGGATTGCAACGGCCGCGTCGTCGCAAGAGGTCAGCTTCGCGACGACGAATTCGTGCGGCAGCCGGCGCTGGTCGATCGCTCCGACCGACCAGCCGTCGCGTTCGCGCCAGATGCTGCGGAAATGCTTGCCGTCGACCTTCATGGCGTCATGCCTTTTCGTTCTTCGTCCTTTTCGTATTTCGCCTTGCGCCTCAACCGCGCAGGATGCGCCCGGCCACCGCGTCGAGCTTCTTCAGAAGCTCGGGATCGCGCGCTTCGGGCGCCGTGATCAACGCGGTGTCGAGCGCGCGGTCCGAGCCGATCGGGCACGGCTCGTGCTCGCGCGGAAAATCCTTTGCCAGCCGTGCCACCAGCGCCTTCGCTCTGTCCGCATTGGACGTCAACACGCGGATGATGTCCTGCACGGTGACGGCGTCGTGATCGGGATGCCAGCAATCGAAATCCGTCACCATCGCGACCGTCGCGTAACAGATTTCCGCCTCGCGCGCGAGCTTCGCTTCGGGCATGTTGGTCATGCCGATCACGGAGTAACCCGCCGTCTTGTAGGTCATGCTCTCCGCATAGGTGGAAAATTGCGGGCCTTCCATGCAGACGTAAGTGCCGCCGCGTGCAATCGCGATGCCTTCGGCTTCAGCGGCGGCGGCGAGATGAATGCGCAGTCGCGGCGAGACCGGATGCGCCATCGAGACATGCGCAACGCAGCCCCGCCCGAAGAACGAGCTCTCACGCTTGTGGGTGCGGTCGACGAACTGGTCGACGAGCACGAAAGTTCCGGGCGGGAGTTCCTCCTTGAAGGAGCCGCAGGCCGACAGCGAGATCAGGTCGGTGACACCGGCGCGCTTGAGCACGTCGATATTGGCGCGATAGTTGATGTCGGAGGGCGACAGACGATGGCCCTTGTCGTGCCGCGGCAGGAACACGATCGGCAGGCCGGCGATGCTGCCGCGCCTCAACGGAGCCGACGGCTCGCCCCAGGGGCTGCCGATCGCCTCTTCGCGCGCACCCTCGAGACCTGGCAGGTCATAGATGCCCGAGCCGCCGATGATGCCCAATACCGCCTGCGTCATGCCTGCTCCACCCTGTTCGCCACGTGCGACATGGTTAAGCTATGCCAGTTTTGGGGCGGTTTTGGAACGGGGGTGGGGTGGTGGTGCCGGGGCTGTGAGGGGCGGCAGCGGTTGCCACATTTTCGGTGTCGTCCCTGCCTAGTGCGCAATTGCGCACTAGGCAGGGACGACCCGAAGGAGAGCGATGGCCGCTTAAGCCGCGTTCGCCAGCCGCAGCTGGGTCGCGACCATCCGCTCCAGCGTCTCGACCGACTGGAAATTCTCCGGCGTGATCTCGGACTGCGGAATGGTGAAGTCGAACTCGGCTTCGACGCCGAGCATCAGATTGACCATGTCCATGGAGGTCAGACCGGCATCGACCAGCTTGGCGGACGGCGTGATAGCCGCGCTGAGCGAATTCTGTTCGAGGATGCCCTTCACCAGCTTGATGATGCGATTACGCAATTCGGTATCAAAGGCCTGCATCGGCAAATTCCCGTCTGTCTGTCAAAGGTCGCACCGGCTTGCCGTTACGATGGGCGCAGCCTGGCGGTCCCGCAATGGGCGACATCAATACTTCGCGTTTGTTAGTAAACGATGACTCAGATTGTCTGGAATTCGTCCCTCTTCCAGATTCCTAACGCGATGCCGGAAAATCGGCAGATGCAAACAACCGGACCTTAACTGTTCGTTCGGAATTGGGCTTTGTTTACCCTCTATTTCATCGACGAATTTGAATTAAATCCGTAGCCTCGTCTCACAAGCAAAGATGGCCGGAAGATCGCTTATGCGGCATCGCAAATGATGCCGGCGATCTCGAACGGCAAACCGGAGGCGGACGAGTATGAACGTGCGTGAAGCAGTCCTCACTGTCGACGAAACGCAAACGAGCTTCCTCGAGCAGGGTCCTTCCCTGATCGAACGTGCCGCCCGGACCGCCGCTGCTGCGGCCGCCGACGCCGACGGCGTCGATCGCGACGCCCGTTTCCCGCACAAGGCTTTCGAGATCGCCCGCGAGCAGAAGCTGCTCGGCGTCATGATCCCGGTCGAGTTCGGCGGCTTCGGCGCCTCGATCCACGACGTCACCGACATCTGCTACACGCTCGGACGCGCCTGCGCCTCGACCGCGATGATCTACGCAATGCACCAGACCAAGGTTGCCTGCATCGTCAGGCACGGCCACGGCATTCCGTGGATGGAAACCATGATGCGCCGGGTCGCCCGCGACCAGTGGCTGCTCGCCTCCTCCACCACCGAAGGCCAGAACGGCGGCAACATCCGCGCCAGCGCCGCCGCCGTCGACCACGCCGGCGACACCGTTTCGCTGGTGCGCGACGCCACCGTGATCTCCTACGGCGCCGAAGCCGACGGTCTCGTCACCATCGCGCGCCGTGCCACCAACGCCGCGGCTTCCGACCAGGTGCTGCTGGCGCTCGCCAAGGACGACTATTCACTGAAGCAGACCCAGGGCTGGGAAACGCTCGGCATGCGCGGCACCTGCTCGACCGGCTTCGAGCTGAAGGTCGATTGCCCCGCCGACCGCGTCTTCCCGGAGGCCTACGACAAGATCCACGCCCAGACCATGACGCCGTTCGCGCATCTGTGCTGGTCCTCGGCCTGGGCCGGCATCGCGGCCGCGGCCGTGACCCGCGCGCAGGCCTTCATCCGCAAGGCGGCCCGCACGTCCGGCGGTCAGATGCCGCCCGCTGCGGCACATTTCACTGCGGCCAAGATGTCGTTGGCCAAGCTTCGCGCGCTGATTTCGGCCAACATCGACGCCTTCTCCCGCGCAGAGCATGACGAACGCGCGCTGAGCTCGCTCGACTTCCAGTCCTCGATCACGCTTCTGAAGGTCCAGGCCTCCGAGCTCGCGGTCGAGACCGTGATGCATGCGATGCGCACCGCAGGCCTCTCCGGCTACCGCAACGACGGCGAGTTCACCATGGGCCGGCACCTGCGCGACGTGCTGTCGTCCCCGATCATGATCAACAACGACCGTATTCTGGCCAACGCTGCGACATCGACCCTGATGAGCGGCGTGCCGTCAAGCCTTCACGACTAAGCGCCTTGCGACTGAACCAACAAGAACAATTTTGAGAATAGCAGGACATCGCCATGACCATTGCCGTCCTTCCCGACTCGCCCGCGACCGCGCCGCAGATGATCGATCCGCTCGATCATCTCGCCGACAAGCTGTTCCATCGCATGGGCGCCGACGGCGTCTATGCCCGCACCGCGCTCTATGAAGGCGTCGTCGACAAGCTGGCCGCGCTGATCACCGGCCATCGCGAGGCCGGCACCGAAGTGATGCGCTTCCCGCCGGTGATGAGCCGGGCCCAGCTGGAGAAATCCGGCTACCTCAAGAGCTTCCCGAACCTGCTCGGCTGCGTCTGCGGCCTGCACGGGACCGAGCGCGAGATCAACGCCGCCGTGAGCCGCTTCGATGCCGGCGGCGACTGGACCAGTTCGTTGTCGCCGGCCGACCTCGTGCTGTCTCCGGCCGCCTGTTATCCGGTCTATCCGATCGCGGCGAGCCGTGGCCAATTGCCGAAGGGCGGCCTGCGCTTCGACGTCGCCGCCGACTGCTTCCGCCGCGAGCCGTCGAAGCATCTCGACCGGCTGCAATCGTTCCGGATGCGCGAATATGTCTGCATCGGCACCCCCGACGACGTCGCCGATTTCCGCGAGCGCTGGATGGTGCGCGCGCAGAAGATCGCGACCGATCTCGGCCTCACCTTCCGCGTCGACTATGCCAGCGACCCGTTCTTCGGCCGCGTCGGCCAGATGAAGGCGGTGAGCCAGAAGCAGCAGCAACTCAAGTTCGAGCTCCTCATCCCGCTGCGCTCGGAAGAGCAGCCGACGGCCTGCATGAGCTTCAACTATCACCGCGAGCATTTCGGCACGACCTGGGGCATTCAGGACGCCCATGGCGAGCCGGCGCACACCGGCTGCGTCGCCTTCGGCATGGACCGGCTCGCAGTCGCCATGTTCCACACCCACGGCACCGACCTCTCCGCCTGGCCCGCCAAGGTGCGGGACGTCCTGGGCCTGCAGCCGCTGGTTGCGGCCGATGCGCATGTCGAAGGCTGGCGCTAACCAAAGGGGCCTGTCATTTCCACGGGTAAGACGAGCGTGATCCATACCAAGGTCAGATGCCGCGAGATCACCGAGTCCGACGCAGAGGCGGTCGCGGACTTGCTGACGCGCGGCTTCGTGGGCCGCTCGCGCAACTATTGGATCCAGGGTCTGCGCCGACAGGCGTTCCGGTCCGTTCCGGAAGGCTATCCGCGCTTCGGCTACATGCTCGACAACGAAGGCACGCCGGTCGGCGTGCTGCTGCTGATCTACACGGCCCGCAAGAATGGCGAGGAGACCGCCGTCCAGTGCAATTTGTCGAGCTGGTATGTCGATCCGGCCTTCCGCAACTACGCTCCGCTGCTGACCAAGATCGCCCAGCGGCACAAGGACGTGACCTATTTCAACATCAGCCCGGCGCCGTGGACCTGGCCGATCATCGAGACCCAGGGCTTTCGCGCCTATTGTCGCGGCATATTCTTCTCGGTCCCCGCACTGGCGCGCGTTCCGCGCTGGAGCGAGATCGAGGTCATCTCGCCTCACGCCAAGACGATCGAGGGGCTTTCCGACTCCGAGACCGAGTTGCTGACGCGGCATGCGCGGTACAATTGCCTCAGCCTCGTCTGCCGCACGCCGAAGGGAACATTTCCCTTCATTCTGCAACCGGTGCGGATCCGCCGCGGCTTCCTTGCCCCCCCGGCGATGAAGCTGATCTATTGCCGGAACGCGGCGGAATATGCCGCCTGCGCCGGCCGTATCGGCCGGCTGCTGCTTCGGCTCGGCAAGCTCGCGGTGGCCATCGATACCAATGGGCCGATTCCCGGCCTTGTCGGTTTCTACACCGAGCGGCGCGGCCGCAAATATTTCAAGGGCCCGCACCGGCCGCAGCTCGGCGACCTCACCGATACTGAGCTCGTGCTGTACGGGCCGTAGGACGGCGGTCGGGCCAAGACCAAACCGTCGTCCCTGCCTAGTGCGCAATTGCGCACTAGGCAGGGACGACACCTCATTTGACGCGCGCTGATGGCCAACTCTTGCAGGCACCTCAGCAATCAGGACGCGCTCTCCATCGCCGGTCACCCTCCGTAAACTACTGCGCTTAAGGGAATTTTCCCGCCTCTTCGCTACCCTCGGTGGCTGAATTAGGTTGCGTTAAGTCTATTGCTCGCCGAGATCCCGCCGATCCCATGATTTCGACCCGCGACAACGAGCTTGGTGCACGCCGCGAGCAGGGCCCGGAAGCCCTGGTCGCGTTGAGCCAGCTTGCGCTCGACCACATGGAACAAGGCGTCTGCGTCTACGACGCCGACAACCGGATCGTTCTGGTTAACCATCGGTACCTGTCCCTGTTCGACATGTCGGCCGACATCGTGCGGGTGGGCACGAGCTACCGCGACGTGCTCGCGCACAGCGCCGGACGCGGCAACTTTCCGGAAAGCGAGCTCGACGCGCTCTATTCGACGCGGATCGCGCAGATCGCTGGGGGAAAGCCATTCCGGACCGAGCAGCGGCTGGCGACCGGCCTCGTCATGTCGCTCGAGCTGAAGCCGCTTCCCGGCGGCGGCTGGATGACGATCTGCGACGATGTCACCCGCCTCGCCCGGCTCGAAGCGGAATTGCGCGTGCAGACCGAGCGCAGCCAACACGCGCTCTCGAACATGTCGCACGGCCTCATCATGTACGATGCCGACAGCCACGTCGTCGTCTGCAACGAGCGTTTCCTGAAACTCTACAACCTCGATCCCCAGATCGTGAAGCCGGGGGCTTCACACCGTACGGTGCTCGACCATTGGGTGGCGCGCGGCAATTTGCCGGGCATGCCGACCGACGAATTCCATAACTCCAGGCTGGAGGACGTGCGCGCCAGACGGGCGAAAGCGCTGCTGGTGATGCGTTACGACGGACGCATGGTGCAGACCGTCTCCCGTTTCCTGCCCGACGGCGGCTGGGTGACCGTGCACGAGGACGTCACGGAGCGGCTGCAATACGAGGAAACGCTGAGGCAGCAGAACTTCATCCTCGATGCAGCGCTCGAGAACATGGCGCACGGGCTCGCCTTCTACGACAGCGACATGCGCCTTCGTGTCTGCAACACCACCTATCGCAAGATCTACCTGCTGTCGCCGGAGGAGACCAGGCCCGGCACGCATCTTTCCGAATTGATCGAGCGCTCGATGGAGAACGGCGCGTTCGCATCGGAGTACAGCCCGCAGCAAATCCTCGAAGCCGCCAGCGCGCGGATCGCGAACCGCGATTGCTCGCCGATGCGGCGGAGGATGTCGAACGACACCGTGATCTCGGTGCGCTATTGCGCATTGGCCGAGGGCGGCTTCGTCGCCACCTATGAGGATATCACCGAGCGGGAACATGCGATCGGAGAGCTGAGCGAACAGTACCGCCGCTTCGACGCAGCGCTGAACAACATGAGCCAGGGCCTGTGCATGCTCGATGCGAGCCTGCACGTGATCGTCTGCAATCGCCGCTATATCGAGATGTACGGCCTGTCGCCTGACGTCGTGAAGCCCGGTGTCTCGATGCGCGAGATCATGGAGCACAGCTGCGAGCTCGGCATCCACCCCAACACGACAGGCGCCAAGCTCTATGCCGACTATGTCGAACGGCTGCGCGAGGGCGAGCACACCTTGCACCGGCATTTGAACGACGGCCGCATCATCAAGCTCAACCACAAGCGCATGGAGCAAGGCGGCTGGGTCGTCACCTACGAGGATGTCACCGAGCGCCACAAGGCCCAGGCCCGCGTCGCGCACATGGCGCGGCACGACTCCCTGACCGACCTGCCCAACCGCACGCTGTTCCGCGAGAAGATGAGCGAGGGGCTGAACCAGGTCGCGATCGCCGGCGGTGCGATGGCGGTGCTGTGCTTCGACCTCGATAATTTCAAGACCGTCAACGACCGGCTCGGCCACGCCGCAGGCGACCGCCTGCTGCGCTGGGTCGCAGCGCGCCTGAAGGAGAATGTCGGCGAACACGACACCGTCGCACGTCTCGGCGGCGACGAGTTCGCCGTCCTGCAGCGCGGACCGCAGCCGCAATCGGCGGAGAAGCTCGCCCGGCGCCTGGTCGAGGTCATCGGCCGTCCGCCGCCGCTGGAAAACCAGTCGATTCACGTCGGCGCCTCCGTCGGCATCGCGATCGCGCCCGATCACGGGCTCGATGCCGACGAGCTGATGAAATGCGCCGACCTCGCGCTGTATCAGGCCAAGGCCAAGGGGCGCGGGGCCTACCAGCTGTTCGAGCCCGAAATGGAGGAAGAGGCGCGCAGCCGGCACGCACTGGAGCAGGATCTGCGCGGCGCGCTGGAAGCGCGCGAATTCCACCTGGTGTTCCAGCCGCAGGTGCGGCTCGATTCGTCGGAGCTCACCGGCTTCGAGGCGCTGCTGCGGTGGAAGCATCCGTCGCGCGGCTTCATCTCGCCGGCCGAGTTCATTCCAATCGCGGAAGAGAACGGACTGATCGTTCCGATCGGCGAATGGGTGTTGCGCAGCGCCTGTGCGACGGCTGCCGCCTGGCCCGGTGTCGCGGTCGCGGTGAACCTGTCGCCGGTGCAATTCCGCTCGCGCGGGCTGGTGGCGATGGTCACAAGCGCGCTGGCCGAAGCGGGTCTGCCGCCGCAGCGGCTCGAGCTCGAGGTCACCGAGACCGCCCTGCTCGACGACAGCGAGGCGACGATCGAGATCCTGCACCAGCTCCGCTCCCTGGGCGTCCGTGTCAGCCTCGACGATTTCGGCGTCGGCTATTCCTCGCTGAGTTACTTGCGCAAGTTTCCGTTCGACCGCATCAAGATCGACCGTTCCTTCGTCGGCACGCTTGGCGAAAGCCCTGAAAGCGTTGCCATCGTCCGCACCATCGCAAGCCTCGGCTCCGTGCTCGGCGTCGAAACGACGGCCGAGGGCGTGGAGACCGAGGAGCAGCTCGACTTCGTGCGCGAATGCGGCTGCACGGCCGTGCAGGGCTATTATTTCGGCAAGCCCTGCCCGGCATCGGAGGTCGGCCGCACCATCGAGACGCTGAACACGGTCCGGCGCGTGGCTTAGCGGCTTCGACACCCTCAAATTCCGCCTCTCGGCACACGAGCAAACGACCAATTGTCGCATGTTCCGGTTCTGCCGGGATTGCTGCACACGCCGCGGCCCGCGGTCCGCGCAATGCGCTTTTCTTCTCCTTCGATTTCGGGAACAATCCTCTCACAAGAACGAAGGACGGCGGCCGCAGGAAGGCCGCCGCGAGGGAGGAATTCCGATGCCGCGATACGGGCTGAAGACGATCGCACTTGCCGCGATGAATGTTGTCATGGGCGCGCTGCTCTCGACGGCTGCCGGTGCGCAGGATTATCCCAGCAAGCCGATCACGCTGATCGTGCCCTGGCCAGCCGGCGGATCGACCGACATCTCGATGCGCGCCATTGCCGACAGCGCTTCGAAGGTGCTGGGACAGCCGATCGTGATCGACAACAAGGCCGGCGGCGGCGGCACGGTGGGACCGGCGACCATGGCGGCCGCCGCGAAGCCGGACGGCTACACCATCTCGCAGATTCCGATCACCGTGTTCCGCCTGCCCTTGATGCAGGACGTGTCGTGGGATCCGGCGAAGGATTTCACCTATATCGTCCATCTCACCGGCTACACTTTCGGTGTGACCACCAGCGCAGAATCGCAGTTCAAGAGCTGGAAGGACGTGGTGGAGTTCGCGAAGGCGAACCCGGGCAAGGTGACCTATGCCACGCCGGGCGCCGGCACCTCGCTGCATATCGGCATGGAGCAGATCGCCGGGATGTCCGGCATCAAGCTGACGCAAGTCCCCTTCAAGGGCGGCGCAGAGACCAACGCCGCGGTGCTGGGGCAGCACACGATGCTCCAGGCGGACTCCACGGGATGGCGACCGCTGGTCGACGCCGGCAAGCTCCGGCTGCTGATGGTGTGGACCGGCGCACGCTCGCCGAACTATCCCGACGTGCCGACGCTGAAGGAGCTCGGCTACCCCATGGTCTATGACTCCCCGTTCGGCATTGCCGGCCCGAAGGGACTCGATCCAAAGATCGTCGCCAAATTGCACGACGCCTTCAAGAAGGCGGTCGAGGATCCGGCCGTCGTGGCCACGCTCGCCAAATACGACATGGTGCCGAACTACAAGAACACCGAGGACTACAAGAAGTTCGTCGTGGAAGTCACCGAGTCCGAGCGCAAGGTGATCGAGACCCTCGGGCTCGCGAAGAAGTAAAGTCTGCTGCCACACGCGATGGCGTCATCCTGAGGTGCGAGCCGCGTTT
>NZ_CAKZJO010000062.1 GCF_936943645.1 uncultured Bradyrhizobium sp. | reverse complement strand
TGGGGTTATGGGTACCGGATCTGCGCGCGCTTAGGGCGCGCTTGTCCGGGACGACAGGGAGTGTGTTCAGCCCTTGATCACGCCGCTCGCCACCAGCCGGTGCCAGATGAACAGCACCACCACCGCGCCGATGGTGGCCGTGATGAAGCCGGCGCCCTGGTCGGGGCTGTAATGGCCGATGGCCTGGCCGACGAAGGTCGCGAGAAACGCGCCGGCGATGCCGAGGATGGTGGTGAGGATGAAGCCGCTCGGATTGTTCGGCCCCGGCGCCAGCCAGCGCGCGATGAGGCCGGCGATGAAGCCGACGACGATGATCCACAACAGGCCGCCCATGCTCATGAGTGTGCTCCCCTTCCCGAAAGCGTGTCGATCAAGGTCTGACTAGATTCTGCCCGAGAGTTCGTTCTCGGTTGGCAGCCGTCCGTCCGGCGTCAGATGGTCGATCACCTGCGGCAGATATTGGCTGAGGCCGCTGAGCAGCTCCTCGCGCGACAGGCCGCTCTGGGCGGACAGGCTCTCGATCTGATCGGCGCCGAGGGCGCTGGCGAGATCGCCCGGCGCGATCGGCTTGTTCTGGCCCTTGCCGACCCAGGAATTCGCGGCCTCGCCGTGGCCGCCCTGCTGGAGCTGGTTGAGGAGATCGCCGAGGCCGCCGCTCAGCACGGTGCCGGCGGCGCCGCCGGCGAGCAGGCCGCCGAGGCCGCCCTTGAGCAGACCTCCGAGACCGCCAAGACCGCCGCTGTCCGCGTTCACCGGCGGCGGGGCCGGGGTCGGTGACGGTTGCGGCGCCGTCCCCGACTGGTTTGCGGTCATGTGCTTGAACGCCTTCCAGGCGAGCAGGCCGAGCAGCGCCATGGTCATTGGCGACATGCCGCCGGAGGATTTCTCGGAGCTCGGCGTCGAGGGCCCGCGCGGGCCGTTCTGCATGCCGTTGAGGACGTCGAGTAGACCCATGGTGCTCTCCTTTGGCGTCTCGTCCGGCGAGCGCTCGCCGCTGACTGCCCCCGGGGCAAAAACATATGGGGCACTCGTGACGGTTACAAGGCGGCTGTGGCGCGATTGGTTGCCGGCCTCGCCTCTGCTATCGAAGGCAGCACGTTCAAGGAGCGAGTTCAGTGATTGCGGATCGACCGATCGTGGTGGCTGGCGCCGGTGCCATCGGCTGTTTCGTCGGCGGCATGCTGGCGGCCGGCGGCCGCCGTGTCGCGCTGCTGGTGCGGCCGCGGGTGAAGACCGAGATCGAACGGTTCGGCCTGCGTCTGACGGACTTCGACGGCTCCGAGCGGAAGCTCGGCGCGGGCCAGCTCGCGCTTTCGGAGGATCCCGCGATCCTTCACAGCGCCGGCATCGTGCTGGTCTGCGTCAAGAGCGCGGACACCGCCGATGTCGCGGATCAGATCGCGCGGCATGCGCCCGAGGATGCCGTCATCGTCTCGCTCCAGAACGGTGTCGGCAATGTCGCGGTGCTGCGCGAGCGTCTCGGTGGCCGCCGCGTGCTCGCCGGCATGGTGCCGTTCAACGTGATCGCAATGGGCGAGGGGCGTTTCCACCGCTCGACCTCCGGCGACATCCATATCGGCGCGGACGCCGAGAACACGGCCGCAGCGCTTTCGGTGCCGGGCCTCAGCGTGCGCGCCAGCGCCGACATCACCGGCGTGCAATGGGGCAAGCTGATCATCAATCTGAACAACGCCCTCAGCGCGCTGTCGGACATGCCGCTCGCCGCGCAATTGGCGAACCGCGACTGGCGGCGGCTGTTCGCAGACCAGATGGCGGAGGGGCTGGCCGCGCTGAAAGCGGCAGGTATCACGCCGGTCTCATCGACGCCGATTCCGATGAACTGGTCTCCGACCTTGTTGCGACTGCCGGATGGGATCTTCAACGCGATCCTGGGGCGGACGATGAAGATCGATCCGGAGGCGCGCTCCTCGATGTGGCAGGACCTGAAGCAGGGCCGCAAGACCGAGATCGACTATCTGCAAGGTGCAGTCATTGCGCTCGCCGCGCAAAATCATGTCGACGTGCCGCTGATGCGCCGTATTGTTGCGCTGATCAGGGAGGCCGAAGCCGCCGGCAACGGACCGCCGCGGCTGACGCCGCAGCAGATCCGTGGCGTGTCCTAAAGCGCGAGGAGGTGCGCGATGAAGCGTTGTTGGATGACGGGACTGGCGCTGGCAATGGTGTGCTGCGCATCGACGCTGGCCCATGCAAGGCCACCGACGGTCCAGAACTCTCCGGGATACGACAGGCGATTGCAGGAGAGCAGGTCGCAATTGGGCACCTCGCCGACGGTCACGGCGCCAGCGGATGTGCCGGTGGCCAAACCGAAGCACAGCAAGAAGAAGCGCACGAAGTGAGGCGTTGCCTGCGCAGGTGGTGCGACATCCCCAGTCGTCGTCCCGGACAAGCGCGCCCTGAGCGCGCGCGGATCCGGGACCCATAGCCACAGGAAGATGTGGTTACGGGGACTCGGAGTGACCCGCTGCGGGCAATAACCACGCCCTGTGGGTATGGGTCCCGGATCGGCGCTCCGCTCCCGACAACGCTTCGCGTCGTCGAGATCTACGCTTGTCCGGGACGACAGCGAGGATGTGGCGCGAGCCTTTCGCTCAATTGCGATCGCCTGAGACCGCGCAAGTCCAGCTCAGCCCTTCTTCGCCGGCTTGGTCGGCGTCGGGTTGAACAGCTTCTTCAGGTCGTTCAGGCCTTCCGACAGCCGCGGCCATTCGCAGGAGAAGGAGCCTTTGGTGCAGGGGGCGCCCTTCCGTTGGCCGACGGTCTGCTGCACCTTCGGTCGCTCGACCGGCACCGGCACGCGTTCGACGTCGGTTCTCAGCGCGACCTGCTGGAGCCGTTGCATCTGCTGTTCCTGCTGCTCGCGCTGCTGCCGTGCCATGGCCTCGGCCGCTTCGTTGTTGCGGCGCTCTTTGGCGAGATAGGCGGTATAGGCTGCGTCGATCTTCTTCTGCTCCTCCGGCGTCGGGTTGGGCCCGGCGATGTCGAAGGTGCGGTCCTGAAGGAAGTCGTAATAGGAATAGCCGCCGCCGGCCTTGCGGCGGCCGGCGAACTTGGCGTTGCAGTCGGCAAGCGCGGAGGTCTTCTCGGCCTTGGTCGCGGCTTTCTCGGCAACGTCGGCGCATTCCTCGAAATCGACCGGCGCGCGCTTCCACCACTGCGCCTGGGCATGCGACTGCGTCAGCAGAAGAGATCCTGCTGCGGCCACGAGAAACAGCGCCGCACGACGCAATGCAATCACTGACGACATTCTACGAGAGCATTCCCTGGAAAACTCAACCCAAACTGAGTCGAGCCAGATTTTTGCCCCTTTATCGCCGGCTTGTCACCCGTGGAACCCGGGAATTTCATGGCTGCAATGCTGACATTTTGTGCTTGACGTGGCGCGGGAGTCACAGCGCCGCGCTGGCCGGCTGCTACACTTCGCCTTCCGAGCGCCTCACTCGGGGCGACGCCAAGAAGACGAAGTGGAAACGCCCGATGCTGCTGCCCCTGTCCGACGTGCCGCGCTGGTACGCTGAACGCAAACCGCGAGGTACCGTCGCCATCCGTCATGGGCAGGACATGCTGACATGGGAGGAGCTCGAGCGCGGCGCCAACCGGCGCGCGCGGGCGTTCATGGCCAAGGGCGTCAAGCCGGGCGACTTCGTTGCGATCGGCTTGCCCAATGGCAACGCGTTCTTCGAGACCTCCTTCGCGGTGTGGAAATGCGGGGCGACGCCGACCTCGCTGTCCTGGCGGCTGCCGCGGGGTGAGGCCGCCGCGGTGCTCGACATCCTCAAGCCCGCGCTGGTGGTCGGCGGCGAGGCCGACTGGAACGCGCCGAACCGTCTGCCCGCCGACTTCGTGCCGCAAGGTTTTTCGGACGAGCCGCTCAACCTGCCGGTCGCGCGCTACTGGAAGGCGATGACCTCAGGCGGCTCGACCGGGCGGCCAAAGGTGATCCTCGATCATCAGCCGGCGGTGACCGATACCGTCGCGGCGCCGCCGCTCAGCATTCCCTTCGGCGTCTCGCTGCTCAATCCCGGCCCGCTCTATCACAATGCGCCGTTCATCGTGTCGCATTACGCGCTGTTCACCGGGGGCCAGCTCACCGGCCTCGTCAAGTTCGACGCCGAGGAGACGCTGCGCCAGATCGAGCGCGAGCGGGTGCAATGGGTCAATTTCGTGCCGACCATGATGCACCGGATCTGGGCGCTGCCGGAGCATGTGCGCAAAGCCTATGATTTGTCGAGCCTGCAGACCGTGTTTCATATGGCCGCGCCGATGCCGCCCTGGCTGAAGGAGAACTGGATCGCCTGGCTCGGGCCGGAGCGAATCTGGGAGCTTTATGGCGGCACCGAACGGCAGGGCTCCTGCATCATCTCGGGCACGGAATGGCTGACGCACAAGGGCTCGGTCGGCAAGATCGGCGAGATGGCGCGCTTACGCATCATCGGCGAGGACGGCAAGGACGTCGCGCCGGGCGAGACCGGCGAAATCTATTTCCTGAACAATGACGGCAAGGACGCCACCTATCATTATCTTGGCGCCGAGCCGAAGCGCCGCGGCGACGGCTGGGAATCGCTCGGCGATATCGGCAGGCTGGATGCGGAGGGCTATCTCTATCTCGGCGACCGGCTGGCCGACATGGTGCTGCGCGGCGGCGCCAACATCTATCCGGCCGAGGTCGAGGCGGCCGTCTCCGAGGCGCCCGGCGTGCGCTCCTGTGTCGTGGTTGGATTGCCCGATCCGGAATTGGGCCAGCGCGTGCACGCCATCATCGAGCCGGAGGCAGATATGGATGGCCAGGCCATCGCCGACGGCATGGCCGACTTTCTGAAGGATCGGCTCAGCCGCTACAAGCACCCTGAAAGCTTCGAGATCGTCAGCGCCCCGCCGCGCGACGATTCGGGCAAGGTTCGCAGAACGCTGTTGCGCGACGAGCGCGCAGCATGGATGAAGGAAGGGCGCGCCTTCCGGATCATGCCGGCGAAGGCGCGGGCGCACGCCGATTAATCGACGGAAGGATTTTTGGACATGACGATCACCATCGCAGCGAACAGCGTGCCGAAGCCGCCGGCCGGGATCATCGAGGGCTTTCGCGGTGCGCCGACCTCGGTCATATCAGATAACCTCGCCCGGTTGCCGGGCGCGGTGGGGCTGCGGCCTTATCATCGCGGTGCCAAGCTGGTCGGGACGGCTTTCACCGTGCGTACCCGCCCCGGCGACAATCTCGCCATCCACCGCGCGCTGGAGCTGGTCGGGCCCGGCGACGTCATCGTGGTCGACGGCGGCGGCGACGAGACCCGCGCGCTGGTCGGCGAGATCATGAAGAATATCGCGCAATGGCGCAAAGCCGAAGGCTACGTCATCGACGGCGCGATCCGCGATGTCGCATCTTTCGCCGCCGACGATTTTCCCTGCTACGCCCGCGCGGTGATCCATCGCGGCCCCTACAAGAACGGTCCCGGCGAGATCAACGTGCCTGTCTCCATCGGCGGCAGCGTGATCTCCCCCGGCGACATCGTCGTCGGCGACGAGGATGGCGTGGTGTCGTTTCCTGCCGCGGGCGCCGCCGCGCTGCTGGAAGCCGTGCGCGCCCAGGTCGCGCGCGAGGAGGAGACCATGAAGGCGATCCGCGAGGGCCGCTACCAGGGCTCCTACGGCAAGTCCTGATCAAGGAAGAATGCAGGGGAGGACGGCATGAGCCAGAAGGACGAGTTTCACAACATCGATAATCCCGCCGACGGCCTGTTCCGCGAGCTCGCGGCCGGCGTGACCACGCGAATCTTCTCCGGCGAGCAGGCGATGCTGTCGGTGGTGACGCTGGCCCCGCATGCGCAAGGCACGCTGCATCATCACCCCGAGGAGCAATGGGGCGTCCTGCTCGACGGCTCCGCCATCCGCGTCCAGGGCGACGAGGAGATCGCCGTGAAGAAGGGTGACTTCTGGCGCACGCCCGGCAATGTGCCGCACACCATGCGCGCCGGTCCCGACGGCGCCCGGGTGCTGGACATCTTCAGTCCGCCTCGGCCAGAATACAAGAAAGCGGGGTCCGGTTTCGGGACGACGTAACAAGCGCCAAAGAGCAAAAAGCCGGGCGCGGACAAAAAGGGAGGGGACCATGACAATCACACGACGCACGCTGCTGGCCGCGCCGGCCGTTCTCGCGCTGACGCCGGCGATGGCGCAAGCGAGCAAGATCACGCTGGTCGTGCCGTTTCCGCCGGGCGGATCGACCGATGCGATGGCGCGGCTGCTGCAGGCCAGCCTGCAGACGAAACTCAACCGCATCGTCGTGGTCGAGAACAAGTCCGGCGCGGCCGGCGCGCTCGGGGCGGCACAGGTTGCCAAGAGCCCCGCGGACGGCACCTCGTTCCTGGTCACCTTCGATTCCCACGCCGTGATTCCGTCGATCCTCGACAAACCGCCGGTGGACGTCGAGCGCGAGCTGATGCCGGTGCTGCTGGTCGGCACCGCGCCTTACGTGATCGCGGCCGGCGCCGGCCGTCCCTACAAGAGTTTTGCCGATGTGGTCGCGGCCTGCAAGGCAACGCCGGGTGCGGTGAAATATGCCTCGGTCGGCATCGGCACGCTCGGCCATCTCGCCATGACCGTGCTCGGCAGCAAGGCCGGCGTCGAGATCATGCACGTGCCCTATCGCGGCGGCGGGCCGGCCATGAACGACGTGCTCGGCGGCCATGTCGATCTGATCGCGGGATCGGCGGCGCTGGTCGCCGCCCAGCTCGGCACCAACATGCTGCATCCGGTCCTGCAGCTCGGCCGCGAGCGGCTGCCGGCCTTGCCTGACACGCAGACCGCAATCGAGGCGGGCTTTCCCGATTTCGAGACGCTGGCCTGGTGGGGCATCTTCGCGCCCACCGGGACGCCGCCCGACGTCGTCGCGGCCTTCGCGGCGGCGTCCAAGGAGATCCTGAGCGAGCCAGCGACTGCGACCCAGCTGAAGGAGACGCAGCACATGACGCTGCTGCTCCAGGACGGCGCCGCCTTCAAGACCTTCTTCGACAAGCAGGTCGCCACTTGGGGCAAGGTGGTGAAGGACAACAATATCAGGGCGTAGGATCGGCTGTGGTCCTTGCGCATTGGGCGAGACGAGGGCTTCCTGTCCCGCCGCCGCTTTGATATGTACACCCAGGTAACCCACCAGACCGGCGGGTTCCGCGGTCCCGTAGCTCAGCCGGATAGAGCGACGGTTTCCTAAACCGTAGGTCGGAAGTTCGAGTCTTCCCGGGATCGCCAGCCTCGCATGAGCCATCGGCTCTGCTCCACGCGGTTTCCGGTGTACGAACTGCCCGCGTGACCGGCACCAAGCCGTGTCCGATCATCGGTCCTACGCTCTCCACACTTCGGATGCGGGGCCGAGCGCCTTTGCCCCGCCCGCATCCGTGCAGTCGATCAGAAGCGCGCGTCGATATCGACGACGTCGATCAGCTTGTGGTTGACGAACTCCTTGAGCCCGAGCCCGAGCAGCTCGCGGCCATAGCCTGATCGCTTGATGCCGCCGAAGGGCAGGTCCGCTTCCACCTTGGTCGGGTGGTTGACGAACACCATGCCGGTCGAGATTTTTCGCGCGACTTCCGCGCCGTGCTTGAGGTCCGACGTGAACACCGAGCCGCCGAGGCCGAAGGGAGAGTCGTTTGCGATGCGCACCGCGTCGGCCTCGTCCTTGGCACGGAACAGCATGGAGACCGGGCCGAAGAATTCCCAATAGCGGGCCGGATTGTCCTCGTTCACCTCGGTCAGAATGGTCGGCTGCACGAATGCGCCCTGGTTCGGCACCGACGGGCCGACCTCCTCGGCCTTCGCGCCCTGCTTGACGGCCTGCTGGATCCTCTCCCTGATCTCGTCGGCGGCGTGTTGCGACGACAGCGGCGCCAGCGTCGTCTCGGAATCGAAGGGGTCGCCGGCCTTCAGCGCGGCGACACCCTTGCGATAGCGCGCCAGGAATTCGTCGTACACGGCGTCCACGATGATCATGCGCTTGGAGGAGACGCAGACCTGGCCGCCGTTCCAGTGCCGGCCGAACACGGCCCATTTGACGGTCTTTTCCAGATCGGCATCGGCGAGGACGACGAACGCGTCGGCACCGCCGAGCTCCATCGTCGATTTCTTCAGCGCCTTGCCGGCCTGGGCGGCGACGATCGCGCCGGCGTCCTCGGAGCCGGTGAGCGCGACACCATGGACCCTGGGATCGTTGATGATCATCTCGACCTGGGAGCGGGTGGCGTAGAGCTTGGTGAAGCACCCTTCGGGCAGGCCGGCCTCGCGCATGATGCGTTCGAAGGCTGCCGCGCTTTGCGGCACGTTCGAGGCGTGCTTCAGCAGCACGGTGTTTCCGGCGGATAGCTGGGGCGCGATGATGCGCGCAATCTGGTAATAGGGAAAGTTCCAGGGCTCGATGGCGAGGATCACGCCAAGCGGATCGTGGACGATCATCGCCTCACCCTCCGCCGGGTCTGCAACAGGCAGCTTCTCCGGCCGCAGCAGCTGCTCGGCGTTCTTGACGTAGTATTCGAAGATGCGCGCGCAGAGCTCGACCTCTGCCTTGGCCTCGGCCAACAGCTTGCCCATTTCCAGAGTCAGAAGCTTCGCATAGGTATCGCAGTCTCGCCGCAGGATGTCTGCCGCCTTTTGAAGGATCGCAGTGCGAGCCGAGATCGGTACTTCGCGCCAAGCGCGAAAGGCTGCGTCTGCGCGATCGATGGCGGCACTCACCTCTTGATCGGTCGCGCTGGGAAATGTCTTCAGAGTTTCGCCGGTATACGGATTGATTGTGGCGTAGCTCATGTCCGTGATCCTTTCAGGCGGGGAAATTGTTGGAAAGCCAGATCGCTGTCGGCTTGCCGGTCGATCGGATCATAGGATCGAGCCCGGCCCGGACATTGACATGAGTCATACGGTGTTTATCGATGCGCAGTGGGATACCTCCCTGTCTTGCCGGCTGACCCTGCCTGCGTTCGGCCGCCACATCCGGAGACGATGATGCCTTTCGACCTGATCCTGCGCGGCGGCCGCGTCATCGACCCCTCGCAGAAGCTCGATGCCGTGACCGATGTCGCCTTTGCCAGCGGCAAGGTCGCGGCGATCGGCACCGGGCTCAAGGCCGATCCGGGCACTGAGGTGCGCGATGTCTCGCAGTTCATCGTCACGCCGGGGCTGATCGACCTGCACACCCACGTCTATTGGGGCGGCACCTCGCTCGGCATCGACGCCGAGGAATTCTGCCGTCTCTCCGGCGTCACCACGGCGGTCGACACCGGGAGCGCCGGCCCCGGCAATTTCGCCGGCTTCCGCAAGCACGTGATCGAGCCGAGCCAGGTCCGCATCCTCGCTTATCTGCACGTCTCGCATGCCGGCATCTTCGGCTTCTCGCACCGGATCATGGTCGGCGAGAGCGAGGAGCTGCGATTGATGAATCCGATCGAGGCGGCCAAGGTCGCCGATGCCAACCGCGATCTCATCGTCGGCATCAAGGTGCGCGTCGGCCTGCATTCCTCGGGCACGTCGGGGGCCGTGCCGCTCGACATCGCGCTTCAGGTTGCCGACGAGGTCGGCATGCCCCTGATGGCGCATATCGACCATCCGCCGCCGAGCTATGAGGAGGTGCTGGCGCGCCTGCGTCCCGGCGACGTGCTCACCCACGCCTTCCGTCCCTTCCCCAACACGCCGGCAACGGCGCAAGGCACGGTGAAGAAGGCGGTGCTGGATGCGCGCGAGCGCGGCGTGTTGTTCGACATCGGCCACGGCAAGGGCTCGTTCGCGTTCAAGACCGCGCGCGCGATGCTCGCCAACGGCTTTTATCCCGACACCATCTCCTCCGACATCCATCAGCTCTGCATCGACGGCCCGGCCTTCGACCAGGTCACGACCATGTCGAAGTTTTTGTGCATGGGCATGGAGCTGTCCGACGTGATCGCGGCCTCGACGGTGAATGCCGCGATGGCGCTGCGCCGCCCCGAACTCGGCAGCCTCAAGCCCGGCAGCGTCGGCGACGCCACGCTGATTACGGTGAAGCAGGGCCAGTTCGACTATGAGGACGTGGTCGGCGAGCACCTGATCGGTAACAGCAAGATCGTGTCGGAAGGCGTCGTCATCGGCGGCCGCTGGTGGCATCCGAACTGACGATCACGAGCCCTGCTCGCGGTAGAATTGCAGCAATCGCGCGCCGTCCGGCGACAGCCAGTCGGGCGCCCCGGTGATGTAGCCCTCGACGCGTCCGCTCGTTCCGACGAGATAGGTGATGGGCATGCCGACGATCGAGAACATCTCGGTGGAGGCCTGCGCCGCCGCACCATAGGCGTCGACATAGCAGGCGAGGTGTTGCACCGGGAGGCCGCCGAGAAAAGTGCGGACTTTGCGCAGATCTTTCGTGTCGGTGCAGATCGCGACGATGTCGAGCCGGTCGGGCCGCGAGCCAGCAAGGCTTGCGAGCATCGGCAGATCGAGCTTGCAGGCCGCGCACCAGGTCGCCCAGAAGTTCACCAGCGTGATGCGGCCCGGCTTCGCCGTCACGACGGTGTCACGACCGCTCACGTCCTGAAGCCTGAGCTGCGGCATCGGCGCGTGCGGCCGTACCAGTGTGAACTGGCTGCGGCCGGCCTCGAACACCGGTGGCCAGCTATCCTGGGCGCGGGCCGCGCGCAGGACAGTGAGATAAGCCGGCGCGGCGATCAGGAGCGATCGCCGCGACAACGTGCGAGGCTTCTCACGCATGAATATAGGCCCAGCCTTTCAGTTGCAGATCGACGACGCGTCCGATGCCGAACGGAACGAGGATCGCGCCTGATATCAGCGGAATTGAGACCTGCTCCTTGGCTTCCGCGATCGCCTTGGATGAAGCGCACATGCTGTAGCTGAGGTTGGGCAGCGACTGCCGCAGCGTCGCGAGCGGTTCGACCAGCGGCGTCTTGTCCGCGCGGAAGACGTCGATGCCCTTGCCGTTGGCGACGACCTCGATCAGCAGTTTCGCGCCCTTGTCGGCAAAGTGTCTGGCAAGATTGGCCGAATAGCTGACCGCGTGGCCCATGACATAGGGCTCGTTGCTGTCGACCAGGATCACGACGCCGTCGACGAGGCGATCCTCCTTGGCAGCGGCGGTGCCGCCGGCCGTGAGGATCGCGGTGCCGGCGAGCAGTCCCCTGCGGGACCATCCATTGGCAGAGATCACAGCCGCTGCCGGTCAGAGCTGACGCGGCGCGATCGGCGCCTTGTTGTTGCGTCCCCATAGCACGAACAGGCTGAGCGCCAGCAGGACGATGTTGAGCGGCGTCACCGCGGCTTCGCCGCGCGAGAGGTGGAAGACGAGTGCGATCACCTGCAGCACCGCGCAGCCGAGCGCGGCGAGCACGGTGAGCCGCGGCAGGATCCGCGTCAGGGCGGGCAGGAGGATGCCGAGCCCACCGGCGAGGTCGACCAACGCGATGGAGCGCACGAAGGTCTCGGAATACTGGCCGGCCCAGGGCATCATCGCGGCTAGCTGGGGAATCGGGGTGGTCAGCTTCACGAACCCTGCCGAGATGAACACGAAGGCGAGGGCGATTTGGGCGGCCCAGAGGCCGATACGAAGGGCGCGGCCGGGGGTGGCGGTCTCGAAGGTGGTGCTGGACATGGTGGGGTCTCCGGAATGTGAGGGTTGCCACCATTTGATAGTTTCTCCATTTTTGATCATTATCCTGTTCAGGATTAGTTTATTTCCTGGATGTTGATGATCGCATGGATTCCCTGGTTAGCATGAGGGTGTTTTGCCTGGTCGCCGAGCTGAAAAGCTTTGCGACGGCGGCGCAGCGCCTGCGCATCTCGCCGGCCATGGCGAGCAAGCATGTGATGCAGCTCGAGAAGCGGCTCGGCACGCGGCTGCTCAACCGGACCAGCCGGCGCGTCAGCCTGAGCGAAAGCGGCGCGCTCTATTTCGAGCAGGCGCGGCAGATGCTGGATTCGCTCGACGAGGTCGAGGCCGCCGTCAGCAATGCGACCGTCGTTCCGCACGGAACGCTGCGCCTGACCGCGCCGGTTTGGATGGCGAACACGATTTTCGCGGGCGTGCTCGCGGACTACCAAGCCCGCTATCCCGAGGTGCGCCTCGACATCGATCTCAGCGGCCGCCTCGTCAACCTGGTCGAGGAGGGTTTTGATCTCGCCCTGCGCGCGACCGGCACGCCCGACGAGGCGCTGATCGCGCGTCCCATCACCAGCGTTCCGTTCTACATGGTGGCCGCTCCGGCCTTCCTCAAACGCGCGGGACGTCCGGCGACCTTCGCCGATCTCGCCGGCCAGCCGCTGCTGCACTACGCGCTCTATCCGGGCGAGAGCTTCTCCTTCGCGGGCGAGCACGGCCCCGAGACCGTCAAGCTCAACCCGGTGCTGCGCAGCGGCAACGAAACGCTGCTGCACATGGCCGCGCTGGAAGGCATGGGCCTCGCCTTCCTGCCGAAATGGCTGGTCACCGAAGACATCGCGGCCGGACGGCTCGAGCACGTCATGCCCGAGCACATCGTCTTTGCCGGAAAGCTGTTCGCGGTCTACCCGAGCCGCAAATATCTCTCCGCGAAGGTCAGGACCTTCATCGACTTCATCGCCGCCGACAAGCGTATGAAGTAGGTTGCGCGAACGGGCTTGTGGCACCGCCGTTGCCGCGGTCTCCGCTGTCGTCCCTGCGAACGCAGGAATGGGTCCCGGATCGGCGCTCCGCTTGTCCGGGACGACGAGTTGGGATTGCCGCGAAAGCGTGCGTACCTCTCTCCTACAGCGACCGCGAGATCAACAGCTTCATGATCTCGTTGGTGCCGCCATAGATCTTCTGGATGCGGGAATCGATGAAGATGCGCGAGATCGGGTATTCCTGCATGTAGCCATAGCCGCCGAACAGCTGGAGGCATTCGTCCGCGGTCTCGACCTGCTTCTCCGAGCACCAGTATTTCGCCATCGACGCGGTGACCGTGTCGAGGTCTTTCGCGACCAGCCGCTCGATGCACCAGTCGACGAAGACGCGCGCGATCATCGCCTCGGTCTTGCGCTCGGCGAGGGTGAAGGCCGTGTTCTGGAAATCCATCAGCGGTTTGCCGAACGCCTTGCGCTCCTTGGTGTAATCGACCGTGAGCTTGACCGCCCGCTCCATCGCGGCGACGGCGCCGACCGCGAGCGCAAGCCGCTCCTGCGGCAATTGCTGCATTAGCTGGACAAAACCTTGGCCTTCTTCCTTGCCGAGCAAATTCTCCGGCGGCACGGTCACGTTGTCGAAGAACAGCTCCGACGTGTCGGAGGCGTGCAGGCCGATCTTGTCGAGGTTGCGCCCGCGCTTGTAGCCGTCGGCACCTTCGGTCTCGACCACGATCAGCGAAATGCCCTTGGCGCCGGCTTCGCCGGTGCGCGCGACCACGATGACGAGATCGGCGGCCTGGCCGTTGGTGATGAAGGTCTTCTGGCCGTTGATGACGTAGGAATTGCCCTGCTTCTTCGCGGTGGTCTTGACGGCCTGAAGATCCGAGCCGGTCCCGGGCTCGGTCATGGCGATGGCGCCGACCATCTCGCCGGAAGCCATCTTCGGCAGCCAGCGCTTCTTCTGCTCCTCCGAGCCGTAGTTGAGGATGTAGTGCGCGACGATGGCGCTGTGCACGGAGACGCCGGTGGTCAGCTCCGGCACGGTGCTTTCGAGATCGTCGAGCACGGCGGCGTCATAGGCGAAGGTGGCACCCAGGCCGCCATATTCTTCCGGCACGCTCGCCAGCAGCGCGCCCATCTCGCCGAGGCCGCGCCAGGCAAAGCGGTCGACCATCTTCTGCTCGCGCCATTTCTCGGCGTGCGGCGCCAGGTCCTTGGCGAGATATTTCCGGAACTGGTCGCGGAAGACGTCGAGCTCTTCGGTCATCCAGGAGGAGCGGTAGGACATGGTCACCTCGGTTGGTACGGCCTAGGCTTGGTAGGCCAGCGGGCCGCGGCAATTATTGTGTTTTCAGGCTGCGCCGGTGACGCTACCAAGGCGGCCGGAAACGCGTCTGTTTGGGATGGCTGATCTTGGCTGTGAAAACCAAAGAGCTCAAGCTCGACATCGAGCGCATCGGCACGGTCTCGGCGATCCTGACGCAGCCTGACAAGGTACGCGCCTGCTACGTTCTGGCGCATGGTGCCGGCGCCGACATGCGGCATGCGTTCATGCAGAAGGTCGCCGACGGTCTTGCGGCGCGCGGCATTGCCACGTTCCGCTTCAATTTCCCCTACATGGAAGAGAAGAAGGGACGTCCCGACCAGCCGGCCGTTGCGCACGCCGCCATCCGTGCAGCTGTCGCGGAAGCGGCGCGGCTCTGTCCCGGGGTGACATTGATCGCGGGCGGCAAATCCTTCGGCGGACGCATGACCTCGCAGGCGCAAGCGAAGGCACCGCTGCATGGCGTCAAGGGGCTCGCCTTCCTCGGCTTCCCCCTTCATGCCGCCAAGAAGCCGTCGTCCGAGCGCGCCGAACACCTCGCCGGCATTGGGATCCCCATGCTGTTCCTGCAGGGCACGCGCGACGAGCTTGCCGATCTCGGCCATCTCGAGCCCGTCATCGCATCGCTCGGGACCAAGGCGAAGCTGCATGAGGTCGCAGGCGGTGATCACTCCTTTGCGGTCTTGAAAAAATCCGGCCGGACCAATGACGAGGCGCTCGCCGAAGTGCTCGACGCGCTCGCGGCCTGGATCGACAGTCTCGCCTGAAGCTCACGCCGCGTAGAGCCCCTTGTCGCGCGCCTTCTGGATCGCCAGCGCGGCGATCAGGTCGAGCGTCGGTGTCGACAGTCCGGCGGTGCGCGCGAAAGCGGCGGGGGCCTTCACCAGCACGTCGATCTCCATGGCGCGGCCGAGCTCGTAATCCTGCAGCAGCGACGGCTTGTGGTTGGGGGCAGGGCCGCTGCGCGTGACGCGCTTGACCTCGGGAATGAAGTGCTGGGCGATGTCGTTGGCCTCGTTCAGCATGCGCGGGATCACGTCGGCAAAGGCCGGGTCGTCGCGCACGCCGCGCGCGGTCTGGCCGGTGAGCAGGCACAGCACCGACAGCGACATGTTGGTCAGCAGCTTTGACCAGATCGCCTCGCGAATCTCGGCCACGGGCGGCGATTCCAGCCGGGCGTCGTTGAACACGTTGCGCAGCTTGGTGATGCGCTCGCAATTGCGGTCGTCGCATTCGCCGATCAGGAGACGGTTGCGGTCCGGGGTGAGGTTCTGCACCACGCCGGGCGCGGTGACCTCGTTGGAGGAGAAGATGACACCGCCGATGATGCGTTCCTTCGGGATGCAGGCGCGCAGGCGGCCGCCGGGGTCGAGGAAGGATATGTCCGGCGGCGTCGGATGCCGCGGCGGCAGACCGATGCCGTACCACCAGGGAATGCCGTTCTGCGCGAATACGATGACGGTGTCGTCCTGCAGCAGCGGCTTGATGCTGGACACCAGCCCGGTCAGCGCGGTCGCCTTCAGCGTCGAGATCACCACGTCCTGCGGGCCGAGCTGGGCCGGATCGCCCGAGGCGTTCACCTTGGCGGACACCTCGGAATCGCCGACGCGCAGCTTGAGGCCGCCCGCGCGCGCCGCCTCCAGATGCGCACCCCGCATCACGCAGGACACGTCATGGCCGGCCCGCGCCAGCCGTACCGCGATGTGGCTGCCGACGGCGCCCGCGCCGAAAATGCAGATGCGCATGATGATTCCGTCCTGTCCCTGGGTGCCATCGGGGCGGCAGCATGACACAAGCCGCCATGCGATGGGCGCGGCCGCCCCACGCTGGAAAGATATGGATCAGGATGCATCGCCTCGGCCATAGTGCGTGCCAAGCAATTGACCGGAGGATCGCCGATGACTGCCAGCCCTGTCCTGTGGACCCTCGATGAGCGCGGGGTTGCGACCGTCACGTTGAACCGGCCGGAGGTCAACAATGCCTATGATGGCGCGTTGATATCAGGCGTGCTCGCGGCCATGGACGATCTGGGCAAGAAGCCGAACCTGCGTGTCGTCGTGCTCAGGGGCAACGGCAAGCACTTCCAGGCCGGCGCCGACCTCAAATGGATCAACAGCGTCCGGCCGCAATCGGCGGAGGCCAACGAAGCTGCCTCGCGCGCGACCTTCGAGGCGGTGCAGCGGCTCAACACGCTGCCGATCCCGACCGTGGCGTTGGTGCAGGGCGGTTGCTTCGGCGGCGGCACCGGCGTCATCGCGGCCTGCGATGTCGTGATCGCCGCGGACAACGCGCTGTTCTCCATCACCGAGGTGCGCTGGGGCCTGACGGCGGCCATCATCATCCCGCAGCTCTGCGACGCCATCGGTATCAGGCAGGTCCGCCGCTATGCCCTCACCGGCGAACGCTTTGGCGCCGAGGACGCCCGCCGCATCGGCCTCGTCCACGACGTGGTGCCGCTGGCTGAGCTCGAAGCCGCCGGCGCCAAGGTGGTCGAGCAACTGCTCGCCAACGGGCCGGGGGCGATGGCCGAAACCAAGAAGCTCGCGCTGGAAAGCTCGTTCGGCGGCATGGCCGTGGACGATGCGGCGTACACCCGCCTCGTTCAGTTGCACTCGCTCAAGCGCCAGAGCGCGGAAGCGGCGGAGGGATTGGCGTCGTTTGCGGAGAAGCGGGCCGCGAGGTGGGGTGCGAAAAATTAAGGCTCAGCAGCCGCGGCAGATGTTGTTGATGCTGCGGTAGACGGCGTCGTCGTCCTGCCGCATCTGGCGGAGCGTCTCGAGCGTATTGCTCTCGCTGGTCGGCACGGCAGGCTTGCGCTTGGCCGCGAGTTCTTCCTCCTGCCGCTTGTAGCAGGCCTCGCGATCGGGCTTGGCCTGGATGAAGCGGCAGTTCTGCTCGACGGCTGCGGCGGGAGTGGCCGAGATTGCGAGAGCGATCAGGGCAGGCAGGGCGAGTTTCGCGACGGTCGAATTCATGGCGGCCCTTCTGTCAGGTCCGCTGTTCAAGCGCAACTGCAACTTCCAACAAGGGTGCGTAGCCCGGATGCGCGACATGGCTCACAGCGACGGCGCCAGTGACGTTTTCAGCAGTGTCAACAGCGCCTGCACCGCCGCCGCATTGCGCCGCCGCTCGGGAATCGCGGCCTTCACCCACAATTCCGGAATCGGAAAGTCGCGCAGCACCGGCTTCAGCGTGCCTTCCTTCAATGCGTCTGCCACGAGATAATGCGAGAGCAGCGCGATGCCGTTGCCGGCGATGGCGCTGCGCGCCAGCACATGTCCCTCGTTGGAGGAGAGCAGCGGGCTGACCTGGATGCTGATGCGCCCGCGCGGTCCGTCGAACACCCATTCCGGTCCGGTCGGCAGGAAGCTGAGGCAGCGATGCTCGACGAGGTCGCGCGGATGTTTTGGCGTGCCGTGCTTCTTCAAATAGGCCGGCGAGGCGCAGAGCAGCCGCTTCAGCGCGCACAAGGGCTCGTCGACCACGCCGCCGAAGGAATGCGGGAAGGCGCCGATGGCGATGTCGAACCCTTCGGTGACGGGATCGACGGGACGGTCGATCAGCACGATGTCGAGCTTGAGCTTCGGGTTCTGGGTCTGGAACGCGCTGAAGGCATCCGCAAGCCGCGCCACGGTGAGCGAGGTCGGCGCCTTGATGCGCAGGTGATCGACGAGGTCGTGGCCCTTCTCGCCCATCCGCGAGAGCAGGTCGGTGGCGTCGGTCACGACGCCGCGCGCGCGATGCACGTAGCGTTGGCCGGCTTCGGTGAGACGCAATTGCCGGGTCGAGCGGTGAAACAGCGGCGTGCCGATCCGCGCCTCCAGCTGCGTGACGCGTTTTGCGACCACCGAGGTCGAGACGTTGAGTTTTCGCGCAGCGGCAGAGAAGCCGGCGGCATCCGCCGTGGCGAGAAAGGCCTGCAGGTTCACGAGGATGTCCATTTTCGCCTTTCTCGATTCGCGAAAGCTGATCGTGTATTTTGGTGGATTGTACCCCCTCTCGCGTTAATTCATAGTCGAGCCCAAGCAAGAAATTTGGGAAGGAACGCGCCATGCGGGCCATGACGATCGACGAACCGGCACGACAAGTGCCGCTCTATGGCGAGTATGAAGTCGTCGTGCTCGGCGGCGGCCCCGCCGGCATCGTGGCTGCGGCCTCGAGTGCGCGAGCGGGGCGGAAGACGCTGCTGATCGAGCGCTACGGCTTCCTTGGCGGCATGGGCACCGCCGCCGGCGTCACCAATTTCTGCGGTCTGCATGGCAACGTCCATGGCGAGCACCGGCGGCTGGTGCAGGGCATGGCGTCCGAGCTGCTGGCGCGGATCGATCATCTGAACGGCCTCAACACGCCGCATCTGATCCTCGGCAAGGTGTTCGCCCAGGCTTATGACACCGCGGCCTACAAGATCGCGGCCGATCAGCTGCTCGCCAGCCACAACGTGCACATCCTCTTCCACGCCCTCGGCGCCGGCGTGGTGATGGGCGACGACAGTCGCATCGACGCGCTGCTGGTCGAGACCAAGGCGGGCCGGCAGGCGGTGCGGTCGGAGATCTTCATCGACTGCTCCGGCGACGGCGATCTCGCCGTCTGGGCCGGCGCGCCGTTCGAGATCGGCGACGAACACGGCCATCCGCTCTATCCTTCCATGATGCTCCGCCTCAACGGCATCGATCCCGACAAGGCCGGCGATGCCTGGCGGACCATTCCGCAACTGATGGAGAAAGCCGCGGCCGCCGGCACGCACAGCTTCCCGCGCAAGAGCGCGATCGTGCGGCCGCAGAAGTCCGGCATCGAATGGCGGGTGAACTTTACGCAAGTCGCGCGCGAGGACGGCCATGCCATCAACGGCGTCGAGCCTGACGATCTCACCCGCGGCGAGATCGAGGGCCGCAAGCAGGCGCTCGCGGCGTACGAGTTCTTGCGCAGCACTGTGCCCGGGTTCGAGAAGTCCTACATCGTCGATCTGCCTCCGCAGCTCGGCATCCGCGAGACCCGCCGCATCACGGGCAGCTATCAGCTGAGCGGCGAGGACGTGCTCGGCTGCGCCTCTTTCGAGGACTCCATCGGCGTCAATGGCTGGCCGATCGAGGCCCATGTTCCCGGCGACGTCGTCTTCACCTTCCCGCCGATCCCGGAATCCCGCGGCTACAACGAGCTGCCTTACCGGATGCTGGTGCCCGAAGGCGTCGACAATCTCCTGGTCGCCGGCCGCTGTGCCTCGATGACCCATGAGGGCCAGTCGGCGGCACGGGTTTCCGGTGCCTGTTTCGTGATGGGCGAGGCCGCCGGTTCCGCCGCGGCTCTGGCGTTATCGGGTAACCGCATTCCACGCGAAATCCCGGTTGAAAAATTGCAGGAAACGTTGAAACAACAGGGCGCCTTCATCGGCCGGGACCAGATGGTGCCCGAAGGCCTGTAACGCACTGCAAGACAACGACGGCGGAGGAAACGGGATGATCGGGATAATGCGGCTCGCGCTTGCGGGCCTGGTGGCGATCACGGCGATGGGCACGGCGCGGGCCGAGGACGCGCTGAAGGCCAGGATCGGCGTGCTGCGGCTATCCTCCTCCGCGCCGGTCTTCATCGCGCAGGACAAGGGCTATTTCCGCGAGGCCGGCCTCGATGTCGAGCTGAAGTTCTTCGACGCCGCGCAGCCGATCGCGGTCGCCACCACCTCGGGCGACGTCGATTTCGGCATCACCGCCTTCACTGCCGGTCTCTATAATCTCGCCGGCAAGGGCACGTTGAAGGTGATCGGCGGCATGAGCCGCGAGAAGGCCGGCTATCCCCTGATCGGCTATTTCGCCAGCAACAACGCCTATGCGGCCGGATTGAAAACGCCGAAGGATCTTGCCGGCAAGCGCGTGGCGATGACGCAGGTCGGATCGAGCTTTCACTATTCGCTCGGCCTGCTCGCCGACAAATACGGCTTCAAGCTCGCGGACGTGAAGATCGTGCCGCTGCAATCGCTGTCGAACGCGGCCGCCGCGCTGAAGGGCGAGACCGTCGATGCGGCGCTGCTTCCCATCTCCACCGCGCGAAAGCTGATGGATGAGGGCGGCGCGAAGTTCCTGGGCTGGGTCGGCGACGAGACGCCGTGGCAGTTGGGCGCAGTGTTCGCTTCGCCGAAGACACTGACCAACAAGGCCCTGGTAACCAAGCTGCTCGGCGCGCTTGCCAAGGCCGATCGCGAATATCACGACGTCATTCTCGCCGCGATGAAAGACGGCAAGGCCCCAATCAACGACAAGACCAGGCCGCTCCTGGAGATCATCGCTAAATACACCAACCTTCCGGTCGAGCAGGTGGTCGGCAACTGCGCCTATATCGATCCCGACGGCAAGCTCGACGTGAAGAACGTCGACAACCAGATCAAATGGCTGCAGGAGCAGGGCTTTGCCGACAAGGGCTTTGACGCGGAAGCGATCATCGCCAAGGATTACGTGAAGGCGGATTGATGTTGACGATGCAGACTCTGGCGATGGGCGATCTGCCACCCTCCCCTGGAGGGGGAGGGTCGATCGCACCGACGATGCGCAGCATCGTCCGGAGCGAGCGGGGTGGGGTGAGCCACGGCGGCAGTCCCTCCATCGTTTGCAACCACTCGCGGAAACTTCGAGAGCGGACATCATCAGTGCTGTTGCGGATGGACCGTCACCCCACCCCGGTTCGCATTTCGCTTCGCTACATGCGAACCGACCCTCCCCCTCCAGGGGAGGGTGAAGAGAGTGGGCTCGCTCCATGGACCTGATCGCCAACCACATCTCCCATCGCTTCGGCGATCTCGCCGTGCTCGACGACGTCTCCTTCACCGTCGGTGCCGGCGAGGTGGTGGCGATTGTCGGTCCTTCCGGCTGCGGCAAGAGCACGCTGCTCTCCATCCTCGGCGGGCTGCTGCAGCCGACCTCCGGCGCGCCCGAGCTGCGCGGCGCGCCGCCGGCGGACAGTCTCAATCCGCTCACCTTCGTGTTCCAGGATTTTGCCCTGCTGCCCTGGGCGACGGTGGAGGAGAATGTCGAATTCCCGCTGCTGCACACCCCGCTCTCGGCCGCTCAGCGCCGCGCGCTGGCTGAGGATGCCCTGAGCCGCACCGGCCTGACCGATTTTCGCGCGACCTACCCCAAGCAGCTCTCCGGCGGCATGCGCCAGCGCGTCGGCATTTCGCGCGCGCTTGCCGTGAAGCCCGCCATTCTCCTGATGGACGAGCCGCTCTCGGCGCTGGATTCGCAGACGCGCGAATTGCTCATGGAAGATTTCGTTCGGCTGCTCGCCGATGGCGGCATGGGCGCGGTCTATGTCACGCACAATCTCGAAGAGGCCGCGCGGCTCGCCGACCGCATCGTCGTGCTGTCGCGGCGGCCGGGGCGCATCCGCGAGGTCGTGACCGTGCCGATGACGCGCGCGGCACGCGGCGAGGCTGCGGCGCGCGAAAAGCTGCTCGCGCTGCAGAACCAGATCTGGTCCCTGATCCGCAATGAAGCCATCGATGCCGAGCGCGAGGTCCAGCATGCTTGATCGTGCGGCAACGGAGGCGGCGGCGAAGAGCGAGGCGACGCGGCGCGTCCGCTTCCGCGGCGCCGGCTTCGTACCGGCATCGAGCCGTTACGGCGGCTGGATCGCGCTCGCTCTGGTGATCGCGGTATGGCAGGCGGCGGGCAGCGCTGGTCTCGTCAATGCGCTGTTTCTGCCGACGCCCGCTGCCATCGTTCGCGCGATCTATCAGCTCGCGGTCTCCGGCGCGCTCTGGCAGCATCTCTCGGCCTCGCTGCTGCGCATCGGCGTCGGCTGGCTGCTCGGGACTGGGGCCGGCGTCGTCGTCGGCTTCGCCATCGGCCTGTCGCGGCTGGCCCGCAGCGTCGGCATCACCTTCATCTCGGCGCTGTTCCCGATCCCGAAGATCGCGCTGCTGCCGCTCTTGATCCTCTGGCTCGGCATCGGCGAAGAGCCGAAGATCGCGACCATTGCACTCGGCGTGTTCTTCTCGACCGCGATCTCGGTCTATAGCGGTGTCGATGCGGTGCCGCGCAATCTCATTCGCATGGCGCAGAGCTTCAACGTTCCCTTCGCCACCATCGTGCGCAAGGTGATCTGGCCCGGCGCGCTGCCCGCGATCCTCGCGGGCTTCCGCATCACGGCCTCGGTGGCGCTGCTGCTCGTCGTCAGCGCCGAGATGATCGGCGCGCAATACGGCATCGGCGCCTTCGTGCTGCAGGCCGGCAATCTCATGCAGACGGATCAACTGCTCGCGGGTGTGGTGATCCTGTCGGTGTTTGGGCTCGTGGTCGGCAAGGTGATCGGCTGGCTGGAGACGCGGTTGCTGCACTGGCGGTAGCGGCAATTTCGACCGTCGTCCCGGGCAAGCGCAAGCGCAGACCCGGGACCCATAACCACAGGCAAGCGTGATTAAGGGCGTCGGAGTTATCTGCTTAGGGTCACAACTATTTCCTGTGGCTATGGGTCCCGGATCTACGCGCGCTCAGGGCGCGCTTGTCCGGGACGACAGCGGAGTAGACGGAGCCGTCCTCACGCGTTGCCGCGATCTTCCCTGAACAGATCGAGCTTCTGCTGCACCGGACGGTCCGAGAAGCTGAACAGCACGGCGTCCTCGTCGGCCTCGTGCGTCACCCATTGCCAGCTCGGCACCACGAACAGATCGCGCGGGCCCCATTCGAACACGGCATCGCCGATGCGGCTGCGGCCACGGCCCTCGATCGGGCAGAACACGGTGGCATCGGTCGACCGATAGCGCGCGGTCTTGAAGCCCTTGGGCAGCAGCTGGATGAATGTGCCGATGGTCGGCATCGCGAAATCGCCGGTCTCGGGATTGCTGAACTTCAGCTTGAGGCCGTGGCAGGCATCCCATTCCTGGCTCGTCCTGGCCTTCTCCAGCGCCTCGCGGGTGTAGGCATAGGGATAGCTGAAGATCGGCGATGTCTTCGAGGCGCGTTTCACGTCGACCGGCAAGAGATTGTGGCCGTAGCGCGCAAAGCTGTCGCCCGCGGGCTTCGTGATTTTCTGCTGGTCCTCTTTCGAGCCTTCAGCGAAAGAGCAGTCGAAGAACTGCACCAGCGGAATATCGAGGCCGTCGAGCCAGAACATCGGCTGATCGGTCTCGTTGGAATGATCGTGCCAGGTCATTGACGGCGTGATGATGAAATCGCCCGGCTCCATCGCGGTGCGCTCGCCGTCCACGGCGGTGTGCGCGCCCTTGCCTTCGAGCACGAAGCGCAGGGCCGACTGGCTGTGCCGGTGCGCGGGCGCGACGTCGCCGGGCACCACCATCTGCACGCCGGCATAGAGCGAGGTGGTGATCTTGGACTGGCCGCGCAGGCCGGGGTTCTCCAGCACCAGCACGCGCCGCTCGGCTTCCTTGGCGGTGATGAGCTTGCCGGCCTCCGTCATGTAGTCGCGGATGACATCGAATTTCCAGAGGTGAGGCCGGCAGGCGCTCTTCGGTTCCGGCGTGATCAGATCGCTCATCACCGTCCACAGCGCGGTGAGGTTCTCGCCGTCGATCTTCTTGTAGAAGGCCTCGCGTTCCGGCGTCTTGGTCACGGCTTCCATGGCGGCGCTCCCGTTCGTTTTGTTGATTGACAGTATACTGACGATCTAGGTAGCGTCAATGCGAGGGATAACGTACAAGACGGTCATTCCAGGGCGCCCCACTTGGCGCGAGCCCGGAATGACAGAAGCATAGGGGAGGTTCCAATGAAGCTGCACGGCTATTTCCGCTCCAGCGCTGCCTACCGCGTGCGGATCGCGCTGAACCTGAAGGGCCTCAAGGCCGCGCATCTGCCGCATCATTTGCGCAAGGGCGAGCAATGCGCGCCCAGCTATCTCGCCATCAACCCGCAGGGCCTCGTGCCGGCGCTGGAGGACGATGCGGGGGCGGTGCTGACCCAATCGGTTGCCATCGTCGAATGGCTCGACGAGACGCACCCCAATCCGCCGCTGCTGCCGAAGGATCCGCTGCGCCGCGCCAAGGTGCGGGCTTTCGCGCTCGCGATCGCCTGCGACACCCATCCGGTGCAGAATTTGAAAGTGCTGGCGCGCTTGCGCGAGCTCGGCCTGCCCGAGGAGAAGGTCCAGGACTGGGCGGCCTGGGTCAACCGCGAGGGGCTGTCGGCCTGCGAGACGCTGATCAAGGGCGAGAAGGGCCCGTTCTGCTTCGGCGACGCGCCGACCTTGGCGGATCTCTGTCTCGTGCCGCAGCTCGCCAACGCGCGCCGCTTCGGCGTCGATGTCTCGGCCTATCCACGCCTGCTCCAGGCGGAAGCGGCGGCAAAGGCGCTGCCGGCCTTCGCAGATGCCGCACCGGAAAAGCAGCCCGATGCCGAGTAAGCCGCCCGCTCCGATCACGATCGACGCGGTCTACGCGGCGCCGGGCTATCTGTTCCGGCGCATGCAGCAGATCGCGGTCTCGATCTTCATGGAGGAGTGCAGGGCGTTCGACCTGACCCCGGTGCAATATGCGGCGCTGATCGCGATCCACACCCATCCCGGCATCGACGCCACGCGGCTGTCGGCGGTGATCGCCTTCGACCGCTCCACGCTCGGCAGCGTGATCGAGCGGCTCCAGGCCAAGGATTATATCGAGCGCAAGCCGGCGCCCGAGGACAAGCGGATCAAGCTGCTCTATCTGACCAAATCGGGCACCGCGATCCTGCGCGAGATCATCCCGGCCGTCGAGCGCGCCCAGGCGCGCATGCTGGAGCCGCTGAAGCCGGCCGATCGCAAGACGCTGATGGGGCTGATGTCGCAGCTCGTCGACCTCAACAACGAAGCCTCGCGCGTGCCGCTGCGGGCAGAGGATGCGCTGGAGCATCTGGGGAAGGCGGGATGAGGGCGAGGAGTGTTGTGTGCGCCACCCTCCGCTGTCGTCCCGGACAAGCGTAAGCGCAGATCCGGGACCCATACGCCGCAGCAGGAGTTTGGCGGGGACTCGGAGTTACCAGTTAACGCCACAACCACTCCCTGTGGCTATGGATCCCCGCGTTCGCGGGGATGACACCGAGATGGTGGCGGCAGTGTGCGTCCCTTACCGCTGTTTGCGTCACATCCTCAGCAGCGCCTGCCGGTCAATCTTCCCAGTCCCCGTCTTCGGCAGCTCGTCGGTGAAGATCACCTCGCGCGGATATTTGTAGGGCAGCAGCTTGCCCTTGACGTAATCCTGCAATCGCCGCGTCGCGTCGCCCTGGTTGACCGCGCGGTTGTTCATCACCACCACGGCCTTCAGCGTCATGCGGCGGTCCGGCAGCTCGGCGGCGAATACCGCGCATTCGCGGATGTCGGGGTGGTCGGCGAGGCACAGCTCGACCTCGAGCGGATAGACCCACTGTCCGGAGATCTTGATGAGATCGTCGGCGCGGCCCCGGAAGAAGTGGAAGCCGTCGGCATCGCGCACGAACCGGTCGCCGGTGTAGATCCAGCCGCCCTCGCGAATGGTCTCGGCGGATTTGTCCGGCCGGTTCCAGTACAGCGGCGTGTTGGAATCGCCGCGCACCCACAAGATGCCTTCTTCGTTGTCGGCGACGTCGCGGCCGTTCTTGTCGCGCAACGCGACCTCGTAGCCGGGCACGCGCATTCCCGCGGCGCCGAGCTTCTTTTGCTCGGGCCGGTTGGAGAGATAGATGTGCAGCACCTCGGTCGAGCCGAGGCCCTCGACGATCTCAAGGCTAGTCAGCGTCTTCCAACCGTTGAAGACTTCGGCCGAAAGCACCTCGGCCGCGGAGAGCGCCATGCGCAAGGACGAGAAATCTGCTTTCTCGGCGCCCTCGGCCTTGGTCAGCGAGGTGTAGAGCGTCGGCAGGCCGAAGAAGACCGTCGGCCTGTACTGCGCGATCGCCGCAAAGATCGCGGCGGGTTTCGGCTGGCCCGGCAGCAGCAGTGTCACTGCCCCCGCCGAGAACGGGAAGGTGACGGAATTGCCGAAGCCGTAGGCGAAAAAGATCTTCGGCACGGAGAAGCAGATGTCGTCAGGCGTCAGCTTCAGGATGTCCTTGGCGAAAGCGAGGTCGCTATAGGCCATGTCGTGCTGGAGATGCACGATGCCCTTGGGCCGGCCGGTCGACCCCGACGAATACATCCAGAACGCCATCTCGTTGCGATTTGTGTCCGCTTCCGCCAGTTGGGCGGGAAACTGCGCAAGCCAGCCTGCTGCCGCGAGCGCCTTCGGTGCGGCGTGATCGCCCGCCGGTCCGTTGGCGATGATCAGCGTATGCAGCTTCGTATCCTTGCAGGCCTGCGCATTGAAGCGCGCGCAGAACTCGGCGTCCGCCACCGCAACGGTGGCGCCGGAATCTGCGAGATAGAACTGCAGGAGATCCGGCGGCGTCAGCGTGTTGATCAGGAGGGGCACGAAGCCGGCGCGCACCGCGCCGAAGAAGGCAGCCGGGTAGGCCGGCGTGTCGTCGAGAAACAGCAGCACGCGGTCGCCGCGCGTCAGGCCGAGCGAAGCAAGACCGTTGCCCCAGCGGCAGGCCTCGCCGCAGAGCTCGGCGTAGGTTCGCGTGCCCGCCGGGCCGATCAGCGCGGGCTTGTCGCCGCTTCCCTTGCCGAGATTGTCAAACAACACCCGGCTGGCGTTGTAGATGTCAGGAACGGCAAAGCCGATCTCGCGCGCCCCCTCGCTGTCGGCGGGCACCTGGTCGCGTATCTCGTTGCTCATGCCTCATCCCCACCGTTCTTGGCGGCCTCGTAACGCGCCATGAAGCCCGGCGACATGTGGCGCAGGCGTGCATCGTCGATACGGCCGGAGCGGGTGATGTAGCTGTAGGCGAAGTCCATCAGGCCTTGCTGCATGTGCTGGGCGAAATGCTCGTACCAGAAGGCACTGGTGCGGGCCGCGTTGACGAGCTTCTGCACCACCGGCTTTCGCGCGGCCTGGTAGCGGTGCAATGCCGTGGTCAGGTGCGCATCCGATTCCAGCGCCTTGACCAGCGCGATGGCGTCCTCGATGGCAAGCCGCGTGCCCGAGCCGATCGAGAAATGCGCCGAATGCAGGGCATCGCCGATCAGTACCATGTTCTTGAATGACCAATGCTCGTTCCAGACCCAGGGGAAATTGCGCCAGACCGATTTGTTGGAGACGAGGCAATGACCGCCGAGCGTGTCCGCGAACACCTCCTCGCAGACGCCCTTGGACTGCTCCAAGTCCTTGTAGGCGAAGCCATAGGCCTGCCAGGTCGCGTGATCGCATTCGACCAGGAAGGTGCTCATCGTCGGCGAGTAGCGGTAGTGATGCGCGTTGAAAGCCCCGCGGTCGGTCTTCACGAAGGTCTGCGACAGCGTGTCGAAGCGCTTCGAGGTGCCGTACCAGACGAACTTGTTGGAGGAGTAGGACAGCGACGTCCCGAAATCGCCCTCATAGGCGCGGCGCACCAGCGAGTTCAGGCCGTCCGCGGCGACGATCAGATCGTGGCCATTGAGCTGGTCGATCGCGTGGATCTGCGTGTCGAAGCGCGGCGTGACGCCGACGTCGAGCGCGCGCTGCTGCAGGAACCTCAACAGCTCGAGCCGCCCGATGGAGGAGAAGCCGACGCCGTCGATGGCGACGCTGTCGCCGCCGAGGTTCAGCGTGATGTTCTCCCAGCTCTCCATATGCGGCGCGATCGCGTCGACCGTCTCGGGGTCGTCGGCGCGCAGGAATTCCAGCGCCTGGTCGGAGAACACGACACCAAAGCCCCAGGTCGCGTCGGCCGGGTTCTGTTCGAACAGGTCGACTTGATCCTCGGGGTGACGCTTCTTCCACAGATAGGCGAAATAGAGCCCACCGGGCCCTCCGCCAATCACGGCGATCCGCAACGCCTGCCTCCCTAATTGACAGTATACTTACTATCTAGGGGTAGACTAATGTGCTCCGACGTCCCGCGCCAGCAGAATTATCGGCTAAGCGAGGACGCGCCGCAGCTCATCTTCGGACGCACGTCTTGCGCGCCCCCGAAGCCGTCAGGCCCGAATCATAGCCAAACCGTGCCGGCTTGGCTATTCGCGTGTCAGACGCAGCGCTTCACATAGACGCCGTTCACCAGCACCCTGGTGCAACGGACGACCGGAACCGGCTTGCGGACCACGACGGCCGCGTTCGGCCCGGCGCAACCGGCGCGATAGACGCCGCGGGCGCACACCACCGCATTGGCATCGGTGGCCTCGAAGGTCATGGTTGCGCCGAAAGCGAGGAGCGCAGAAGCAACGAGCAGCAATGATCGCATGTTGTCCTCCCGGTCTTGTCGTGATCGAAATCGGATCAGCAAAGGATTTGTCGCTGCAAGCGTGCGAAAATTCATGCTCGCGCGCTGCCAAATATCGATGCGCGCGTTGCGCGGCGGAGCTATCGCACCGTGAACGCCGCCAGCACGTCCCGGCACGCCGGCGACAGCGATGCCGCGTTATTCGCAAGGCACTGCATGATGCGGCCGGCGCCAACCTCGACGCCGGCACAGATCGTGCGGATGTCCGCGCCGCAGGCCGATCGTGCCACGAACAGCTCTTCGCGCGGTCGCATCGGACGCAGCACGAGCACGGTGGGCGCTGCGGCAGGGGCGGCTGCCGCGCCTGCAGACGGGGCTGCGGCGGCTGCCGCGCCGCCACCGGTTGCTGCGCTGACGGCGCTTCCGCAGGCCGGCGAGACCTTGGCCTTGTTCTTCTCCAGGCATTCCAGCGCAGGCGCGCCGCCTGGCGGCACGCTGGCGCAAACCTTGGGATAATCGCCCCGGCACGCGCTCTTGATTGCGGCAAGTTGCGCGCTGCTTGGCTGCTTGGGCGCAGCAGCTTTCGGGGCCGCTGCGGCGGCGGCCGGCTTCGCAGCGGGGGCTGACTCAGCCTTGGGCGCGGCCGCTGCCGGCTCAGTCTTGGGAGCTGCTTCCCTGGGCGCCGCTTCGGTCTTCGGCGCGGCGGGAGCGGCTTCGGTCTTCGGCGCCGCTGGAGGCGCGATCGCGCGAACCGCGGTCTGGCATCCCGACGAGAGGCTCGACATGTTCTTCTGCAGGCACTGGAACGCCTCCGTGCCTCCGGGCGTCACGCTGGAGCAGTGCGCCATGAAGTCCGAGCGGCATGCGGACCGGATGGCGCTCTTCTGCGCGTCGGTCGGTGCCTGCGCGAACGCGCCTGTTGCAGTTGCGAACAATGCCGCCGCCAGCAGCGCCTTGCGCGTTGAGACTCGTTTCAACGTGTTGAACATCTGGATGAATTCCTGCCCTGTCGATATCGTTCGACGCTTAATCAAAGTCATGCAATCGCAATCGTCGCGAGTGATGCCTCGCGAGCGATATCATTGGCCGCTTCGGCCGCTACCGCAAGTAGATTATACCGGCGCGGATGTGCCGCGCCGGTATCGTCAGAGCCTGATCATCCGCTTGCCGCGGTTCTCGCCCGCGAGCAATCCGATCAGCGCCTTTGGCGTGTTCGCGAGGCCGTCGATGACGTCTTCCTGCACCTTCAGCTTGCCGGACTTGACCCAGGCCTGGAGATCGGCGAGCGCGCGCGGGCTCTCCTTCATGTAATCCATCACGATGAAGCCCTGCATGACGAGCCGCTTCACCACGATCAGTCCCGGCACGCCGCGCGGGCCGTGCGCGGATGGTGTGCCGTCATATTGCGAGATCGCGCCGCAGCAGGCAATGCGGCCGTAATTGTTCATCTGCGGCAGGCAGGCTTCGAGAATGTCGCCGCCGACATTGTCGAAATAGACGTCGATGCCCTTTGGCGCGGCCGCACGCAACGCCTTGAAGACCGCGCCGTCCTTGTAGTCCACGGCAGCATCGAAGCCGAGCTCGCTCGTCAGCCAGTTGCACTTGTCCGCGCCGCCGGCGATGCCGACCACGCGGCATCCCCTAATCTTGGCGATCTGTCCGACGATCGAGCCGACCGAGCCTGCGGCCGCGGACACCACGACGGTTTCGCCCTCTCTGGGTTTGCCGATCTCGAGCAGACCGAAATAGGCGGTGAGGCCTGCGATGCCGAACACGCTGAGCAGATGCGTCATCGGCTCGAGCTTCGGCATCTTGGTGAGATGCTTTGCGGGCACCGCGGCAAATTCCTGCCAGCCGGTGTCGCCGAACACGATGTCGCCGGGAGCTAGCTCAGGCGCCTTCGAGCTGATGACCTCGGCGATGGCACCGCCGGCCATCACGCTGTTGGCTTCGACGGCGGAGCGATAGGTCGCGCCGTGCATCCAGGCGCGGTTGGCGGCGTCGAGCGAGATGTATCGCACGCGCAGCAGGGCTTCGCCGTCCTTCGGTTCCGGCATTGCGCCGTCCACCATCTTGAAGTGCTCCGGGCCGAGCTTGCCGCTGGGCTTTTCCACCAGCAGGATTTGGCGATTGACGTTGCCGCTCATGGCGTTTCCCTCCTTGATCGTCTTGACGATTATTGATGCAGCCGTCGCAAACGAAACGTGCAGGCCGCATGTGTTGTGCGCTGCGTGAAGGCTAGAGCGCGGCGTTCCATTTCACAACGGGAACATCCTGAAAACGCGATCACACGCAAAGCGTGTTGCGTCGCTATGATATCTGCGACATCATGAAGCGCCGGTGTACGTGGGGGTCAACGATGTCCAACAGGTTTACGCAATACATTCTGGCGGCGATGGTGCTCGGCATCATCATGGGGGCGGCGATCTACAATTTCCTGCCGGATACCCGCGCCGAGTGGGCCTCTGCCATCAACCTGATCGCCATGATGTTCCTGCGCCTGATCAAGATGATCATCGCGCCCCTGGTGTTCGCGACGCTGGTCGGCGGCATCGCCCATATGGGCTCAGGCGCCAAGCTCGGACGCATCTTCGCCAAGACCATGGGCTGGTTCATCAGCGCCTCCTTCGTCTCGCTGCTGCTCGGCCTCGTGATGGTGAACCTGTTGCAGCCCGGCGCGAATTTCCCGGGCACGCTGCCAGCGGCGGGGCAATCGACCGGCCTGCCGGTGTCGGCCTTCTCGATCGAGAAGTTCCTCACCCATCTCATTCCGACCTCGATTGCGGATGCGATGGCGCAGAACGAGATCCTGCAGATCGTGATCTTCGCCGTGTTCTTCTCGGTGGCGATGGGCGCGATGCCCGAGCGCTCCAAGCCGATCCTGGCGATGATCGACGACATCAGCCACATCATGCTCAAGGTCACGAGCTACGTGATGCTGTTCGCGCCGCTCGCGGTGTGGGCGGCCATCACGGCGACGGTCGCCAAGAACGGCCTCGCCGTGCTCTGGAAGCTCGTCGTCTTTATGGGCGGCTTCTATCTCTCGCTGGCGATCCTGTGGACCATCCTGGTCATCGTCGGCTTCATCGTGATCGGACCGCGCTACAGCCATCTGCTGAAGCTGATCCGCGAACCGCTGATGATCGCGTTCTCGACCGCGAGTTCGGAGGCGGCCTATCCGAAGACGCTGGAGGGGCTCAACCGCTTCGGCGCCTCGTCGCGGATCTCGAGCTTCGTGCTGCCGCTCGGCTATTCCTTCAATCTCGACGGCACGATGATGTATTGCACCTTCGCGAGCATCTTCATCGCGCAGAGCTATCACATCGACATGCCGCTCGGCACCCAGCTCGCGATGCTGGCGACACTGATGATCACCTCGAAGGGCGTCGCCGGCGTGCCGCGCGCCTCCCTCGTCGTGATCGCCTCGACCCTGGCGCAGTTCAACATTCCCGAGGCGGGCCTTCTGATGATCATGGGCATCGACACCTTCCTCGACATGGGCCGCAGTGCCACCAACGTGATCGGCAACACGCTGGCGACCTCGGTCGTGGCCAAATGGGAAGGCGAGCTTGGGCCCGAGCACGCGCTCGGACCCGGCGATGTCGTGCCCGAGGATATGGTGCCGGGCGAAGTGCCCGCGATGGCCGGCCATGGATAGGAGCGAACCATGGGCCAGATATCGGCGAGGTCGCTGACCGCGGGCCGCCTGTGGCTTGCAGCCGCGTTGCTCGCGAGCTCCTTCCTGGCGGTGCCTGCGCGCGCGCAGACCGCCAGCGAAGGGCTCAGCCCGACGCTGTCGGCGATCAAGAAGGCGCATGCCGTGCGGCTTGGCTATCGCGAGAGCTCGCCGCCGTTCTCCTTCCTCGACCAGTCGGGCCGCCCGATCGGTTACAGCCTCGAGCTCTGCGAGGCCATCGTCGAGGAGATCGGCGTCGAAGTCGACGATCCCAATCTGAAGATCGACTACGTCAAGGTCACCTCGGACGACCGCATCGACGCCGTGCTCCGGAACAAGATCGACCTGGAATGCGGTTCGACCACGGCCAATGCCGAGCGCGGCAAGCGCGTCGCGTTCTCGCCGCTGATGTTCGTCGCCGGCACCAAGTTGATGGTGCCGAAGGCATCCAGCGTCCAGTCGCTGGGCGACCTGAAGGGCAAGACCGTCGTGGTGACCAAGGGCACCACCAACGAGCAGGCGATTCGGGCGGCCGACAAGAAGTCCTCGCTGGGACTGACCATCGCGGTCGGCGCCGATCATGAGCAATCGTACCAGATGCTCGCCGACGGCAAGGCCGATGCGTTCGCCACCGACGACATCCTGCTGTTCGGCCTGATCGCGCGCCACAAGGCGCAGGACAAATACCGCGTCACCGGGGACTATTTGTCCTACGATCCCTACGGCATCATGTTCAGGAAGGGCGAGCCGCAACTTGCCGCATTGGTCGAGCGTGCCTTCCGCAAGCTCGGCTCCAACCGCGATCTCGTCCCGCTCTACAACAAATGGTTCACCGCGCGGCTTCCGACCGGCGAACGCCTGAACGTGCCGATCTCGCTGCAGCTCGAGGAAGCCTTCAAGGCGATGGACGATTCGGCGAGCGCGAATAATTGAGGACAGTCTTTCTTACCCTCCCCTGGAGGGGGCCGGGACGAGCGTAGCTCGCCCGTGGTCGATCGCGCGCAGCGCGAGCGGGGTGGGGTGACGGACTCTCCGCGTTGGACAGTGCTCGTGGGGAGAGATCACCCCACCCCGCTACGCATTCCGCTTCGCTACATGCGCAGCAACCCTCCCCCTCCAGGGTAGGGTGACGAAAGTGCCCTCACACCTTCTTCGCTTCGACCGCCATCCGCACCGCGAGCCCTGCCAGCACCGTGCCCATCAGCCAGCGCTGAACCAGCATCCAGCTCGGCCGGCGTCCCAGGAACAGCGCGATCGATCCGGCGGCGAGCGCGATCATCGCATTCACGCTGACGCTGATCGCAATCTGGATCGCTCCCAGCAGCATCGATTGCGTCAGCACGCTGCCGGCGGCGGGATCGATGAACTGCGGCAGCAGCGCCAGATACAGCATCGCGATCTTCGGGTTGAGCAGGTTGGTGACGAAGCCCATCGCGAACAATTTGCGCGGGCTGTCGATCGCGAGCTGCTTCACCTGGAACGGCGAGCGTCCGCCCGGCTTCACGGCCTGCCAGGCGAGCCAGAGCAGATAGCCGGCGCCGGCAAAGCGCAGCGCATCATAGGCAAAGGGAATGGCGAGCAGCAGCGCCGTGATGCCGAACGCCGCACACAGCATGTAGAACACGAAGCCGAGCGCGACGCCGCCCAGCGAGACGATGCCGGCCGCGGGGCCTTGCGTGATCGAGCGCGAGATCAGGTAAATCATGTTCGGTCCCGGCGTGAGCACGAGACCGAGGCAGACGAGGGCGAAGCCGAGCAGGGCGGAGGTGTGGGGCATGGATAAACCGGGGTGGGAGATCGCCCGGTTCTAATATGCGCGGATCGGTGGGGCCATCGCGCAATTGCTCGGAGTACAATTGAGCCCCGCATCTCACCCCACCGTCGTCCCCGCGAACGCGGGGACCCATACCCCCAGGGAGACGTTTGACACGAGATGGTCATGGGCAATCTTCGCCAAACCCGACCCTGCGGTTATGGGTCCCTGCGCCCGTGCGCAATTGCGCACTAGGCACCGAGTGTGTGGCGACGGCTGGCGTAAGCGGGGGAGCTGAAGAAGCAGTCCCTAATGCGCCTCGTCCCAGTTGTTCGCCGCGCGTGCATCGACATGCAGCGGCACCGAGAGCAGCACGGCGGGGAACGGCGCGTCCTGCATCACGTGCTGCACGACCGGCAGCGTCGCCTCGACTTCGGCGTCGGGCACCTCGAAGATCAGCTCGTCGTGCACCTGCAGCAGCATCTGCGCCGACAGCTTCTTCGCGGCGAGCGCGTCCTCGACCCGGGTCATGGCGCGGCGGATGATGTCGGCGGCGGTGCCCTGCAGTCGCGCGTTGATCGCCGCGCGCTCGTTGAAGGCGCGCACCGAGGCGTTGGAGGCCTTGATATCGGGGTAGTGGCATTTGCGGCCGAACAGCGTGGTGACGTAGCCATGCTGTCGGCAGAAATCCCGCGTCTCGTCCATGTAGGCGCGGATGCCGGGGAAGCGCTCGAAATATTTCTTGATGTAGGCGGAGGCTTCCTCGCGCGCGATGCCGAGCTGGTTGGCGAGGCCGAACGCGGAGATGCCGTAGATGATGCCGAAATTGATCGCCTTGGCGCGGCGGCGGATCTCGCTCGGCATGCCCTTGATCGGAACGCCGAACATTTCCGACGCCGTCATGGCGTGAATGTCGAGGCCGTCGCGGAACGCCTGCTTCAGCACGGGAATGTCGGCGATCTCCGCCAGCAGGCGCAGCTCGATCTGCGAATAGTCGGCGGAAACGAGCTTGTGGCCCTTCGTTGCGATGAAGGCGCGGCGGATCTTGCGGCCGTCCTCGGTACGAACAGGGATGTTCTGCAGGTTCGGCTCGTTCGAGGACAGCCGGCCCGTCGTGGTCGCAGCCAGCGCGTAGGTCGTGTGGACGCGATGGGTCTGCGGATTGACGTAAGTCGGCAGCGCATCGGTGTAGGTCGATTTCAGTTTCGAGACCTGGCGCCACTCCAGAATCTTCTTCGGGAGATCGTGGCCCTGCTCGGCGAGATCGTCGAGCACCTGGGCGGTGGTGGACCACGCGCCGGTCTTGGTCTTGGTGCCGCCCGACAAGCCCATCTTGCCGAACAGGATGTCTCCGATCTGCTTGGGGCTGCCGACATTGACCGGCTCCCCCGCGATCTCCTGAATCTCGGCCTCGACGCGCGCGGCGGTCTGGGCAAAGTCGCCGGAGAGGCGTGACAGCACCTGGCGGTCGATCGAGATGCCGCGCCGCTCCATCCGCGCCAGCACCGAGACCAGCGGTCGCTCCAGCGTCTCATAGACGGTCGTCATGTGCTCGGCGACGAGGCGCGGCTTTAGCACGCGCCAGAGCCGCAGGGCGATGTCGGCGCCTTCGGCCGACAGCGTGGCGGCTTTGTCGATCGGCACCTGGTCGAAGGTGATCTTGCCCTTGCCGCTGCCGAGCAGCTCGCTCTCCTTCAGCATGGCATGGCCGAACCAGCGCTCGGACAGCGACTCGAGTTCCTGCGAGCCGCGCCCGGCGTCGAGCACGTAGGAGATCAGCTTGGCATCGTCGGCGTTGCGCAAGGTGATGCCGTGCTGCGCCAGCATCAAAGCGGCAAATTTGACGTCGAAGCCGACCTTGAGAATGCCCGGTGATTCCAGCACCGGCCGCAGCGATTCGATCGCATCCTCATGCTTGACTTGGTCCGGCGCGAGGCCGGCGTCGAACAGGCCGGCGCCACCGCCGGACTGCTTGTGCGCCAGCGGCACATAGCAGGCCTCGTTCGGCGCCAGCGCCAGTGCAATGCCGCAGAAATCGGCTTGCATCGGATCGATGGAGTTGGCCTTGAGCTCGATCGCGACATGACCGGTGTCATGGATGCGTCCGATGAAGGCGTTGAGCTCCTTGAGCGTCTTGATCGCCTGATATTTGGTTCGATCGACCGGAAGCTTGCGAAGGGCCTCCTCGCGCGCGGCAGACAGCGAGATCGGCGCACCCTTGAGGCTCGCCGATTTGTCACCCTTGTCGCCGCCCGTTGCCGCGGCCGCCGGCGTGGCGAAGAGATCACCGGAAGCCTGGGACGATGTTGCTGGGGCCGCTCCGCCGGCCCTGGCGCCGCTGCTGTTCGATGCATCGGCGTCGACATTGGCAGGGTCGATCTGCGAATAGTCGGCGACGCGGCGCGTCAGCGTCGTGAACTCCATCGCCTTGAGGAAGGCGATCAGCCTGCGGGCATCAGGCTCGTGGACGGCGAGATCGTCGAGCGGCACGTCCAGCTTCACCTTGTCGTCGAGCAGCACCAGTTGTCGCGAGATCCGCGCCTTCTCCGCGTTCTCGATCAGCGCCTCGCGCCGCTTCGGCTGCTTGATCTCGGTGGCGCGGAACAGCAATTGCTCGAGGTCGCCATATTCGACGATGAGCTGCGCCGCCGTCTTGATGCCGATGCCGGGCACGCCGGGCACGTTGTCCGTGGAATCGCCGGCGAGGGCCTGCACTTCGACGACCTTCTCCGGCGGCACGCCGAACTTCTCGATCACTTCAGGAATGCCGATGCGGCGGTCCTTCATGGTGTCGTACATCGTGATCTTGTCGTTCACGAGCTGCATCAGGTCCTTGTCGGAGGACACGATGGTCGTGGTGGCGCCGCGCTCGCTGGCCTGGCGCGCATAGGTCGCGATGAGATCGTCGGCCTCGAAGCCGCCCTGTTCCAGGCAGGGCAGGTCGAACGCACGCACCGCTTCGCGGATCAGCGCGAATTGCGGAATGAGATCCTCGGGCGCCGGCGGCCGGTGGGCCTTGTATTCGGAATAGATCTTGTTGCGGAACGTGACTTCCGACTTGTCGAACACGATCGCCAGATGCGTCGGCCGGTTGTCGGCGGGCATGTCGCGGAGCAGCTTCCACAGCATGTTGCAGAAGCCGAGCACGGCGTTGACCTGCAGGCCGTCGGACTTGCGGTTCAGCGGCGGCAGCGCGTGATAGGCGCGGAAGATGTAGCCGGAACCGTCGACCAGGAAGATGTGGTCGCCCTTGCCGGCCGCCTTTGCCGAAACCGGTTTGGCAGCAGCTGGCGCGGCCGGCTTGGTCTCGGCGGCGGCCTTGGATGTGGCCTTGGATGCGGCCTTGGTGTCAGCTTTGGCGGAGGTCTTTGGGGAGGTTTTGGGCATGGCCGCAATGTATGGACTTTTGCGGGCTTTGACAGCCTTGGACGGGGGATTTTTGGCCGGATTCCCACATCTCTCGTCGTCCCCGCATTCGCGGGGACGACAGCGAGAATGGTGCTACTCCGCCGCCTGCAACCGCACGCCCGCCTTCTTCGGCGCAATCCAGAACGCGTCCGGCCGCTCGAACAGGAAGTGCGCATTCAGTCGCAACGCGATCTGCCAGATCGCGAGCGCGCCGAGCACGCCGGCGACGGTGACGATCAGCGACACCGTGCCGATGTCGGGGATGATGCCGGTGCGCAGCAGCAGCGTCCGCGTCGTCGCCATCGGCAGGAAGAAGGCGAGATAGATCACGATCGAATGCTCGCCGCAGAAGCGCAAGAAGTTCATCCACTGCGCGCGTGCGAGCAGTGTGCCCATCGTGATGATGGCGCAGGCGCCGGCAAAGCCGAGCACGAGCGAGACGATCTTCCATTCGCTGGCGCCCAGCACGACGAGACCGGCATTGACCAGCGCCCAGGTCGCGAGCGCTGCGAGCGCAAGCGCCGGGTGTTTTCGCGCGCGGTCCGACAATGCGAACACGTAAGGCGCGAACAGATAGCCCGAATAGAAATAGACGAAGCGCGCGCAGAACTCGTCGATGGCGGTCCAGCCGGTCGAGATGCGGGCCGTCTCCAGCGCGGCGGCGACGAGCCAGATCGCGAGCGGCGGAACCTTGCGTGTCAGTTTTGTGACGACGAAGAAGACCGGCAGCAGATAGATGAACCAGAGCGTGCCGAACGGCTCGACGAAGGATTCGAGATACAACAGGCCGACATGGTGCCAGCTCGTCTCCGCCGCGAAGGAAGGCGCCTTGAAGCCGAACTGGATCGTCACCCAGACGACATAAAAATAGGCGAAATGCACGACCTTGCGGTCGAGATAGGTCCGCCAGCCGCGGTCGATCACCAGCGGCAGGAACAGGCCCGAGATCAGGAAGAAATCCGGCATTCGGAACGGCTTTGCGAAGGCCACCGCAACATGCATGAAACCAGTCTGACCGGCGGCGAGTTCGACCCCCAGCACCGAATGCATCATCACGACCATGATAATGCAGATGCCCTTGGCGTAGTCGACCCAGTCGACACGGCCGGCCGCCGTGGCGTTAGCGCGTCCGCTGCCTCCGATTGTGCCTGATGGTGCCATGGTGTCTCTTTTCGAGGCGTGTTCCACCCGTCCTGTCCGGGTGTGGGTCAGTGTGGGGCCGCTACGGTTTCTCACTTCTTTACCGATTCACTTCTCGTGCCGCTTTTTTCGATGCGGACTGTTCCTTCCGCTCGGGAAAATGCTAAACCGCCCGACGTCGGGATTTCGTTTTCGTTAACCAATTCAAGACAGGGACTTTTTCATGCGTATCGCGATGATCGGCACGGGCTATGTGGGACTGGTGTCCGGCGCCTGCTTTGCCGATTTCGGTCACGACGTCACCTGCGTCGACAAGGACGAGAAGAAGATCGCAGCGCTCCACCGCGGTGAGATCCCGATCTACGAGCCCGGGCTCGAGGAGCTGGTTGCCACCAACGTCAAGGCCAAGCGGCTCGACTTCACCACCGACCTGTCGAAGCCGGTCGCCGATGCCGATGCGGTGTTCATCGCGGTCGGCACGCCGTCGCGCCGCGGCGACGGTCATGCCGATCTCTCCTATGTCTACGCCGCCGCGAAGGAGATCGCGCAGTCGCTGTCCGGCTTCACCGTCGTGGTGACGAAGTCGACCGTGCCTGTCGGCACCGGCGACGAGGTCGAGCGGATCATCCGCGAGACCAATCCCAACGCCGACGTCGTCGTCGCCTCCAATCCGGAATTCCTCCGCGAGGGCGCCGCGATCCGCGACTTCAAGTTTCCCGATCGCGTCGTGGTCGGCACGTCCGACGAGCGCGGCCGCAAGGTGATGGGCGACATCTACCGCCCGCTGTCGCTGAACCAGGCGCCGCTGATGTTCACCGCGCGCCGCACCGCCGAGATGATCAAATACGCCGCGAACGCGTTCCTGGCGACCAAGATCACCTTCATCAACGAGATCGCGGACCTGTCCGAAAAGGCCGGCGCCAACGTCCAGGAGGTCGCGCGCGGCATTGGCCTCGACAACCGCATCGGCACCAAGTTCCTGCATGCCGGTCCCGGCTTCGGCGGCTCGTGCTTCCCGAAGGACACCAAGGCGCTGATCAAGATCGCGCAGGACTATGATGTCTCCCTGCGCATCGTCGAATCCGTGCTGGCGGTGAACGAGAACCGTAAGCGCGCGATGGCGCGCAAGGTGAGCCAGGCGCTCGGCGGCAATCTGCGCGGCAAGACCATCGCGGTGCTCGGCCTCACCTTCAAGCCCGACACCGACGACATGCGCGATGCGCCGTCGATCCCGCTGGTGACGGGCCTGATCGACATGGGCGCCAAGGTCAAGGCATATGATCCCGTCGGCATGGAGCAGGCCAAGGGCGAGCTGCCCAGCATCACCTATTGCGAGGATGCCTATACCTGCGCGCAAGGCGCCGATGCACTCGTCATCGTCACCGAATGGGTCCAGTTCCGTGCGCTCGATCTCGACCGGCTGAAGAGCGTCATGGCGCAGCCCGTCGTCGTCGACTTGCGCAACATCTACCGCCCCGAGGAGATGGAAGCCGCCGGCTTCACTTATGACAGCATCGGTCGCCCGCCGGTGCAGGGCTGATCGTTAGACACTATTGTGCAGCCAAAAGCGTCATGGCCGGGCTTGTCCCGGCCATCCACGTCCTGTTCACTCACGGATGAAGAACGTGGATGCCCGGCACAAGGCCGGGCATGACGACGGATAGATACTTGCCTCGCAGCTTCGACACGCCCTTACCCATCGATGCCGTGCTCGGCGAGCTCTCGCGCACGCTGGAGGCCAATAACGCGGCCGTGCTGGTGGCGCCCCCGGGCGCCGGCAAGACCACGCGCGTCCCGCTGGCGCTGCTCGACGCGCCCTGGGCCAAAGGCAAGAAGATCATCGTGCTGGAGCCGCGCCGTATCGCGGCGCGGGCGAGTGCCGGCCGCATGGCCAAGTCGCTGGGCGAGCGCGCCGGTGAGACCGTCGGTTATCGCGTCCGGTTCGGGTCGAAAATCTCGCGTACCACGCGCATCGAGGTGGTGACCGAGGGCATCTTCACCCGCCAGATCCTCGACGATCCCGAGCTGTCGGGCGTTGCCGCCATCCTGTTCGACGAATTTCATGAGCGCTCGCTCGATGCCGATATGGGCCTCGCGCTGGCCCGCGATGCGCAGACCGGCCTGCGCGAAGACCTGCGCATCCTCGTGATGTCGGCGACGCTCGATGGCGCGCGCGTCGGAAAACTGCTCGGCGATGCGCCCGTCGTCGAGAGCGAGGGACGCGCCTTTCCGGTCGAGACGCGCTATCTCGGCCGCAAGGCGGATGCGCCGATCGAGCGGCAGATGGCGGATGCGATCGCGTCCGCGCTGCGGGCCGACAGCGGCTCCGTGCTGGCGTTCCTGCCAGGCGCCGCCGAAATCCGCCGCACCCAGAACTTTCTCGCCGAGCGCGTGCAGGACGCCTCCATCGAGATCGTGCCGCTGTTCGGCGCGCTCGATGCCGCCGTGCAGGACCGTGCCATTTCGCCGGCGCCCAAGGGCATGCGCAAGGTCGTGCTGGCGACCTCGATCGCGGAGACCTCGCTGACGATCGAAGGCGTGCGCATCGTGGTTGATTCCGGGCTCGCCCGCGTGCCGCGCTACGAGCCCGACATCGGCCTGACGCGGCTCGAGACCGTGCGCGCCTCGCGCGCGGCGGTGGACCAGCGCCGCGGCCGCGCCGGCCGCACCGAGCCCGGTGTCTGCTACCGGCTCTGGGACGAGCCGCAGACGGCTTCGCTCACGCCCTACACCCAGCCGGAAATCCTGAGCGCCGACTTGTCTGCGCTGGTGCTCGATCTCGCGCAATGGGGCGTCAGCGATCCCGCCGCGCTGTCGTTCCTCGATCCGCCGCCGGGGCCCGCGTGGAAAGAGGCCAAGAGCCTGCTCGAAGAGCTCAACGCACTCGATGGCGACGGCCGCATCACCGCCGAAGGAAAAAGCCTGCGTGCGTTGGCGCTGCCGCCACGGCTTGCGCGCATGATCGTGGATTCGCACCGTGCCGGCGAGGGTGAGGCCGCGGCCGAGATCGCCGCCATCATCACCGAGCGCGGGCTTGGCGGCGACAGCGTCGATCTCGAGCACCGGCGCGACCAGTTCCGCCGCGACCGCTCGCCGCGCGCCGCGAGCGCGCGTGACCTTGCGCGGCGCTGGGCCTCGCAGGTCGCGGCCTCCGAGAAGGAGGGGCCGCAGGAGGATCTCTCTACGGGGCTGATGCTTGCCTATGCCTTCCCGGACCGGGTCGCGCGCAATCGTGGCAATGGCAGCTTCGTGCTCGCCAACGGCCGCGGTGCCGCCGTCGAGCAGACCTCCTCGCTCGCCCGCGCGCCCTATATCGCGATCGGCGAGATGACGGGCACGGCCGCGAGCGGCCGCATCCTTCTCGCCGCGGCCATTTCGCAGGACGCGATCGAGCAGCATTTTGCCGAGCATATCGAGAGCGCCGACGAGATCACCTTCGACCGCGGCGCGATGGCGCTGCGCGCGCGGCGCAAGCGTGTGCTGCATGCGATCACGCTGTCCGAAGCGACCATGGCCGTGTCGCCCTCCGAGAACACCGCGCGCATTTTCGCCGACGGGTTGATCGCCGCCGGCCTCGACCGGCTGCCCTGGTCGAAGGCCGCCAAGCAATGGCGCGACCGCGTGATGTTCCTGCGCAAGGCCGAGGGCGACAGCTGGCCGGACCTGACGGATGACGGATTGATCGCGCGGCGCGACGACTGGCTGGTGCCGGCGCTCTACGACAAGATCGCACTGAAGGACATTTCGCCGGGCGATCTCTCCGATGCGCTGATGGCGCTGCTGCCGTGGGACATGCGCGCGAGGCTCGACCGCGAGGCGCCGACGCATTTCGAGGCGCCGACGGGAAGCGTGCTCGCGATCGACTACGAGGCCGAGCAGGGGCCGACCATCGCGGTGCGGCTGCAGGAATTGTTCGGCCTCAACACCCATCCCTCGGTCGCTGCCGGCAAGGTGCCGTTGGTGCTGGAGCTGCTGTCGCCGGCACAGCGCCCGGTCCAGGTGACGCGCGACCTTCCCGGCTTCTGGCGCGGCAGTTATGCGGCGGTCCGCTCCGACCTGCGCGGCCGCTATCCGCGCCATCCCTGGCCCGACGATCCCGCGAGCGCCGTGCCCACCCGCCGGGCCAAGCCGCGCGGGACGTGAGGTGCCGTCTCCCTCGCCCCGCAGGCGGGGAGAGGTTCAAGCCGTCGCATTAACCGTCCGCTCATCCTTTTCGTCAAAATGACACGGGCGCCGGCGTGGCCCCGCTCGCCGCCAGGCGTGTCGCGTGGTGAAATCGAGCTTTCCGGCTCGGAAGTGGTGTGATGCGTAACATAATGATCATCGCGGCCGTCCTGATCGGCCTCGGCACTTTCATGGCGCAGATGGCGGACAAGATGAGCTCGGCGTCCGCAACCTCGGTACCGCGCACGACGGTCGCCGTCGCCGCGACCGCGCCGGCCGGGGGCCGCAGTCTCGCCATCTCCCGCGACGGCCGCGGCCATTTCCAGACCGAGGGCCGGGTCGACGGCCAGCGCATCGGCTTCATGGTCGACACCGGTGCCTCCGTGGTTGCGCTGAATGAGACCTCGGCGGCCCGCTTTGGGCTGCGTCCGTCACGCAGCGAATACAACGCCACCGTCTCCACCGCCAACGGCACCATCAAGGCCGCGCGCACCCGCATCGCCATGCTCGACGTCGGCGGTCTCATCGTGCGCGACGTCGATGCCATGGTGCTGCCTGACGAGGCCCTGTCGGAGAACCTGCTCGGCCTCTCCTTCCTGTCCCGCCTGAAACGCTTCGAATATTCCAACGGCCAGATGGTGTTGGAGCAGTAGGTAGCCGATAGGGCCTCCCTCAAGGCCGGCTTGGGTGCTATATTCGGTCCATGGACAGCCCCGACGCGATTGCCATCCTGCGACAGTCCGAGCCCGCCCTTCGCGAGCGGGGCGTTTTGCATGCAGCGTTGTTCGGCTCTGTCGCGAGGGGTGAAAATCACTCCGGCAGCGATATCGACATCATGGTCGAGATCGATCCGGACGCACGGATTACCGTCTTCGACTACGTCGAGCTCAAGGAATACATTTCCAATCTCTTCGATCGTCCGGTTGACGTCGTCAATCGCGATGCACTGAAGTCATACGTCGCCCCTGCCGCGACGGCCGATGCCGTTTATGCCTTCTGACCGCGTCGACGGGACCCTGCAGGACATCCTGCATCACATCAATTTGGCGATCGAGTTCGCCGGAGCCTTGGAGCGCGAAGCATTCGCGGCGGACTTGCGGGCGGTCTATGCTGTGACGCGCTGTCTGGAGATCATTTCAGAAGCCTCTCGTCGCCTGCCAGAGGAGCTGAAAGCGAGACATCCGGCGATCGCATGGCGGCAGATGGCGGCGGCGGGCAATGTCTATCGCCACAACTATGAAGATGTTGCGGCTCGTCTTGTGTGGGAAACTGTTCGCCAGGCTCTGCCAGCTCTCAAGGCGGTCGTCGAAGAGGAGATTGCACGGCTACAGAGTTAGTTCATTCCGGTCATACATTTGGTACCGCCCCCGCGGTAACGTTTCTTCGTTACCAAACTGCCGCAATTATCGGCCATAAGCCTGCATTCCCGCCTTCCGCCGCGGCCCGGCATTCGCTAAGGCTGCCTCAATTCCTGCCCTTTTCACGAGATCGTCTCAATGTTCCCGAAGCCGAAATCCGTCCTTCTGCCCAACACCTACGCCTTCGAATCCGAGCCGATGGTGAAACCGACGGGCTTTCGCGAATATGACGCGCGCTGGTTGTTCCAGAAGGAAATCAACCTGATGGGCGTGCAGGCGCTCGGCATGGGTCTGGGCGCGCTGATCGCCGAGCTTGGTGTCAAACAGGAGATCGTCACCGGCCACGATTTCCGCGGCTATTCGGCCTCGATCAAATACGCGCTGATCTCCGGCCTGATGGCCGCGGGCTGCAAGGTCCACGACATCGGGCTTGCGGTGACGCCGATGGCCTATTTCGCGCAGTTCGATCTCGACGTGCCCGCCGTTGCGATGGTCACGGCCTCGCACAACGACAACGGCTGGACCGGCGTGAAGATGGGCGCCAACCGTCCGCTGACCTTCGGCCCCGACGAGATGACGCGGCTGAAGGAAATCGTGCTCAATGCCGATTTCAAGAACAAGGCGGGCGGCTCCTACCAGTTCCACGAGAACTATCCGGCGCGCTACATCGCCGATCTCACCAATCGTCCGAAGCTGAAGCGCAAGCTCAAGGTGGTCGCGGCCTGCGGCAACGGCACCGCCGGCGCATTCGCGCCGCAGGTGCTGGAGGCGATCGGCTGCGAGGTGATCCCGCTCGACACCGAGCTCGACCACACCTTCCCGAAATACAATCCGAATCCGGAAGACATGGAGATGCTGCACGCGATCCGCGATGCGGTGCTGCACCACAAAGCCGATGTCGGCCTCGGCTTCGACGGTGACGGTGACCGCTGCGGCGTCGTCGACAACACCGGCGAGGAGATCTTCGCCGACAAGGTCGGCGTGATGCTGGCGCGCGACATGTCGGCGATCCACAAGGACGCGCAGTTCATCGTCGACGTGAAGTCGACCGGCCTGTTCATCACCGATCCCGTGTTGCAGAAGCAGGGCGCGAAGACTGCCTATTGGAAGACGGGCCATTCCTACATGAAGCGCCGCACCAACGAGACCGGCGCGCTCGCGGGCTTCGAGAAGTCCGGCCACTTCTTCTTCAACAAGCCCTATGGACGCGGCTATGATGACGGCCTGGTCTCGGCGCTCGCGATCTGCGACATGCTCGACCGCGCGCCGGGCAAGTCGATGGCGGATCTGAAGGACGCGCTGCCGAAGACCTGGTCATCGCCGACCATGTCGCCGCATTGCGCCGACGAGGTGAAGTACGGCGTCATCGACAAGGTGGTGAAGCACTTCGAGGGCCTGCAGGCCAAGGGCGCCAAGATCGGCGGCCAGTCGATCCGCGATCTCGTCACCGTCAACGGCGTGCGCGTCACGGTCGAGGACGGCAGCTGGGGCCTGGTGCGCGCCTCCTCCAACAAGCCCGAGCTCGTCGTCGTGGTCGAAAGCCCGGTCTCCGAGCAGCGCATGCACGACATGTTCGAGATGGTGAACAGCGTGCTCGGCACGCATCCCGAAGTCGGCGAGTACAATCAGAAGATCTGAGCTGGCTTCAACGTCTGGCCGCCGCACCCACCGCTGTCATGCCTCGCGAAGGCGGGGCATGATAGTACGCCGCGGCCTCTCCGCATCCTATCGCTGCCTCTAGAATATCGGATCGCCCGGTCAAGCCGGGCGATGACAGCGTCTATGCGGCGATCACGCCGTCCGCAGCGAGCCCAGGAAGCCGTCCACTTCCGCCTTGAGGCGCTCGGACTGCGATGACAGTCCGGCGGCGGCCTGGTGCATCTTCGAGGCGGCCACGCCCGCCTGCTCGGAAGCCTTGCTGACACCGACGATGTTGTTGTTCACCTCGCGCGTGCCGGTGGCGGCCTGCTGCAGGCTGCCCGCGATCTCGCGCGTCGCAAGGCCCTGCTGATCGACCGCGGAGGAGATCTGACCGGAGATCTGATCAATCTCCGCGATGGTCGCGCCGATCGCCTGGATCGCGTTGACGGCGTCGCTGGTTGCGCTCTGGATGCTCTGGACCTGCGCCGAGATCTCCTCGGTGGCTTTCGCGGTCTGGTTCGCCAGCGCCTTCACCTCGCTCGCGACGACGGCAAAACCCTTGCCGTGCTCGCCGGCACGAGCCGCCTCGATCGTGGCATTCAGCGCCAGCAGATTGGTCTGGCTCGCGATGCTCTGGATCAGCGTCACGACTTCGCCGATCTTCTGCGTGCCGCTGGCAAGGCCTTCGACCACCTCATTGGTGCGGCGGGCTTCGCTCGCGGCTTTGGCCGCGATCTCAGCCGAGCGGGAGACCTGCTGGGTGATGCTGCTGACCGAGGCGGTGAGCTCTTCGGTCGCAGCCGCAACCGTCTCGACATTGCTGGAGGCCTGGTTCGATGCCGAGGCTGCTGCGGCGGTCTGGCGCGCGGTATCGGCGCTGTTGTTGCTCATCGCCGAGGACAATTGCTGCACTTCGCCGGCGGCGACCGCCACGGCCTGCACGATGCCGCCGATGCTGCGCTCGAAATTGCTGGCGAGCCGCTGCTTGGCGGCCTCACGTTCGTCCTTGGCGCGCTGCTCGACGTCGTGGCGCTCGTTGTTGGCCCGCGCTTCCGCGGCCATCGCCGTCCGAGCCTCTGCCGTCTTGACGGCCGTGGTCTCGAACAGCTCCTGGAGCTTGAGCGCGAGCGCGATCAGCACGCCGGCTTCGATCAGCAGGATCACGGCGTGCAGCACGACGCGGCCGAAATCGGAGCCGCCGGGATAGATCGCCGCGGGCAGCAGAAAGTTCAACGCGATATGATGCAGCGCGACCGCGACCGTCGCTGCGACGATCGGCCGGTAGTCGCAATAGGCGACGATGCAAGCCAGCGCCGCGAAGAAGTACATGTGCATGTCGATCTGCCAGGGATGTCCTTCCAGCTGGTAGGTGAACATCGACACGCCGCTCATCAGCGCGACAGCGAATACGAGGCGCGTGGAGAGGCCGTTGCCCGACATCCGCCAGGACAGGGTCGCTGCGAGCGCGAAGATCGCCATGAAGATTGCGGGAACGAGCCAAGCCTTGCCCAGCATGAGCCCGATGACCACGCTGATCGGCACGTGCAGCCAGAGCACTGCGGCAAGTACCTTGCTGGTGGTCTGACGCAACGATTCCAGTCCGTCGTTCTCGACAATCATTTCGTCATCCCCGGAGCTATCTGCCAAAACATGCTGAAACCGCTTGCGCGTCCATCACGAACCAGGCGCCCGCGTCTTGCAGGCGGGTCAGTCCGTCATGGTCATCCGGGCGGACGACGAGAAGGGTGGGGAGGGCGGTGGCCCTGACGACCGCCGCTTGCGCCGATGCCGCAGCCTCAAACACCTGCTGCGTGCTCCACCAGGGCGGAAATGCAACTGCGACGACTGTCGCGCCCGGACGAACCTGTAAGGTGAGGATTGCGAGCGCGATCCAGCCTGCGACCAGTAGCGCAGTCGCATTCGCCCAGGCTGGCCATCGCCGGGACGGAATCGCCGTTCTCCCCTCCATGCCGGAAATCTAGGCGCGCCGGGCTAACTCTCGGTAAACAACCGGTTAGGGCCGGCACGTAAAATTACCGTGCCGACGTCCGCCCCGGCGGCTTGGAGGCAATCGGTTACCGGGCCCCCGGCGGGCCGAACAGGGCGCGAAGCTTCGCGCCCGCGCCCCGCGCCCTCCATGCGTCGCCCAGCATCGCGATCCATTCGCCGAGCGCGATGCGGATCGGATTGAAGGACGGCGTGCCGCCGACCAGGCCGAAGCGGAGCGGCTGGTCGGAGGGCTGTTCGGCAAAGGTGCCGAACAGGCGGTCGAACACGATCAGGATGCCGCCGTAGTTCTTGTCCAGGCACGGCTCGTTGCAGGCATGATGCACGCGATGATGGCTCGGTGTGTTGAGCACCCATTCGAGAACGCCAAGCCGTGGAGCGAGGCCGCTATGGATGAAGAACTGGTAGAGCAGGTTGATTCCGAGTATCGCAACGATGGCAAGGGGATGGAAGCCGATCAGGGCCAGCGGCAGGAAGAAGAGAAAATTGCCGGAAATGTTTCCGGTCCAGCCGAGCCGTATCGCCGCGGTCAGGTTCAGCCGCGTCGTCGAGTGATGCACCGCATGCGTCGCCCACATCCAGCGAATCCGATGCGAGGCGCGATGCTGCCAGTAGTAGAGAAATTCGCTGCCCAGGAATAATGCCACGAGTGCGAGCGGCCGGGTCTGTTCGAAGTCGAACAGCCGGTGTTCGTACAGGAAGGCGAACGGCACGGCGAGAATTCCCGCCTCGATCGCACGCAGCACGTTCTGCCCGAAGGCGACGCCGAACGACGCGACGCTCTCGCGCCAGTCGTGGGTGTCGTGACGTGCGAGCCGGCCGATGCCGTATTCGAGCAGCATCAGGCCGATCGCGGTTGCCAGAATGATGCGTCGGAGCGTTGGATCGAGCAGCAGTGAAGCATAGGCCACGGCGTCCTCCTATTTCGGTGCGACGCCGGCGCTGACGGCGCCGTCCCTGAGCGCCTGCGCCCGAGGCAGCGCCTGCGCGCAGGTTGAGGTGAGCTGGCCGGCATGGGATTGCAGGCAGGCGATGATGCGTCCGCCACCCGGCGCGACGTTGCTGCAGAGGCTCTCATAATCGGTGCGGCACGCCTGCATGACCGCTCGCGCTTCGCTGCGCATCTGTGGCGTGATCTGGGTTTGCAGCTGGCTCTGGGCGAATGCGGAGGTCGAGGCGACGAGGGCGATGACGGCCGCGGCTCGCGGCAGGACGCGGAAAATCGATGGCACGGTTCTGTTCCTTTCTGATCCGAAGCGATGGACCGTCGCCGCCCGGGGCAGGCGCGGCGACGGTCCGGCCCGCTCAGCGCGTGACCGTGCCGCTGCGGGTGTAGGTGTTGCCGGCCGGGCCGGTGCGGGTGACGTTGCGCGAGCAGCTTCCGTTGGCGCAGCCGCCGGTCGCGGTGACGCTGGAGGTGCCGCGCGGGCCGCTCGCTGTCGCCGACCGCGTCCAGGCATTGGCGTCGGCCGCCGCGGCAACCGACAGGGTGCCGATGACGAGGGAGGTGAGGAAGAACTTGGTCATGGTCGTCGTCTCCTTCTGGGGGCTGCCGTGAGCGGGAGCCATGCGGAGGAGACTGGGGCTGCGGCGTCCGCGCCGCATTGCCGGGACGAAACGATTGTTATGGCTTTGTCGGCCCCGTGTAACACTATGTAACAAGGGCGCTCGCGCTCTTGCTTGACGCGAGCCGTTGCCCACAATGCGGGCATGAACGCGCAAGCAGCCACGATTCTCATGGTGGAGGACGATCCCGAGATCAGCCGCCTCGTCGCCGACTTCATGCGGCGCGAGGGGTTCGAGGTCGCTTGCGTCGCCGACGGCAAGGCGATGGATCAGATGCTTCAGCGCCTGCGGCCCGACCTCGTCATCCTCGATTTGATGTTGCCGGGCGAGGACGGGCTTTCGATCTGCCGTCGCCTGCGCGCCGACGACTCTCTCCCGATCCTGATGCTCACCGCCAAGAGCGACGAGATCGATCGGGTGGTCGGTCTCGAAATGGGCGCCGACGATTATCTGACGAAGCCGTTCGGGCCGCGCGAGCTGCTGGCGCGCGTCCGCGCCATTCTGCGCCGCGCCAGCGGGGCGCCGGCCAAGCCGCTGGTCCGGCGCTTCGCGTTCGACCGCTTCGTCATCGATCTCGATTCGCGCAGCGTCGAGGCCGTCGAGGGCGAGATCGCGGCCCTGCAATTGACCAGCGCCGAGTTCGATCTGCTCGGCTGCTTCGTGCAGCGCCCGCGCCGGGTGCTGACGCGCGATCAGATCCTCGACTGGACCCGCGGCCGCTCGGCCGAGCCGTTCGACCGCACCGTCGACATGCTGATCTCGCGGCTGCGCAAGAAGCTCGACGGCGCAAGCCCCGGCTCCAACCTGATCACGACGGTGCGCAATGGTGGCTATCTGTTCACCGCGACCGTGAAGCAGGTGTCGTGATGTTGCGCGTGACGCTCGCCGCACGGCTGGCGCTGATCGGGCTGGTCGGATTCTCCGTGGTCGTCACCGTCATCCTGGCAATCTTCTACCGGACGACGGTGCATGAGAACGAGCTGACGCGGCCGTCGCCGGCGCGGCTCGACGCGCTTGCAACGCTGCTCGAGCGCACGTCGGGCGATGCCCGGCAAGCGGTTCTCGATGCGGTGTCGTCGCCGCAATTCATGGCGCGGATCGTGCCCGCGGGCATACCGGTCGCCGGTGAGACGCCGCCGCAGCAGGCGCAGTTGCGCGAGACCTATGCGGCTGGTCTTGCGGGCCGCGCCGTCGAGATCGTGTCCCCGCCCGATCATCGCGCCAGTCGCCTGTTTCCCCGCATCGCGCGGCTGATGGCCAACGCGATCGAATTCCGCATCGGCCTGCGCAGCGGCGATCTGCTGGTCATCGACGCCTATACCCGCCTGCCGGTCACCCCGTTCGGCTTGCCCGTCGGCTTCGGCGCAGGTCTGTTCGGCTCGATCGTCGCGCTGCTGGCCCTGCTGGTCATGCAGCGCGAGACGCGGCCGCTGGCGCAGCTCGCCGCGGCGGTCGATCGCGTCGATCTGTCGACTGATCCGCCGACGCTGCCGGACGCCCGCCGCAGTGCGCCGGAGATCCGCGCCGTCATCGCCGCGTTCAACCGCCTGCAGGGCCGGCTTGCCGAGATGCTGCGCGCGCGCATGACGCTGGTCGGCGGCATCGCCCATGACGTCAGGACCTTCGCAACAAGGCTGCGGCTGCGGGTCGAGCACATCCCCGATAATGCCGAACGGCAGCGGGCGGTGGCCGATATCGACGACATGATCCGGCTGCTCGACGACGCGCTGTTGTCGACGCGGGCAGGTGCCGGCGGCCTGTCGCAGGAAATGGTCGAGCTTGCACCGTTGATCGCAGTCGAGGTGCATGACCGGCGCGTTCAGGGTAAACCGGTCGAACTGGTGACGGACGAGCGTGCCCGGAATGCCGTCGTGCTCGGTGACCGGCTGGCGCTGCGGCGCGTGTTCGCCAACATCATCGACAATGCGCTCGCCTACGGCCATGCCGCCCATGTGCGCACGGCCCTGAAGGACGGTGCCGTGGTCGTGTCGATCGACGACGAAGGGCCGGGTATTCCCGCCGATCAGCGCCAGACCGTGCTGGAGCCGTTCCATCGGCTGGAGAAGTCACGCAATCGCGCCACCGGCGGCGCCGGCCTCGGGCTCGCCGTGGTCCGCAACCTGGTCGAGGCCCATGGCGGCACGATCGAGATCGGCGCGGCCCCGGGCGGAGGGACACGCGTCAGCGTCACGCTGCCGGTCTTCCAACCGGCTTGAGCTTCAAGCGGCCACCACCGCCGGGATCGGCAGTGCGGTGACCGACTTGATCTTCTCCATCGCAAAGCGCGAGGTGACGTTCTTCAGCGGCACGGCGCTGATCAGCTTCTTGTAGAACACGTCATAGGCCTGCATGTCCGCGACCACAACGCGCAGCATGTAATCGACGTCGCCGGCCATGCGGTAGAACTCCATCACCTCCGGCATCGCGCTGACGGCCTCCGCGAATTTCTTCAGCCAGGCGTCGGAATGATCGGAGCTTTCGACCGACACGAACACGGAGATGCCGAGCCCGATCTTGTTCTGGTCGACGAGGGCGACTCGCTTGATGATCACGCCGTCGGCCTCCAGGCGCTGGATGCGCTTCCAGCAGGGGGTCGAGGACAGGCCGACACGGTCGCCGATCTCGGCGACCGATAGCGAGGCATCCTCCTGCAGCACCATCAGTATCTTGCGGTCGATGGCATCGAGGCGGCGGCTGGTCTCGGGGGGCTGGACAGCGAGGTCAGTCATTTGAAGAACTTTGTTCCATTTCAGGGTGCCATTTCCCTGATATAGAGAAAATATTTCTATAGCAAGTCCATTATCTCGGCGACCTCCCGGCCCCCGACAGCTGCACGTCGCGCAAAACCTCTTCGACTTCAAGGCGTTGTGGGGCGGCTTGGCCGCCGCCATGGCGGGTGCATTTCAGCGCTGCGGCGGCCGCGGCGAATCGCAGCGCCTCCCTGATCCTCTCGCCCTCGGCCAGGCGAAGTGTGAAGGCGCCATGGAAGACGTCGCCGGCGCCGAGCGTATCGACCGCCTGGACCGGGAAGGCCGCGGTCTCCTCCAGCTCGCCCGCCTCGTTCAGCCAGATCGTGCCGTCCGGACCGCGGGTGGCTGCGAGGAAGGCCGGCGTCAGCCTGGCCAGTAGCCTCAACGCCTCGCCGTCCTCGGTGACGCCGGCCGTCTCCTGCACCTGCTCGCTGGAGAACAGCAGATGCGAGGCCGCCGCGAGCAAGCCGTCCTGTAGCAACATCGCGCGATCGACGCCGACGATGACGGGAATGCCGCGCCGGCGCGCCTCGGTGCAGAGGGAGATCGCGAACGCCGCGCAGCGGCTTTCGACGAGGACGGCCTGACAATCGTCGAGCAGCTTGTCGGCATCGGGCAGCTTGACCGTCCAGAGAGCCGGATCGCGATAAATGGTCAGCGTCCGCTCGCCCGTCGCGTCGATGATGATCGCGGAGACGGGCGTGCTCGCATCAGGCATACGCACGATATGGCTGGTGTCGATGCCTTCCTGCGCCATCTGCGCGAGAATGAAGCCGCTCGACGTCTCCCGCGCATCGCCCATGGGTCCTGCGAACGCGACGCGGCCGCCGAGCCGTGCGATCGCGATGGCGGCATTGAGCGCGTTGCCGCCGCAGATCTCGGCGAGATGGCTGGCATTGGCCTTGCTGCCACGCGCGGGCACGGCCTCGACACGAAAGGTGAGGTCGCGAACGGGAATGCCGATGCAGAGGATGCGCGGCGCGGTCCCGGAGAGCACCATCGATGCTCGCTTATGCGCCGCTCTTGTCGTGCACCCAGCGGCCGAGCAGGTGGTGGGCGATGGCGAAGGGATGCGGGCCGGCGAGCCCGTCCGGATGCGTCCGGGTCAGCATCAAGGCGGCCTCCTCGCGCGTGAACCAGCGCGCATCCTCCAGCTCCATGCGGTCGACCGTGATGTCCTCGCTCACGGCGCGCGCGCTGCAGCCGATCATCAGCGACGACGGATAGGGCCAGGGCTGGGTCATGTAATACTGCACGTCGGTGCAATGGATGCCCGATTCCTCCAGGATCTCGCGGCGCACCGCGTCCTCGATGGTCTCGGCGGCCTCGACGAAGCCGGCGAGGCACGAATACATGCCGGGCGGAAACTGCTTCTGGCGGCCGAGCAGGCACTTGTCGCCGGACGCCACCAGCATGATCACGACCGGATCGGTGCGCGGAAAATGCTCGGCCTTGCAGGAAGGACAGTCGCGCTTCCAGCCGCCTTCCTTCATCGCGCTGCGCGTGCCGCAATTGGCGCAATAGCCGTGGCGCTGGTGCCAGCTCACCATCGACTTCGCCATCGCGATCGCCGAGAGCTCGTCGGGAGGAATTGCGCCCTGCATCGCCATGCCGCGCAATTCGGTGACCGTGTAGTCCTCGCGTCCCACCAGCTTCTCGGCGGCCGCCTGCGACAGGCCCATGCCGAACATCGCGGCGCCGTCGCGAAGCCCGAGGAAGATCGTGCCGGGATTGGCGCCGCACTTCAGCGCCTCGTCGATCGAGAGCAGGGCGCGCGTCTTGTCGCCCTCGCGCTTGATCAGCAGCGAGTCGCGATAGACGACATAGGCGCGCGACGTCGGCTTCTGCTCCATCGCGAACAGCTTCTCGTCGTCGCGGCGCAGATGCGCGGCGCGATCGAGCACGTTGGTGACGAAGGCCGGCTGTCCCAGCGGAAAGGCGTCGAATGCTGACATTATGTTCTTTCAACCCAACCAGATCTTGCGGCGAAGCGCGCTGATGAAATTCTGAACCTCCGCGGCGTCGTGCGCCAAGGGCGGCATCACGCCCCAGACCGGCCGCGGCCAGGCCGCGTCACTGGTGCGGCGTGCGATGATATGAACGTGAAGCTGCGGCACGAGATTGCCGAGCGCCGCGACATTGAGCTTGTCGCATTTGGTGATGTCCTTCAGCGCACGCGAGACGCGGGAGATCTCCGTCATCAGCTGCGCCTGCTGCACCTCGTCGAGATCGATGATCTCGACCGCATCGGGCCGCCGCGGCACCAGCAGCAGCCAGGGATAATGCGCGTCCTTGATGACCAGCACCTTCGACAGCGGCAGATCGCCGATGTCGATGGTGTCTTCTTTCAGGCGGGAATGCAGCGACCAAGCGGGTTCGGACATATGGGTTTCCGGATGGCCCGATGGGGTCGGGCATGGTGGGTCCGACCATACGATAGGGAGTCTGATTGGGGAAGCACGCGGACCGCATACGCGGTCGTCGTCCCAGACAAGCGCGCCTCAAGCGCGCGCCGATCCGGGACCCATAACCACAGGGAGTGGTTTTGCGAAGACTCGGGGTTGCCAGCTCGCGCCACAACCACGCCCTGTGGTTATGGGTCCCGGGTCTGCGCTGTCGCTTGCCCGGGACGACAGCTGAGCTTGTGGCTGCGCTGGCGCTTCACGCTTCCGCGAGCACCCTTGCATTGGCGCGAACCGAGGCTTCGCTGACGCGGATGCCGAGGCCGGGACCATCGGGTACCACGACGTGACCCGCGCGATTGGCGACGCGCTCCTCCAGCACGTCCTCGGTCAGCACGTGATGCGGCATGTAGAATTCGCAGCCGAGCGAGATGCCCGGCGTGGCCGCGATCAGCTGCGTGCCGGCGGCGAGCCCAATGCCGCCTTCCCACAGCGTGCCGCCATAACCGGGCAGGCCGGCGATGTCGGCGATCGCCATGATCGCCTGCGCCTCGAACAGGCCGCCGGCTTTCATCAATTTGATCGAGACGGCGTCGGCAGCTTCGCGCCGCACGACTTCCATCATGTCGCGGCGGTCGAAGCAACTTTCGTCGGCGAGCACGGGGGTCTCCAGCGCCGCGGTGAGCTGCGCCATCACGTCGAGATATTTGCGCGGCACCGGCTGCTCGATGAAGGTTGGCGCGAACGCCTCGACATCGCGCAGGATCTTGATGGCGCCGAACGGCGCCAGCGCCTGGTTGTAGTCGACGCGCAGATCGACCTTGTCGCCAAACTCTTTCCGGATCGCTTCGAGATGGTCGAGGTCCTCACGATGCGGCTTCACGCCGGTCTTGACCTTGTAGATGACGTTCCCCTCCGGAACCATCTTTCGCATCCGCTCGAGATCGGCGGAAAAGTCCGGATCGGCGATCGAGAAGGAAAGGGGGATCGTGTCGCGCACGCGCCCGCCGAGCAGATCGGCGACCGACAGTCCCGACGATTTGCCGACGATGTCGAGCAGCGCCATCTCGATGCCGACCTTGGCCTCGGCATGGCCGACCAGCGCGCGGTCGAGTTCCGCCATGAGCGCACGGATGCGGCGCACCGGTTTGCCGAGCAGGATGGGGCGCAGATAGATATCGAGGGCAGAGAACGCGGCCTCCGGCGTTCCCGTGAACACCTCCCACGGCGCCGCCTCGCCCCAGCCGACCACGCCATCGCTCGCGGTGAGCTCGATCAGCACGCGCTTCACGGTGCCCTTGACGTTGCCGACGCCCTGCAGGCGCGCCATCTTGATCGGGCTTTCGATCAGGAACAGCCTGATGCGTTCGACGGTTGCTTCGGTCATGTCAGGCCTCCATTGACGTGCCAGACCTGGCCGGTGACGTAGGACGCCTTCGGTGATGCCAGGAAGGCAATGATTTCCGCGACTTCCTCCGGCCGCCCGCGGCGGCGCATCGGGATCAGCGCTTCGGTCGCGGCGATCTGCTCGGGCGACAGCCGGCTCTCGCTCGGTCTGTCCTTGATGATGAGCCCCGGCGACACCGCGTTGACGGTGATGCCGTCTTTCGCAAGCTCGATTGCGGTGAGGCGCACCAGCGCTTCGAGCGCGGAGCGGCTCGCGGCGGTCGCGGCGAACGGCGCGAATTCAGGGCGGATCGCGTGCGCGACGAAGGACGACACTGCGACGATCCGTGAGTCAGTCCCGGCGCGCAGCAGCGGGAGTGCGGCGTCAACGAGACGCGTGAACGCGAGCGCCGATTCATCCATTGCCTTGCGGAATTCATCCGCGGGCGTGCCGATCGCACTGCCGCGGCGGGCGTGGCCGCCGACGAGAACGAGACCATCAAGACGGCCGAAGGCAGCTTGCGTGGCAGCGATGGCTTCGCTGGCCGCAGCCTCATCAGCGAGATCGCCAAGACATTTGGCGACGACTGCGCCTTTCGCTTCGACCTCCACTGCCGTGGCGTCGAGGCCTTCGGCGTTCGAGCGCGTGTGGATCAGCAGTGCCACGCCCGGCGCGGCGAGCAGTCTTGCGGTGGCACGACCGATGCCGCTGGCGGCACCGGTGACGAGATAGACGCGGTTGATATCAGGCATCAGCTTGTCGCGTTGGCCGGCGGCAGCGCGCCGGTGCGGTGGAAATGGCTGAGGAAGGCGCGCGTCGCGGCCTCCTGGGGGTGGTCGATCACCTGCCGCGCCGGGCCTTCCTCGACCACGACGCCGTCGCGCATGAAGATCAGGCGGTCGGCGACCTCGCGGGCAAAGGCGATCTCGTGGGTCACGATCACCATGGTCATGCCCTCGGCGGCCAGTTGCTGGATCACGTTCAGCACCTCGCCGACCAGTTCTGGGTCGAGCGCGGAGGTGGCCTCGTCGAACAGCATGACGTCGGGCTCCATCGCCAGCGCGCGCGCGATCGCGACGCGCTGCTTCTGGCCGCCGGACAGCGTTGCCGGATATTGGTCGGCCTTCTCGGCAAGACCGACCTTGGCGAGCTGGGCACGGGCGAGCTTCTCGGCGTCCGCCTTGGCCATGCGCCGCACCGCGACCGGTCCCTCCATCACGTTCTGCAGCGTCGTCATGTGCGGGAACAGGTTGAAGTGCTGGAACACCATGCCGGTGGTGGCGCGGAATTTTGCCAGCGTCTTCACGTCGGGCAGTTTTGCACCTTCACCGAATGAAAAACGGGTGTCGCCGACGCGGACGCTGCCGCCGTCGGGCACCACCAGCAGATTGATGCAGCGGAGCAGGGTGGACTTGCCGGAGCCGGATGGTCCGATCAGCGCCACCACGCCGCCCTTGGCGACGTCGAGATTGATGTTTTTCAAGACCTCGTTGCTGCCAAAGCTCTTGCGCAGCCCACGGATCTCGATCTTCTGGCTCTCGCTCATTCGCTCACCGCCAATCGCTTCTCGCCGCGGCGGACGAGGATGGTGAGCGGGATCAGGATCGCCGCATAGGCGACCGCAACGGCCGTGTAGGTTTCCAGCGGCCGGTAGCTGTCATGCGCCGCGACCTGGCTCTGATAGACCAGGTCGGGCACCGCCAGCACCGAGACCAGCGAGGTGTTCTTGAACTGGATGATCGACTGGTTCATCAGCGCCGGAATCATGCGCTTGATCGCCTGGGGCAGCACGATGCGCCGCATGCTCTGCCCGGGCGTCATGCCGAGCGCGGCGCCGGCTTCGGACTGGCCCTTGTCGATCGAGATGATGCCGCCGCGGATGATCTCCGAATAGAACGAGCCGCCATAGAGCGAGAGCGCCAGCGCGGACGCCGTGATCGGCGTCATCTCGACGCCGGCGAGGATCGGCAGTGCGTAATAGAACCAGATCAGCTGCACCAGGATCGGCGTGCAGCGGAACGCCTCGATGAAGGCGAGGGCGAGCAGGCGCAACGCCCTGAACCGCGACAGGCTGCCGAAGGCGCCGAGCAGGCCGAAGACGAGCCCGAGCACGACGATGACCACAGTGAAGCCGACAGTGACGCCTAGCCCGTTGAGAAAGAGCCAGCGATAGCTCCAGAGGATGCCGAAGTCCCACTGATACATGCGTGTGTTACTCAGTCGGCGAAAAGTTTGGAACGGCGCCGCGTCGTTCTCGGTGCACCTCTCCCGCTTGCGGGGGAGGTCGACGCGCGGAGCGCGGCGGGTGGG
>NZ_CAKZJO010000061.1 GCF_936943645.1 uncultured Bradyrhizobium sp. | reverse complement strand
TCACACCAGGACCGCTTCGCCTACAGTTTTCGCGAAAAATTCACACGCTCTGAGGCGCTCGCCTCTTCGGCGAGCCTCGAAGGGCGACGGCCCGGCCTGCGATGCGTTCGCATCTCGAGCCTCACACCTCGGGATGACGGGTTGGACAGTGAGCACACCCCTCACGACAGCTTGCGCTTGCTGCGCAGCCTCAAATGCTCGTCGGCCTCCAGCTTGGTCATGCCCAGGAGATAATGCAGGACATCGAGCTTGTGACGCTCGGCGAGCTTGCGGAGCGCGCCGACCTGCTCGGCGATGAAGGCGACGGCCTCGTCCACGCCACCCTCCCCCGGTTCCTCGTGACGCGAGCCTCCCGGCGCGCCTATTGCGGCGCGCGCCCGTTTCTTTCCTGGCCTAGTCACCAGCCCACCCCGAATCCATGCCCCGCTGAAACATTACGCTGACATCAATCGCAACTCCAAGGTGGTATTTTGCAACTTTCTCGATATGAAACTTTTCCCATTCCGTGGGCTTTCAACAGCCCTCGATTTGACAGCGGAGGCCTCACCACCCATGTTCGGGGCGAAACGGCCGACCCGAGTCCTTTCGTTTTCGGCCCCAAATTTTCCCGTAAGTTACTGGAACTACATGAATATCGTCATTGTGGAGTCGCCGGCGAAAGCCAAGACGATCAACAAGTATTTGGGCTCGTCCTATGAGGTTCTGGCCTCGTTTGGCCATGTCCGCGACCTCCCTGCGAAGAACGGCTCCGTCGATCCCGACAGCAATTTCAAGATGATCTGGGAGGTCGACCCCAAGGCGGCCGGCCGGCTCAACGATATCGCCAAGTCCCTGAAGGGTGCCGACCGCCTGATTCTGGCGACCGACCCTGATCGCGAGGGCGAGGCCATCTCCTGGCACGTGCTGGAGGTGATGAAAGAGAAGCGCGCGCTGAAGGATCAAAAGATCGAGCGCGTGGTGTTCAACGCCATCACCAAGCAGGCCGTCACGGACGCGATGAAGCATCCGCGCGAGATCGACGGTGCGCTGGTCGACGCCTATATGGCCCGCCGCGCGCTGGACTATCTCGTCGGCTTCACGCTCTCCCCCGTGCTGTGGCGCAAGCTGCCGGGCGCCCGCTCGGCCGGCCGCGTGCAGTCGGTGGCGCTGCGCCTCGTCTGCGACCGCGAACTCGAGATCGAGAAATTCGTCCCGCGGGAATATTGGTCGCTGATCGCGACCCTGCTCACCCCGCGCGGCGATGCGTTCGAGGCCCGGCTCGTCGGCGCCGACGGCAAGAAGATCCAGCGGCTCGATGTCGGCAGCGGCGCGGAAGCCGAAGACTTCAAGAAGGCGCTGGAACTGGCGAGCTACGCCGTCACGGCAGTCGACGCAAAACCCGCGCGCCGCAATCCGCAGGCGCCCTTCACGACCTCGACCCTGCAGCAGGAAGCCAGCCGCAAATACGGCTTTGCGCCTGCGCACACCATGCGCATCGCCCAGCGCCTCTATGAAGGCATCGACATCGGCGGCGAGACCACCGGACTCATTACTTATATGCGTACCGACGGCGTGCAGATCGCCCCCGAGGCGATCACCCAGGCGCGCAAGGTGATCGGCGAGGATTACGGCAACGCCTATGTGCCGGACGCCCCGCGCCAGTACCAGGCCAAGGCCAAGAACGCCCAGGAAGCGCACGAAGCGATCCGCCCGACCGACATGTCCCGCCGCCCCGACAGCATGAGCCGCAAGCTCGATGCCGATCAGGCCCGGCTCTACGAGCTGATCTGGAAGCGCACCATCGCGAGCCAGATGGAATCGGCCGAACTGGAGCGCACCACCGTCGACATCACGGCGAAGGCAGGCTCCCGCACGCTGGAGCTGCGCGCCACCGGCCAGGTCGTCAAGTTCGACGGCTTCCTCGCGCTCTATCAGGAAGGCCGCGACGACGAGGAGGACGAGGACTCCCGCCGCCTGCCCGCGATGAGCCCGAACGACGCGCTCAAGCGCCAGTCGCTGTCCGTCACGCAGCATTTCACCGAGCCGCCGCCGCGCTTCTCGGAAGCATCGCTCGTCAAGCGCATGGAAGAGCTCGGCATCGGCCGGCCCTCGACCTATGCCTCGATCCTCCAGGTCCTCAAGGATCGCGGCTACGTCAAGCTGGAGAAGAAGCGCCTGCACGGCGAGGACAAGGGCCGCGTCGTGGTCGCCTTCCTCGAAAGCTTCTTTGCCCGCTACGTCGAATACGATTTCACGGCCTCGCTCGAAGAGCAGCTCGACCGCATCTCCAACAACGAGATCTCCTGGCAGCAGGTACTGAAGGATTTCTGGACCGGCTTCATCGGCGCCGTCGATGACATCAAGGATCTGCGTGTTGCGCAGGTGCTGGACGTGCTCGATGACATGCTGGGCCAGCACATCTATCCGCCGCGCGCGGATGGCGGCGACATCAGGCAGTGCCCGAGCTGCGGCAATGGGCGGCTGAATTTGAAGGCCGGCAAGTTCGGTGCCTTCGTCGGCTGCTCGAACTATCCGGAGTGCCGTTATACCCGCCAGCTCGCCGCCGACGGCGAAGCCACCGCCGATCGTTCGCTCGGCCAGGATCCTGAAACCGGCCGCGATGTCTGGGTCAAGGCAGGCCGCTTCGGCCCCTATATCCAGCTCGGCGAGCAGAAGGATTACGAGGAAGGCGAGAAGCCGAAGCGCGCCGGCATCCCGAAGGGCACCTCGCCCGGCGATGTCGAGCTCGAGCTTGCGCTCAAACTGTTGTCGCTGCCGCGCGAAATCGGAAAACATCCGGAAACCGGCCAACCGATCACCGCGGGCCTCGGCCGCTTCGGGCCGTTCGTGAAGCACGAGAAGACCTATGCCAGCCTCGAAAGTGGCGACGAGGTCTTCGACATCGGCCTCAACCGTGCAGTCACGCTGATCGCGGAGAAGGTCGCCAAGGGTCCGAGCCGGCGCTTCGGCGCCGATCCCGGCAAGGCGATCGGCGACCACCCGAGCCTCGGCACCGTCACCGTGAAGAGCGGCCGCTACGGCGCCTATGTCACCGCGGGCGGCGTCAACGCGACCATCCCGGCCGAGTTCGAGAAGGACACCGTCACGCTGGCGCAGGCGATCGCGCTGATCGACGAGCGCGCAGCGAAGGGCGGCGGCAAGAAGCCGAAGAAGGCGGCCAAGCCCGCCAAGGCCAAGAAGACTGCAGAGAAGGCGGACGGCGACGACGCCGCGCCGAAAAAGAAACCGGCCGCGAAGAAAGCCGCGGCCAAAACCAAATCCGAATCCACCAGCAAGGCGCGCGCCGGCGTGGCATCGACGGCGAAGACGTCGCCGACCAAGTCCGCCGCCACCAAGGCTCCGGCCAAGAAGAGTGCCGGCAAGCCTTAGGCAGCAAGCCTTGAGATCAAGAATTAGAGGTTAAGTGAAACGCAAGAATGACCGTGGCTTTCCCGACCGGCAAGCCATCGTCGCCTTCATCAAGGCAAATCCAGGAAAGGTCGGAACCCGCGAAATTGCACGCGAGTTCGGCCTGAAGAACGCCGATCGCGTCGAGCTCAAGCGCATGCTGCGCGAGCTCGCCGACGACGGGACCATCAAGAAGAAGCGCCATAAGGTCTCCGAACCGGACGCGCTGCCGCCGACCCTGGTCGCCGACATCACCGGCCGTGACCGCGACGGCGAGCTGATCGCCTCGCCCACCGAATGGGACGAGGTCGAGAACGGCGAGCCGCCCAAGATCATCATCGAGATGCCGCGCCGGCCCAAGCCCGGCACCGCCGCCGGCGTCGGCGACCGCGCGCTGTTGCGCGTCGAGCCGACCAACGAGGCCGAAGGGCCGCCTTATCGCGGCCGCGTCATCAAGGTGTTCGACAAGGCCAAGAGCCGCATCCTCGGCGTGTTCCGCAGCCTTCCCGAAGGCGACGGACGGCTCGTGCCCGTCGACAAGAAGATGGCGGACCGCGAGCTGAACATCGCCGCGGCCGATACCAAGGGCGCGCAGGACGGCGACCTCGTCAGCGTCGATATCGTCCGCACGCGCAGCTTCGGCCTCGCTTCAGGCCGCGTGAAAGAGAAGCTCGGCTCGGTCAAGTCCGAGAAGGCGATCAGCCTGATCGCGATCTACGCGCACGACATCCCCATGCAGTTCTCCTCCGCCGCGGAGCGCGAAGCGGAGGCCGCGGAGCCTGCGAACCTGAAGGGCCGCGAGGACTGGCGCGACGTGCCGCTTCTCACCATCGATCCGCCCGACGCCAAGGATCACGACGACGCGGTGCACGCGCAGCCCGACGACGATCCCAACAACAAGGGCGGCTTCATTGTCAACGTCGCCATTGCCGATGTCAGCTTCTACGTGCGGCCTGGCTCAGCGCTCGACCGCGACGCGCTCGATCGCGGCAACTCGGTCTATTTTCCCGACCGCGTCGTGCCGATGCTGCCCGAGCGCATCTCCAACAATCTCTGCTCGCTGGTGCCGGGCGAGGCGCGCGGCGCGCTCGCGGTGCGGATGGTGCTCGGCCCCGACGGCCGCAAGCGCTCGCACAGTTTTCATCGCATCCTGATGCGCTCGGCCGCCAAGCTCAGCTACGCCCAGGCGCAAGCCGCGATCGACGGTCGGCCCGACGACACCACCGGCCCCCTGCTCGATCCGATCCTGAAGCCGCTCTATGCGGCTTACGCCTGCGCCAAGCGCGCCCGCGACGAGCGCGATCCGCTCAATCTCGACCTGCCCGAGCGCAAGATCCTGCTGAAAAGTGACGGCACGGTCGATCGCGTCGTCGTCCCCGAACGACTCGATGCGCACAAGCTGATCGAGGAGTTCATGATCCTCGCTAACGTCGCGGCTGCGGAGATGCTGGAGAAGAAATCGCTCCCGCTGATCTACCGCGTGCATGACGAGCCGACGCTGGAGAAGGTCCACGCGCTCGCAGAATTCCTGGAGACGCTCGACGTTCCCTTCGCCAAATCAGGCGCGCTGCGGCCGACGCTGTTCAACCGCGTGCTGGTCCAGCTCGAAGGCCATGACTATTACCCGCTGGTCTCCGAGGTCGTGCTGCGCGCCCAGGCGCAGGCGGAGTATTCCTCCGAGAATTACGGGCATTTCGGCCTGAATTTGCGCCGCTACGCCCACTTCACCTCGCCGATCCGCCGCTATGCCGATCTCGTCGTGCACCGCGCGCTGGTCCGCGCGCTCGGGCTCGGCGAAGGCGCGTTGCCCGACAGCGAGACGCCGGAAAGCCTGAGCGAGGTCGCCGCGCACATCTCGCTGACCGAGCGGCGCGCCATGAAGGCCGAACGCGAGACCGTGGACCGGTTGATCGCCCATCACCTCGCCGATCGCATCGGAGCGAGCTTCCAGGGCCGCGTCTCCGGCGTCACGCGCGCCGGCCTGTTCGTCAAGCTCTCCGAGACCGGCGCCGACGGCCTGATCCCGATCCGATCCCTCGGCACGGAATATTTCAACTATGACGAGGGCCGGCACGCCCTCGTCGGCACGCGCAGCCGCACCATGTATCAGCTCGGCGACGTCGTCGACGTCCGCCTGATCGAAGCCGCTCCCATCGCCGGCGCGCTGCGCTTCGAGCTGCTGGGGTCGGCCAGCGAGACCGCGCCGCGCGACCGCAGGCGACCCAATCCACAGCGCCGTCCCTCGATCAAGGCGCATCCCGGACGAAGCCCGGATAAAAAACGCAAGCCGTCGAAGCCAAAATCCGGCAAGGGCAAGAGGAACAAGGGCAAAGCCAAAGGCAAGAAGGGCAAGGCATGGTGACGATGAGCACGGCCCCAAAAATCTGGACGCGCGAGACGGGGCTGGTCGAAAAGCGCGATGTCTTTGCGGCGATGAAGCGCGGCTTTCGCGGCCGCTGCCCGCGCTGCGGCCAGGGAAAGCTGTTCCGCGTCTTCCTGAAGACGGCGGACAATTGCGCCAAATGCGGGCTCGATTTCACGCCGCATCGGGCCGATGACCTGCCCGCCTATCTCGTCATCGTCATCGTCGGCCACATCGTGGTGCCCGCGATCCTCTGGATCGAGACCAATTATTCGACGCCGGTCTGGCTCAGCTTCGCGGCCTACCTGCCCTTCACTTTCGTCGCCTCACTCGCGCTGCTGCAGCCGGTGAAGGGAGCTGTGGTCGGCTTGCAATGGGCTCTGCGCATGCACGGGTTTGACGAGAACCCTCCGGATGGTATTCCGCCTGTGTAAGCAAATAGAAGAACGGTCTGGGTGAGGATATGACGGATACGGCGCAGGCAGCGGAGAAGGCCCGGGTTCACGAGGAGAAGGAAGCCGATCATCATCCCTACTTCCGCCCGAAGGATGCGGCGACCCTGATCCTGGTCGATCGCAGCAGCGCCGTTCCGAAAGTGCTGGTCGGCAAGCGCCACGACAAGGTGGTGTTCATGCCCGGCAAGTTCGTCTTCCCGGGCGGACGTGTCGACAAGGCCGACTACCGCGTGCCCTGTGCTGCGCCCATCACCGCCGAGCTGGAAGCCAATCTCGCCAAGGGCAGCCCGAAGACTCCCGCCTCGCGCGCCAAGTCGCTGGCCGTCGCCGCGATCCGCGAAGCCTGCGAGGAAACCGGTCTCTGTCTCGGCCGCAAGATTGAGGGCAAGGCCAAGCTCGAGGGTCCCTGGAAGCCGTTCGCGGAGGCAGGCCTGCTGCCCGATCCCTCGAGCCTGTTCCTGATCGCCCGCGCGATCACCCCGCCCGGCCGCGTCAAGCGGTTCGACACGCGCTTCTTCACCGCCGATGCCTCCGCGATCACCCATCGCGTCGATGGCGTGATCCATGCCGATGCCGAGCTGGTCGAGCTGGTCTGGGTCGAGCTCGGCTCAAAGCCGCTCGCCGACCTGCATCCGATGACGCGCAACGTGCTCAACGAGCTCGACACCCGGCTTGCCACCGGCCCCTTGCGCCACGATGCGCCGGTGCCGTTCTTCCATTTCTACGGCGGCAAGATGCAGAAGGATATTTTGGGCTGAGCCCCTCCTCGTCCCGTCATTCCGGGTCGCGCCGCTTGGCGCGAGCCCGGAATCCATAACCATGATCGGAAGTATGGATTCCCGGCTCACGCTTCGCGTGCCCCGGAATGACGTGCTGGGAGAGCCGGCAAAAACAAAAGATTCTTCCCGCCTCCCCCAATGGCGCAGCTCCCCGGCGTGCCTATCTCTTTCCCCAACGACACCCAGAACGGATACGGGGCGATGGCACAACGGCAACTCAAGCTTGGCGCGTTCATGCGCCCGATCAGCATCCATACCGGCGCCTGGCGCTATCCCGGGGCCTGGCCCGACGCCAACTTCAATTTCGTTCACATCAAGCAGCTGGTCCAGAAGCTCGAGGCCGGCAAGTTCGATGCCTTCTTCATGGCCGATCACCTCGCCGTGCTGAACATGCCGATCAATGCGCTGAAGCGCAGCCACACCGTGACCTCGTTCGAGCCGTTCACGCTGCTGTCGGCGCTCTCGGCGGTCACCGAACGGATCGGCCTGGTCGCGACAGGCTCAACCACCTTCGACGAGCCCTATCACGTCGCGCGCCGCTTTGCCTCGCTCGACCATCTCAGCGGCGGCCGCGCCGGCTGGAACATCGTCACCACCTCGAACCCGGATGCGGCGCTGAATTTCGGCCTCGACGACCACATGGAGCATGCTGAGCGCTACAAGCGCGCCCGCGAGTTCTACGACGTCGTCACGGGCTTGTGGGATTCCTTCGCCGATGACGCCTTCGTGCGCGACGTCGAGAGCGGGCTGTTCCTCGATCCCGCCAAGATGCACACGCTCGACCACAACGGCAAATATCTGAAGGTGCGCGGCCCTCTCAACATCGCCCGGCCCGTGCAGGGCTGGCCCGTCATCGTGCAGGCCGGCGCATCGGAAGACGGCAAGCAGCTTGCCGCCGAGACGGCGGAAGCCGTGTTCACCGGCGGCGGCAGCCTTGCCGACGGGCAAAAGCTCTATGCCGACATCAAGGGGCGCATGGCGAAGGTCGGCCGCGACCCCGAGCACCTCAAGATCCTGCCCGGCGCCTTCGTCGTGGTCGGCGACAGCGTCGACGAGGCCAGGGAGAAGCGCGCCTTGCTCGACAGCCGCGTGCATTACGACAGCGCGATCGCTTCGCTCTCCGTCATCCTCGGCACCGATGCGTCCGGCTTCGATCCCGACGGACCGCTGCCTGAGATTCCGGAGACCAATGCCAGCAAGAGCGGCCGCCAGCGCATGGTCGATCTCGCCGCCCGCGACAAGCTCACCGTGCGCCAGCTTGCCCAGCGCGTCGGCGGCTATGGCGGCCTGTCCTTCGTCGGCACCGCCAAAACCATTGCCGACCAGATGGAGGAATGGCTGGTCGGGCGCGGCTCGGACGGCTTCAACATCATGTTCCCGTTCCTGCCTGCCGGGCTCGACGATTTCGTCGACAAGGTCGTCCCGGAGCTGCAGCGGCGCGGGATTTTCCGGAAGGAGTATGAAGGGCCCACTTTGAGGGAGAATCTGGGCCTGCCGCGGCCGAAAAACCGCTTCTTCGAAGCTTAAAAGGGCCGATTTGGGTGGTTCTTGGGGGTGTAAAACCTTGACATCAAGCCGTTTCTGGCTAGGTTGCCGGCCAACGCGGGCCGTTTGGCCGGCTCCAGATTCCCTTCATTCCTGAGGTTCTGAACATGGCCAAAGCGGTCACCATCAAGGTCAAGCTCGTGTCCTCGGCCGACACCGGCTTCTACTACGTCGCCAAGAAGAATTCGCGCACCATGACCGACAAGCTGGTCAAGAAGAAGTACGATCCCGTGGCGCGCAAGCACGTCGAATTCCGCGAAGCCAAGATCAAGTAAGACGCGGACGAACGACTGAGTTTTTGCGGGGCCCTTTCGGGCCCCGTTTTCGTTGGGGTCGCGTGTCCCGGACGCGCTGCAGCGTGCAACGCTGCTGCCCAGAGCCGGGACCCAGGAGGCAACACGCCACAATGGAGACCTGGGCCCCGGCTCTGCAGCGCACCGTCGAAGTGACGCTGCGCTGCGTCCGGGGCACGAGAGCCTTAACTCACCAAGACATCTGCGCATTCGAGCCGCAGCGGACCAAGTGTGACCGACGTCGCAGAGCGCCATGGGCGCCTTCACTATTTCCAGCAAGATCGTTGCATGAACCCGGTCCGTTGCCGTGAAGAGCCATTTGCCCCTGCTGGATCCCTTGCGCTTCGCCGCCGCGCTCGGCGTTGCCATCTTTCATCAGATGTTCTGGTCCTGGGCCTGGACCTCGATCGGCGTCCCCGGCTTTGAGCGCACCGTTGCCGCCGATGTCCTCTACCCCTCCGCCGCCCCCTTCACCTGGTTCGGTTGGGTCGGCGTCGAGATCTTCTTCGTCATCTCCGGTTTCGTCATCGCCAATTCGGCGGCCCAGTCTTCGCCGGGCGCGTTCCTGCTCGGCCGCGCGCTCAGGCTTTATCCGGCGGTCTGGGTCTGCGCCACCGCGACCCTGCTCGTTCTGCTGCTGTTCGGCAGCGGCCCGGCTTCCGAATTGATCGTGCCCTACATCCACGCGATGCTGATGGTCCCCAAGGGCGTCACGGGCCAGTGGCTCGACGAGGTCTACTGGACGCTGGCCGCCGAGACGGCATTCTATGGCCTCGTGTTTTGCGCGATGCTGACGCGGAGGATCACCCTGCGGCATCTGGCCTTTGGCCTCACCATCTACAGCGCGATCTTCAATGCCGTCGCGCTGCTGGTGCTGTCGTGCACGACGCCGTCCGACCTGCCCTATCTCGTCATCCTGATGTTCCGGGTGCCCTGCGCGGCCTTCCTGCTGAGCCATGGCTGCTTCTTCGCGCTCGGCATCTGGCTGTTCATCTCCGCGAACCGGGAGCTGACGGCGCTCGAGAAGATCGCCTTTGCCGTCACCTGTGTTTCGGGCGCGGCGGAGATCTACTTCTTCGCTTCCTTCTTCCTGACCTCGATCCCCGCCATCGCGGATCAATCGGCCTTGGTGCCGATCATGGTCTGGGCGTTTGCCGTGCTCCTCATCGCTGTTGCCGCGAGACGAAACAGGCACTCGGCGGGCACCATGCCTTCCGAAGCACCGGCCTATCTGCGAACGCTGGGACTGATCACCTACCCGCTCTATCTCACCCACAACGTCATCGGCACGGCGATCATCCGCGCCCTGGTCGAGACGGGCCTGGATGCGACCTCGGCCCTGTGGATCGCGCTCGGCCTGCTTGTGCTGGCCTGCTGGTTCATCTGCGCGAAGATCGAGCCGGCGGTCAGGATCGCGTTGACGCAGATCCTTGCTAATCTTGGAAAGCTGCCGGCAAGACAACCCGCAACGCGCCGCACGGCGCTGGCGCGAGGGCTGCGCCTTCCGCGCCCCCTCCCCGTGAAGCTGACCGCAGCGGCATCCCAGCTCTCATAAGGCTCCGCCGGCAGCCGATGCTGCCGATGCTGCCGGGCATGACGATGCGAGGATAGCCGTCGGCCGCCGGCTATCGTCGATGGCGTGCGTGGCCGGCTACTTCAAGGCCAGGCTGCTGCAGTACCAGGGAATGTCGTTGGGTCTCCATCCCATCAACATCGACGCCGCCCGGCACTCTTCATAGGTCTTGAAGTTTGCGACGTTCCTGCACGTCGGCGACAGCGCCGGATAGGACGAGATCGAGCAGCCGTGCCAGGGGGCGGATCCGGATTTGAAGCTCGTGGAGCAACCACCGACGCAGCTGCCGGTGACGCTCGCGTATTTCGCGAGCTTTGCCGAGTCCGAGATCGGCGCAGCCAATATCGTTCCGACGGTCGTGGTCGCCTGGATGTTGACAGCATGCCGCGCAACCGCGTGCTGCTTCGGCTTCGGCCTGACCGTCGGAGCGTCGACGGTGACGTTGGGAAGCGTCGTTGCAGTCTGCGACAATGCGGGATCGCTCGATCCCGAGATCATCAGGGCCATACAAAACAGCGGGGCCGATACACGTAACGAGAAGCTCATGACGGCGTCTCCCTATGCATCTCGCCCCGAAGGTACTACCTTTCGTTGAACGCAACAAGCATCGTCACGATCGAGAGCGAAGCGGGCGGACCGATGGGAGATGGCAACATCGACACCACCTTAATACTGGCCCTAACGCTATGGCCATTTGGATTCCTGATCGCCCTGATCTACGGATGCGCGTTATTCCTGCACGGTCCTTCTGCGAGATGATCTGAAAGTCGAAGTGATCAATCGGGCGGCTATTATTCGCCTGACGATGGCTGCTGTGGGCCAGAAGCAGACCTCAGCTAAAGGCCGCTCTATTTAAGGAATGGCTAGAAGCGGGCATTCTGCCACTGCTGCCGTATCAAACGTAAGCCGTCTCGGCGAGCGCTGCTGCGGTGCCTGTGATCCCGCGGTCGATGACCGTAATGAAGCAGCGCTTCGCTTCGCTTGCGTTCCGCGTGCGATCAAAAAGCTTCTGCGCTTCGGCAAAGGCTACGGTCCAAACCGATACGATCAGTCCGGCTGCAAGATGAGCGTTCGGATCATCCGTCGGTTGGTTGGCGGTCTCGGCCAGCACAATGGCAAGTGCGCGGGTAAAATCGTCTCGCATTTCCCGCGCTCGCGCCTTGAGCGCTTCACTGTCCATGGCCGTCTTGATGAACCGCCTCGTGTCGTCGGACAGCAGCATGAACTCATGATCCCGCGTAACGAGGTCATGCGCCAGTATCCGGACCGCTTCGATCGGCGAAACGCCGGGCCTGCGTCCGCGAACAGCTCCGAAGGCCAAAGCCTGGATCTCTTCCTCACGGTCGAAGAACATATCCTCTTTGCGAGGGAAATGATTGAAGACCGTCATGCGCCCGACGTCAGCGACAGCAGCAACGTCGTCAATCGTCACGGCGTCGAACCCCCTTTCCATGAACAGTCGGGTCGCTGCGTCCGAAATGCTCTGACGCGTGGCCAAACGCTTGCGGGTTCGGCGGTTGTCCTTGTCGTCCATCAGCCCTTGCCTTTAATTGTACTTAGTATATATTGGTATTGAGTATATATCTCTATTCTCATCTCCGTGGTGCCCTTTTGCTCAATCACCCCAATGCCGACCAAAACCCCACCCCGCCCGCCGGCAGCCCCGTCCTCGTGAGTGGTGCAAGTTTCGCCGGCCTTGCGACGGCTTACTGGCTCAACCGTTTGGGCTACCGGGTCACGGTTGTCGAGCTTGCACCCGAACTTCGTAGAGGCGGAACGCCGGTCGACATCGAAGGCGAGACCATCACCATTCTCGAACGAATGGGCATGTTCGAAGCCGTTCGGGCCAAGACGCTTCCCCCGCGCGCGTTTGAATGTAAGGACGCCCAAGATCACACGCTTGGCGGCTTCGGTGTAGAGACCGGTCCGGATGCTGCGCCGCCTACTCGTTTCGAAATACACCGCGATGATCTCCTGGACATCCTCTTCGCCGGGATCGATGGGTCGGTCGAGCTTCGGTTCGGCCGGTCGATCAAGCGCCTGGAGGATAGTCCTGACAGCGTTATGGTGACACTCGACGATGGGTCACAGCATGCCTTTGCGCTCGTGTTTGGCTGCGATGGCAATCGCTCCAACACCAGAAAGCTGGTGTTCGGCGACGAGAAGAATTTCACTTACTTCATGGGAGGCTATGTCTACCTGAAGGTCGTGCCGGAGACCGGACTTCTGCCACCCAACGTATCGCAGGTCTACAGCGTGCCCGGCCTGACAACGATGTTGAACGGCTATGACGACCGCACCGACATCGCTTTTGCTTTCCGCACGGCAAGCGAAATCGATTACGACTATCGCGACCGCGCGCAGCAGCGCGCGATGATTCATGACCGTTTCGACGGACTAGGCTGGAAAGTGCCAGCCGCCTTGAACCTTATGGGCACCGACGAGGATTTCTATTTCGACTGGATCACCCAGATTCGGATGCCGACGTGGTCGAAAGGACGGATCGCTCTGGTGGGGGACGCGGCATATTGCGTATCCCCGGTGGCAGGCATGGGCGGCTCCATGGCGATCATCGGCGCAGGACGGCTTGCCGAAGCATTGGGGCGGCACGGCGACGACCACGCTGCCGCGTTCCAGGAGTATCACGACAAACTGCACGCCTTCGTCGATGACGTTCAAAAGCGGGCCGCCAACGAGGGCATGGCAATGATATTTCCTGCCAGCGAGGCCGAAATTTCGGAGCGTGACAGAAAGCTTCGCGACGGCGGGCTGGAAATATAAGCCGTTACCGCACAACCCAGGGTCACGCGACAGAAGGCCGATCCGACTGTGACCCAGTTGATGTCCGCTTTGGGTCACCAGCGGCGGTCACGACGAAGCAGCACGCGTCCGCTGTACGCTCGCAAGCGGCCGAACGCGACCGCCCGCCCGTCTACGCCGTCCGGAGCACCGGCGTTGGCGGCTGCGAGGGCCTGAGGAGCGCGAACGCGACCTGGACGATGCCGCCGGCAAGACCGAGCGCGACGCCGATGCGCCAGGCCATGGTGTAGGAGCCGAGCGCGTCGTAGAGCACTCCTCCTCCGTATGCGCCGAGGAAGCTGCCGATCTGGTGGCTCATGAAGGCGAGGCCCTGGATCATCGCCTGCCAGCGCAGGCCGAACATCTCGGCGACGGCGCCCGCGACCAGCGGGCCGACGCCCATCCAGAGGAAGCCCATGATGGCGCCGAACAGCAGCGTCGAGAACGGCGTCGCCGGCAGCATGAAGTACCAGGCGAGCGCCAGCGAGCGCAGGATGTAGATGCCGCCGAGCAGCGCCAGCTTGTTCCAGCGCTGGCCGGCCCAGCCGAAGAACAGCGAGCCCAGCACGTTGAAGCCGCCGATCATGCCGAGCGTCTGTGCGCTGAGCATCGGGTCGAGGCCGCAGATCGCGAGATAAGACGGCAGATGCGTGGTGAGGAACACCAGCTGCATGCCGCAGACGAGATAGGCGCAGGTCATCACCACGAAAGAGGCGTTGCCGAACGCCGCTTTCGCCACGGACGCCGCGGTGGCATCGCCGATATCGTCGGCGGCCGGCTTGGGCAGCGGGACCTGATCGACGCGGCCGGCATACCAGGCCGCCGGGATCATCAGCACCGACATCACGACGAAACCGGCAAGCCCGACGCGCCAGCCAAACCCCTCGTTGAGCATCTGGCCGATCGGCGCCGACAGCAGCGCGCCGAGTGAGCCCGCGCCGGAGACGATGCCGAGCACGGTGGAGCGCACCGTCGCGGGCACTGCGCGCGCCGCCACCGACATCGCGATCGCAGCGGCGGTGCAGGCCATCGACGTTCCGATCAGCAGGCCGCCGCCGACCATGATGCTGACGAGCCCGTTCGCGGCCGCCATCAGTGCAAGGCCTGCGATGTACATCAGCGAGCCCACGATCATGATCGGACGGAAGCCGTAGCGCACCGTCATCGCGCCGGCGAGCGGCTGCAGGAAGCCCCAGGCGAGGTTCTGCACCGCCAGCGCCAGCGTGAAATCCGAGATCGAGATGTGGATGTCCCGCGTCAGCGGCTGCATGAAGATGCCGAGCGACTGCCGCAGCCCCATGCTCAGCGTCAGCATGATCGAGGCGCCGATCAGGATGGGCAATGTCGGACGCAGGACCTGCAACAGGGGCATTTTCTTCTCCCTCATGGGCACGGCGCAAAGGCCGCCGTCTGCTTTTGCCGCTGATTTTGGTTACACAGACCTGTGTACTTAGGCTATGAATGGCTGTTGCTGTCAAGCAAACAGGATGCATTCCGCTGCATGGCTCCCCCGCCCGCCCCACAGACGATGAAAGAGCGGATCCTTCAGACCGCCGACAAGCTGTTCTATCTGCAGGGCATTCGCGCGATCGGCGTCGACACCATCGCGGCCGAGATCGGCATCTCCAAACGCACGCTGTACAACCACTTCCCCTCCAAGGACGCGCTGATCGCAGCGTATCTCGAGCGCCGCTTCGTCCACGCCCGCCCCTCGGACAAGCCGCCGGCCGAGCAGATTCTCGCAACCTTCGATTCGCTGGAGCGGCGCTTTGCAGCCAAGGACTTCCGCGGCTGCCCGTTCGTGAATGCGGTCGCCGAGCTCGGCCCTGCCGACCGCGCCGTGAAGAAGATCGCAATCGCCTTCAAGGAAAGCCGCCGGGTGTGGTTTCGCGACCGGCTGACCGAGCTCGGCGTTGCCGATGCGGAGGCGCTGGCGACGCAGTTGGTGCTGCTGGTCGACGGCTCCATCGCGCAGGATCTGGTGCGCGATGATCCGGCGATGGCGCGGGCGGCGAAGGAAGCGGCGAAGGTGCTGCTGCGGAATGCGGGGGTGGATGTGGGGGATGAGAAGGTGGCGAAGAAGCGGGGCTAGGGAGCGGTCCGGCATCCCTGAGGGAGCCGACACAACAAAATCGGACACCACCAAGGGAACGTGCTAACGGCAGGGATGAAGAAATCCCTCATTGTCGCGCTTCTCGCTATTTCCCCGGCGTTCGCGCAGACCAATCCTCAACCGGCCCCTGCCCCGCCGATGACTGATCGCGAACGCGTCCAGGCTGACCGCGCGAGAGCCGCCGAAGAGGAGAAGGCTGCGCCGGCCGCTCGCCCGTGGGATCGCGATCCGGACGGCAAGCGACCATGGGATCGGAAACCCTCAAAGCCCTGACGGAAGCAGACCGGCTGGAACCAGTGACGTTTCAGCGGAGACGCTGCAGCGTACTGGATTCCCCGCCTGCGCGGGCAATGACAGCGGAGCCTGTGGAGGCAGCATCACGCTACAATCGCTTCGCCCGATCATGCCCGAGCGCCTGTTTTGCCCGACACGTCAAACGACACTGCCGCCGGCACGAGGCCTTTTCGCCCCCGCCTAACCCATTGATCCCGCTCGTGCCGTCTACTGTGCATGGGGTTGTTTTCGCACTTTTTGCTCTTGGCCGGCGCAAATCTCGCTACCGTCATCCCTGCGCAAGCAGGGACGACAGCGGAGCATGAAGCGCCGCAGCCCCCTCGCCTCACGCCGCCTGCGACACCACGCGGTTGCGGCCGTCGTGCTTGGCGCGGTAGAGCGCGGTGTCGGCGCGCTTGAGGACGTCGGCGACGGCCTCGCCCTTCTGCTCCAGCGTGGTGAGGCCGATCGAGATGGTGACCTCGATGCGCTTGGTGCCCTTGTGGATCGCGAACGGCTCGCCCGCGATCGAGCGGCGCAGGCGCTCGGCGACCATGCCGGCGACGTGGAGATCGGTCTCGGGCATCACGATGACGAATTCCTCGCCGCCGTAGCGGCAGGCGAGGTCGATGCCGCGGATCGACTTGCGCACCCGCACCGCGAACTCGCGCAGCACGTCGTCGCCGGCGTCGTGACCGTAATTGTCGTTGATCGCCTTGAAGAAGTCGATGTCGAGGATCATCAGCGCCAGCGGCTTGCCGCGGGCCGAGGCCTGCTCGGCGAGCGTTGCCAGATGGCTCTCCATGTAGCGGCGATTGTGCAGGCCGGTGAGCGCGTCGGTGATCGCCATCTCGATCGAGTTCTGCACGTTGTCGCGCAGGTGATCGGTGTAGCGGCGGCGGCGGATCTGGGTGCGGGCGCGCGCCAAGAGCTCGGTCTTGTCGATCGGGCGCAGCAGATAGTCGTTGACGCCGATCTCGAGCCCGCGCAGCAGCCGCGTCGAGTTCTCGGGGTCGGCGATGGCGAGGATCGGCACATGCCGCGTGCGCTCCAGCGAGCGCGCCTGGCTGCACAGCCGCAGGCCGTCGAAATTGTTGAGGTCGAGCGAGACGATGAGCAGGTCGTAATTGCCCTCGGCGGCGTGGAACAGCGCCTCGGTCGGGTTCGGCTCGACGTCGATGGTGTGCTCGGCGGCGAGGATCGTCGCCAGCCGCTCGTAGGAGGACTCGCGGTCGTCGACCAGCAGGATGCGGCCGCCCTTGCCGGTATCGGCGACGGCGCTGCGCTCGGGCGCCTGCATGCCGATCTCGAGCGAGGTGATGGCGCGCATGCGCAGCTCGTCGGTCATCATCTTCAGCCGCGTCAGCGAGCGCACGCGCGCGATCAGCACGACGTCGGAGACCGGCTTGGTCAGGAAATCATCGGCGCCGGCTTCCAGTCCGCGGTTACGGTCGGACGGGCTGTCGAGCGCCGTGACCATGACGACGGGAATGTGATGCGTGGCGGGGTCGGTCTTCAGGCGACGGCAGACTTCGAAGCCGTCCATGTCGGGCATCATCACGTCGAGCAGGATGATGTCGCATTCGGCGCGGCTGGCCATCGCCAGCGCCTCGGTGCCGTTCGCGGCGGTCATCACGTCGAAATATTCGGCGGACAGTCGGGCTTCGAGGAGTTTGACGTTGGCAGGAACGTCATCGACAACCAGGATACGCGCGGACACTGTGAACTCACTTCCTATCCGATAAAACGCCGGACCGTCTCAATGAATTTGCCGACCGAGATCGGCTTGGACAAATAGGCCTCGCAGCCGCCCTCGCGGATCCGCTCTTCGTCGCCCTTCATCGCGAACGCCGTGACCGCGACGACGGGTATGGCGCGCAGCTCCGGATCGTCCTTGATCCAGCGCGTCACCTCGAGGCCTGAGACCTGCGGCAACTGGATATCCATCAGCACGAGGTCGGGCCGCATCTTGCGAACCAGGTCGAGCGCCTCATATCCGTTGCTGGTGCCGGAGGTCTGGTAGCCGTGCGCCTCCAACAGGTCGCGGAAGAGCTTCATGTTGAGCTCGTTGTCTTCCACGATCAGGACGGTCTTAGCCATCCCGCCCTCCTGATTGGCACGAAGCCGGATACATGTGACGCCTCAGGCGCCGCTCGTCGGCGCTTCGAAAACTGGATTCAAACTAGCCTCAGATTCGCTTGAGTTTCGTTAAACCCGAGGGGCCACTTCCTGCGACGTGGTTTCCAGTTGCTTGCCCCGGGATCGCAAGACTCAAGGCGGAGACTCGGGCATGATGCAAAGTAGACACCGAAAGTTAACGGAAAGGCAAACTGGGCCCGTGAAAAAGCCTGTTCACAACCCCCGCGAAGTCGCTGAAATCGTTGCGATTCAGGCGCTGTCCTTCGTCGCGAGCGAGCCCGAGCGGCTGGGCCTGTTCCTGGCCGAGACAGGGGTCGGCCCGGAGACCCTGCGCAATGCCGCTGCGAACCCCAATTTCCTGCTCAGCGTGCTCGATTTCGTGCTGCGCGATGACGCCACCGTGAAGGCCTTTGCCAGCTCGGCGGAGCTGCATCCGACCAACATCGCCGCAGCGCGGCAGGTCCTTGGCGACGCGCTCGGCGACCCCTCCTGGGAGCGCGACGTGCCGTGACCCTCCCCGACCCGGCCGGGCCCCGCTGTTTCTGCCGGGATTGTCTGGCCGACCTCGATACGGGCGTGCGGCGCTGCTCGGCCTGCGGTTCCCCCCGCCTCGTCCGCCACCGGGCGCTCGCCGCGCTGACCATCGCCCATATCGACTGCGACGCCTTCTACGCGACGGTCGAGAAGCGCGACAATCCTGAAATCGCCGACAAGCCCGTCATCATCGGCGGCGGCAAGCGCGGCGTGGTGTCGGCCGCCTGCTACATCGCGCGCACCTACGGCGTGCGCTCGGCGATGCCGATGTTCAAGGCGCTGGAGGCCTGCCCGCACGCGACGGTAATTCCGCCTGATATGGCGAAGTATGTCCGCGTCGGCCGCGAGGTGCGCCAGGCCATGCAGGCGCTGACGCCGCTGGTCGAGCCGCTCTCGATCGACGAGGCCTTCCTCGACCTCTCCGGCACCGAGCGGGTCCACGGCATGATCCCGGCAAGAGTGCTGGCGCGCTTTGCCCGCGAGGTCGAGCGCGACATCGGCATCTCCGTTTCGGTCGGCCTGTCCTGCAACAAGTTCCTGGCCAAGATCGCCTCCGACCTCGACAAGCCGCGCGGCTTCGCCGCGCTCGACCAGGAGGAAGCGCGTGCGATGCTGGCCGAGAAGCCGGTCGGCTTCATCTTCGGCGTCGGTCCCGCCACGCAGGAACGCCTCGTGCAGCGCGGCTTCCGGATCATCGCCGATCTGCAGAAGGCCGACGAGATCGAGATGATGCGGCAGTTTCCGAGCGACGGCCGCCGGCTGTGGCGGCTCGCGCGCGGCATCGACGACCGCCGGGTCGAGCCGGATCGCGGCGCCAAGACGATCTCCAGCGAGACCACCTTCGAGACCGACATCCGCGACTTCGCGACGCTGGAGAAAATCCTGTGGCGGCTGTGCGAGAAGACCTCGTCACGCCTCAAGAGCAGCGAGCTCGCCGGCTCGACCGTGACGCTGAAGCTGAAGACCGCTGACTTTCGCCAGCGCACCCGCTCGCAGTCGATCGCAGCGCCGACCCAGCTCGCCGCAAAGATCTTCTCGATCTGCCGCGAAATGCTGGCGAAAGAGATCGACGGCACCGCCTTCCGCCTGATGGGCGCCGGCGTCAGCGCCCTGCGCGACGGCTCCCCCGCCGACGACACCGACATGCTCGACCGCCGCGCCGCCCATGCCGAGCGCGCGGTGGACAGCCTGCGCAAGAAGTTCGGCAGCGCCGCCGTGATCCGCGGCATCGCCTATGAAGGCCCGGAGAAGGCGCAGGAGTGATGACCGGCGAACGCGATCTCTCAGCGCTGCTGAGACACATGAAGCCGGAGCTACAGCCCGGCACTTTCGTATTCTGCACGATCGCGGCAGACGAAACCATTCCAGCGGCGCTCGATCCGCTCATGACGTTTCGCGAACAGGAAGGAACGACGCTGGTCCTCCCTCGCGAGGAGGCCGAAGCGGCAGGGCTACGCCATGCGTTTCCCTCGCGCCTGATCACGCTGACGGTTCACTCCGCGCTTGATGCGGTCGGCTTCCTGGCGGCGATCACGGCGCGCCTTGCCGCAGCCGGCATCAGCGTGAATGCCGTGTCGGCGTTCCATCACGACCATCTCTTCGTACCAGCCGAGAAGGCGGACGAAGCGATGGTGCTGTTGCATCAGATGTCGGAGGCGAAGCACCTGTAGCCCGGATGGAGCGCAGCGCAATCCGGGGCGGTCCATCCTCGGCGGCAGGCTCCCATCCGGGCTACGACGTTCAATCCGCAACCGCGATCGCCTCGATCTCGATCAGCCATTCCGGCGCGGCGAGCGCGGAGACGCCGACGAGCGTCGAGGCCGGCGGCTCCATGCCTTCGAAGAACGCCGAGCGGGCCTTGCCGATGATGGGGCGCAGCTCCGGCCTGTAGTTCACCACAAAGGTCGTGATCTTCACGATGTTGGAATAGTTCGCGCCGGCCGCTTTCAGCGCGTGCCCGAGATTCTGCATCACCTGCGTCGTCTGCGCGGCGATGTCGCCCTCGCCGACGATGCGCCCCTCCTCGTCGGTCGAGACCTGACCGGAGATGTAGATGGTCCGCGCGCCCGAGGCGGTGACGACGTGGGAATATGCGGGATTGTGATGCAGGCCGCTGGGACGGAGATGATCGAGCTTGGGCATGAGCTGGCTCCCTGAGGTTTCTGGTTGGGAGGAAGCGTAGCCGGAGAGTGTGACGAGAGCTAGTCTGTCACCCGCGAGGATAGGTCTCGTAGGGTGGGCAAAGCGAAGCGTGCCCACGATTTTGCCCATTGCTGAAAGGTGGTGGGCACGGCGCGCGAAGTGCGCGCCTTTGCCCACCCTACGGCACCGCTCGCGCGGAGAGATGGGCTTTCAATTACAGGGCTTACTGTCCTTGACGTCGAACTTGCCCATCGCGCCGGAAATGACGAAGTCATTGTAGTCCAGCACGAGCTGGCGCGAGACACCGTTCTCGTAGAGCTCGAACGCCATCGCATAGACCGGCGTCTGCTCGCCCTCCTTCTGCTGGGCGTCGCGATCGAAATAGCTGACGGTGACGGGCCAGCGCTTGAGCGACTTCATGTGCTCGTCCGACGTCGACGGATCGGACGCCGTGGCGCGGTCGGCGGGGATCGGCTGGCCGATCACGGTCAGCGTGTTGTAGACCTTCTGGCCGTCGTCGGAGCCGTCATAGACCGAGAGCTCAAGCAGCGACTTGCCGTCCTTGGCGGCGGCGATGATGCGCTGGATCTGCTCGGTCGGAAACACGATCTTGCCGTCGAGGGTGAAATTCTTCGGCGATGGCAGCTTCAGCTTGACGTTGATGTGGTCGCCATCGCGCTCGGCCGAACCGTCGACCCGGCCGGCATCCGCCTCGTTCATGCGCGTCTCGATCTTGAAGCGGTAGCTTTTTCCCGCGGCGTCTTCCCAGGAATTGGAGCGGAGGTCGCTGAGCGTGACCTTGCCCTCGCCGCTGTCGAGCTCGGACACCTGACGGAATTCTGACGTGTAGCCCTCGCAGGAGCTGCCGGTGAAGTTGTAGAGGATGCGGCCGCGCGCGCTGTTGACCGAATTGGAGCGCGATTTCACCAGGCTGAGGTCATAGAGCGCCTGATGCGACAGGAACGGACCGTTGGCGGCCTGTGCGCCCTCGCCAAGGCCGAGACCGGCGGCCGCGAGCGCCATCACACCGAGCGAAGTCCGGAAAAGGTGCACCATGTCCATTCCTTGGGGACGCATCCTCTGGGAAGCGCAGATTCGACATTTTAATGACCGTTCCATTGCGTCGCAACTGAGGCCGTTTCACGTAAAGTTGCGGCTCTGCCGTTGAACCGGCGGCCGCGCCTCGACAAAAGGCGGCCCCTTGCGGGTTGCTTGCATGTGGCCGCCCGATGGGCGAAACAGGGCGCGCCCGGCCGCCTGCGGACGCGCCGGGGCGAATGATTTTTGGACAACGAGGGTCGGACATGGCGGGCACGGTCGAGCAGAAGCTGGCGGAACAGGGCATCAAGCTGCACGAGGCCCCCACGCCCGTCGCCAATTACGTCCCGTTCGTGCGCACCGGTAATCTGCTGTTCGTCTCCGGCCAGGTCTGCTTCGATCCCGCCGGCAAGCTGATCGCCAAGGGCAAGCTGGGTGCCGGCGTCTCGATCGAGGACGGCGCCGCGGCCGCGCGCGGCTGTGCGGTCAATTTGCTGGCACAGGTCAAGGCCGCGCTCGGCGATCTCGACAAGGTGGTGCGCGTGGTGCGCCTCGGCGGCTTCATCAACTCGGCGCCGGACTTCCTGGACGGGCCGAAGGTGCTGAACGGTGCCTCCGACCTGATGGTCGCGGCCTTCGGTGACAAGGGCCGCCATGCCCGCACCACCGTCGGTGTGGCCTCCCTGCCTGCGGACGCGGCGGTCGAGGTCGAAGGCGTGTTCGAGGTCGCCTGAGACGAATGCGCGCTCCGGATTGGCTGACAGCCCGGCCGGTCGCCCATCGCGGCCTGCATGACATCTCTCGCGGCATCGTCGAGAACATGCCGGGCGCAGTGCAAGCTGCGATCGCCGGCAATTTCGCGATCGAGGTCGATATCCAGCTCTCCGCCGACGGCGAGGCCATGGTGCATCACGACCATGCGCTTGGGCGTCTCACCGAGGCCACCGGCGAGGTCGTGTCGAAGACCGCCGCGGAGCTGAAAGCGGTCAAATTCAAGGACACGGACGAGCGAATGATGTCGCTGTCCGACCTCTGCGCCATGGTCGCCGGCCGCGTGCCGCTGGTGATCGAGGTGAAGAGCCATTTTGACCGCGACCGCAAGCTGGTGCGGCGGATGGCCGAGGTGCTCTCGTCCTATCAAGGGCGGGCCGTCGGCATGTCCTTCGACCCCGACCAGGTGCTGGCGCTGCGCCAGCTCTTGCCCAACCGCCCGCGCGGCATCGTCGCGCAGCGCAGCTATGAGGACGATTACTGGGCCAAGCTCACCCAGGCGCAGCGCGACAGCATGCTGTACCTGCGCCACGGCTTCCAGACCCAGCCCCACTTCGTCGCTTTCAAGGTCGATCACCTTCCCGCCCCAGCCCCCTGGATCGCCCGCAACCTGTTCGGCTGCGCCCTGCTGGGATGGACCGTGCGGACGAGCGAGCAGCGGACCCGGGTGGCGCAGTATGCGGATCAGATGATCTTCGAGGGGTTCGTGCCGTAGGCTCGCGAACGGCACTCGTGTCCCGGACGCGCTGCAGCGTGCAACGCTCCTGCGCAGAGCCGGGACCCAGCAGGCGGCACGGCAAACGGCTAGATGGGCCCCGGCTCAGCAGCGCACCACTACGTTCTGCGCTGCGTCCGGGGCACGAGACCCGTGTTCCCCACCCCTTGAAGTCGCTGCTGCAATGCACGATCTTGGGCACGATGGCATCATCCGAAATCACGCTCGAGGCCGTACCTTCGATTGGCAACGTGTCACCGGAGGATTGGGACGCCTGCGCCAATCCCGGCGGACGGTGCAATGGGGCTGGCAGCGGAATCTCATCCGGACTTCCAGGCGATTCCCTTGGACTCTTAAAACCCGCCTATAACCCCTTCGTCTCCCACGCCTTTCTCTCCGCAATCGAGAGCTCGGGTTCGGCGACGATCCGCACCGGCTGGGGCCCGCGCCACCTCGTGGCCAAGGTCGATGGCCAGGTGGCCGGCGTCGTGCCCTGCTATCTGAAATCGCATTCCCAGGGCGAGTACGTCTTCGACCGCGGCTGGGCGGACGCCTATGAGCGTGCCGGCGGGCGCTATTATCCGAAGCTCCAGGTCTCGGTTCCCTTCACCCCGGCAACGGGACCACGCCTCCTCGTCCGCGACGGTGTCGACCGCGAGCGCATCATGGATGCGCTGGCGAGCGGCCTTGTGGCGCTGTGCGGCGTCAGCAAGGCCTCCTCGGTCCATGTCACCTTTGCACGGGAAACCGAATGGAAGCTGCTCGCCGAGCACGGCTTCCTGCAGCGCACCGACCAGCAGTTCCACTGGCACAATGAGGGCTTTGCGACCTTCGACGACTTCCTGGCGACGCTGAACTCGCGCCACCGCAAATCGATCAAGCGCGAGCGGCGCGAGGCGCTGGCCGCCGGCATCACCATCCACTGGCTCACCGGCAAGGACATCACCGAGGACGCCTGGGACGCCTTCTTCGACTTCTACATGGAGACCGGCTCGCGCAAATGGGGCCGGCCTTATCTGACCCGCGAATTCTTCTCGCTGATCGGCGAGACCATGGCAGAGGACGTGCTGCTGGTGATGGCCCGCCGCAACGATCGCTGGATTGCCGGCGCGATCAACTTCATCGGCTCCGACACGCTGTTCGGCCGCAACTGGGGCGCGGTCGAGCATCATCCGTTCCTGCATTTCGAGGTCTGCTACTATCAGGCGATCGACTTCGCCATCAAACGCGGCCTCAGGCATGTGGAGGCCGGCGCGCAAGGCGAGCACAAGATCGCGCGCGGCTACCTGCCGCGAACCACGCATTCCGCCCACTTCATCGCCGATCCCGGCCTGCGCCGCGCCATCGGCGATTACCTCAAGCGCGAACGTGCCTACGTGGCCGAGGCCGGACGGGAGCTCGCCGAGCTCGGCCCGTTCCGCAAAGGCGCCGACGAGGCGCCTTGACGCCTCGCCGCGGCTGGTGACAGTAGGCGCAAAATGAGAGCGCAGAGTTTCCCGGGAGCCGTCATGACCAGCTACGACACCAACAACATCTTCGCAAAGATCCTGCGCGGCGAGCTGCCCTGCAGCAAGGTCTATGAGGACGAGCACGTCTTCGCCTTCCTCGACATCATGCCGCGCGTTCCCGGCCACACGCTGGTGATCCCGAAGGCCCCGGCCCGCAACATCCTCGACATCAAGCCTGATGACTACGCCCATGTCGCCCGCGGCGCGCACAAGATCGCGGCCGCCGCCATGAAGGCGTTCAACGCCGACGGAATCACCATCCAGCAGTTCAACGAGCCCGCCGGCGGACAGGTGGTGTTTCACCTGCACATGCACGTGATGCCGCGCCACGACGGCGTCGCCATGCTGCCGCCGGCGAGCCGCAAGGAAGACGTCAAGGTGCTGGAAGAGAACGCGACCAAGCTGATCGCGGCGTTGAAGGCGGGCTAAAGCTCGGCTCTATCCACCCGTCATTGCGAGGAGCCCTTGCGACGAAGCAATCCAGACTGTCTCTGCGGGAAGCAGCCTGGATTGCTTCGCTACGCTCGCAATGACAAGGTGAGAGCGGAGTGCCCTCTCACTCCGTCTCGAAATCACCCTTCTGCGGCGCAGCCAGTGGCGTAAACTCGCAGCGGTCGGGCTTGATGTCGATCAGTGGCGTGTTGTCGATGCAGTCGAGGCCGCGCACCAGGATCGTGTTGCCCTCGATGCCGACCAGCTTCACGATCGACGTGCCGATCGGATTGGGCCGCACCGGCGAGCGCAGCGAAAACGTGCCGCGGGTCTTCTCGTTGTTCTTCGGGCTCTGCAGGATGATGTCGCGGCGCGACTGGTCGAGCCAGTAAAGCACTTCGAGATTGCTGTAGAAGTCGACGCCCTTGATGGCCGGCACGAACGGCTCGAAGATCTCGAGCCGGCACACCGGGCCGTCCTGACGCCCCTGCCGCGGCGTCTCCAGCCGCGACGTCCAGGGCGTGCGGATGCGGCCGATGAAGACGAGGCCGGCATCCTGCGTCGGCGGCAGCTCGATGGCGACCTCGCCCTCGCGGAGCTCCTGTTCGCGAACCATATGTCCTGTTCCCTAGCTGTTCGCCGGCGGTTTTAGCCCAACCACCACTTGCCGGCCAGCATGAAGACTTCACCGGTCACGACGCCCGCAAAGATCGAGCGGCGGGTCAGCAGGAACACGACGAGGCCGGCGGCCACCGCGCCGTAGCGCAAGCCATCGGGTACGCTGGCGAGCGCGCCCGGCGGTTGGACCACGATCTGGGCGATGACGCCGGCGAGGATCGCGGTCGCGACCGCCCGCACCCAGACCAGCAGCTCGGAGCCTTCGTCGATGCCGCCGCCGAACCACAGGCCCAGCATGCGCCAGATCTGGTTGGGAACGACGCCGGCGACGAACAGCACGACGAGCGCCTGCCAGTCGCCGATGAGCTGCGCGTAGCTCATGCGCGCACCTCCCGCCACCAATGCACGCCATAGGCGATCGTACCGGCGACGAGCCCACTGACGAGGATGTCGAGGCCGGAGTTCATCTTCGCGGCCAGCGGATAGAGCAGAACGCCGAGCGCCAGCGCGACCACGTCGGCGGCCTCGCGGCTGTTGCGCGCGGTCGAGAACAGGAAGGACAGCGGCGTCAGCATCAGGATCGCGGCACCAAGCGTCTGCGTCAGATTGGCGGCGAGGAAATAGCCGACCGTGTTGGCGGTGAGGCACACCGAGACGAGGCCGAAGCCAAGCCCGTTGACAAAGGCGATGCGCCGCTCGCGCGGCACCTGCGGCAGGAAGCGATGGCACTCGACCCACAGCGTCACGGCCGTGAGATGCGCGGCGAAGAACAGCTCACGCCGCTTGGTGGTCGGCGTGCGCATCAAAGGCAGCACCGAGACCACCATCGGAAACAGCCTGATGGCGCTGACGGTGACCGCAATCGCCGACTGGATGACGGTGGCGCCCGAGCCGAGCGTCGTGATCAGGATGATCTGCGCCGGGCCGGCCCAGACGAACAGTGTCGAGCAGAGCGCCCAGAGCAGGCTGAAATGGCTGTCATGGGCGAGCGCGCCGATGCCGAGATAGGTCGCGAACAGGACGAGCGTGAGGATCGTCTGCGTGACCGAGCGCAGCCCCCAGCCGAAGGCAAGCCAGGAACTGCTCCATTGCGGTGAATCGAGCGGAGGAAGCGCCACGGATGCTTTGGCTGGTGAGGAATCGTGCCTGCATAACGGGCAATGCTGGCGCCCACGTCAAGGAAGCCCGCGGCGGGGCTGGCATGCACAACACACCCACCGCCGTCATTCCGGGGCGGCTCGAAGAGCCGACCCCGGAATCCATCAGGCCGCAGAGATCGCTGCACAATGGATTCCGGGCTCGCGCCCAAGCGGGCGCGCCCCGGAATGACGAAGGAGAGACACATTGCCCCTACCCGCTCACACCCGGTTCTTCAACACGAAGCAGGCCCCGCCCGCTTTCCGGATCCGGTTGCAGAGATCATCCGCCTCGCTCCGCGTATCCGCACCGATACGCACCTGATAGAACGCACGCGTGCCGCGGCTGCGCATCACCGATGAGAGCAGGCTCGGATCGCGCGCACCGATCACGGTGCTGAGCCGCGTCACGGCGCGGGAGTACATCGCCAGCGCCCTGTTGCGGTCGAACCCGGCGGCGAGCTGCACGCCCCAGGCCTTTGCGGCTGCGAGTTCGATATGCTGCTCGAGCTCGGCGACGAACGCATTCGGCGCGCGCTTGAGCAGCGCCATCAGATCGCGACAGCTCGTCGGCGGCGAGCTCGGCGGCCCCTTGCCGGTACCGCCCGCCTTGGCCCAGGCATCGACGCTGGTGCCGGTGATGGCGTAGACGTAGTTGCGGGTCTGCTCCGGCATGCCGCCGGTGCCGGCAAGCCATTCCTGCACGCGCCGCGGGCCGGCATTGTAGGCAGCCGCCGCCAGCCCGAGATTGCCGAACTGGGAACGCAGCTCGCTCAAGAACTCCGCTGATTTCGGCAGCGCCTGCACCGGATTGAACGGATCGAGCAGCCCGCGCTCGCTTGCCGTGCCCGGCATGAACTGCGCGATTCCCTGTGCATGCTCGCCGCTGCGTGTCGTGGGACCGACTGCGTCGGCCTGGAAGCGGCTTTCCTGCCAGATCACCCGGGCGAAGAATTCCAGCGGCAGATTGGCATCGCGCGCGGCGGCCTCGACGATCAGGCAGATCGACTCCCGCGTATCGCTCTCGCGCGCGTCGGGGGATTTCTCCTGAGATTTCTCCTGAGATTTCTCTTGAGATTTCTCTTGGGGTTTCTCTTGGGACGTCTCCGGCGGCTTTGCGGGCTCCTCGACGCTCGGCGCAGCCGTGTCTGGCGTTGCGGGCGGGTCATCCGCCGCCGGCGCCTGCATCGCAGAAACGAGCAGCGCGGCGATCACCGGCAATGCAATCCGCCTCAACCATGGGCAGGCATGGCTGTGGCGCGCCCCGGTGCGGCGTGCAACAAGGTGACCTGCCCGGTTGTGACATCCTGCCATGGTTCGATGAGTTGCCAATATGCTGCCTGACCTGTCTCTCCCAATGCGTCACCCCGCCAAACGGATCCGAGTTGTCTTCGCCTTTGTCGCGCTCGCGCTGGGCCTCGCGCCAGCCGCCGCGGAGGAAAGCCCGCGCGTCACTTCCCAGGTTGCTTCTCAGGTCACTTGGCGGATGACCACGGAATACCCTGAGAATAACATCTCCGGGATCGGCCTCACCACCTTCGCCGGTCGCGTGGCGGCGCGCACGAACGGTTTTGTGACCGTGGCGAACGCCTTCGACAACAGCCTCAAGATCAATTCGGGCGAGATGCCGCGCGCCGCGCTCGATGGCCGGATCGCCGGCGGCGATGCTTTCGCGGGCGCGCTCTCCGGCGTCGATCCCGTGCTGGGATTGTCCACCCTGCCCTTCCTCGTGCAATCGGCCGAAATCGCCCGCGCCACCAATGCACGGGCGCGCCCGCTCTACGAGAAGGCGCTGGCGGCGCGCGGCCTCAAGCTGCTCTATCTGACGATCTGGCCCGCCACGGGGCTTTGGTCGGCGCGCGCGCTGGAAGGTGCCGACGATTTGCCGAGGCTGAATCTGCGGGCCTATGATGCGAATTCCAGCGAGGTCATGCGCGCGGCCGGCGCCAATGCGCAGTTCCTGCCGATGGACACCGCCCTCGCCGGATTGAAGGAGCATCGGCTAAACGCATTCCTCACCTCCGGTGATGGCGGCGCGGGACGCAAGCTCTGGGACTTCCTGCCGCACTTCACCGCCATCAACTACGCCATGCCGGTTTCGATCGCATTCGTCCGCAGCGAGGATTTTGCCGGGCTGCCCGAGCCGGTGCAGCGTGAGGTGCTGGCCGCCGCCGCCGAGACCGAGCAAAGCCAGTTCGCACTGTTGGCCCATCGCACCACCGAAAATTATGCGCGCATGCGCGACAACGGCGTGCGCATCGTCGAGCCGGCGCCGACCTCCCTGATCAACGCGCTCCGGAAGGCAGCAACGCCTGCGGTCGCCGCCTGGGAAGTTCAGGCCGGCGCAGAGGCCGCCGCGATCGTCGAATGGGCCCGGCAGCAATGACGCATCCGGACTTGACTTGAAGGCCGATCCCACTAGCAACGGGCGGTATCAACCGTGGACTCGGCGGCATGGCGACCATCTTCTTTGATCTCGACGGCACCCTGACCAACCCCAAGCCGGGGATCACCCGCTCGATCCAGTACGCGCTGGAGCGGCTGGACGTCGCGGTGCCGAGCGAGGACGAGCTGACCTGGTGCATCGGCCCGCCGCTGCATGCCAGCCTGAAGAAGCTCACCGGAACCGACGACCTCGCCGACCGCGCGCTGCTGCTCTATCGCGAGCGCTTCTCCGATATCGGCCTGTTCGAGAACGAGGCCTATGCCGGCATCGTGGACACGCTGACGACGCTGGCCGCGACCAGCCAGCGCATGTTCGTGGCGACCAGCAAGCCCGCGGTCTATGCCCGACGCATCGTCGACCATTTCGGCCTGAAGCCCTATTTCGAGCGCGTGTTCGGCTCCGAGCTCGACGGCACCCGCGTCGACAAGCGCGATCTGCTGCGCTACGCGCTCGACGAGACCAGGGTCGATGCCGGCGGCGCGATCATGATCGGCGACCGCAGCCACGACGTCGTGGGAGCCCGCACCAACGGCATGACCGCGATCGGGGTGCTCTACGGCTATGGCAGCGAGGCCGAGCTCAGGGACGCCGGCGCGCATCACATCTGCGCGGCGCATCCCGAACTGCTTGGCCATTGCGTCGTCTAGGCGACCACCGTCTCGACCGCCGCCAGCATCCCCGTCTTCGGATGACAGTTCAGATATTCGAAGAGCTGCTCGTCCGCGGCAGCCACGGTGACCTCATGATACAGCCGCAGCTTCGCTGACGGGCCAAGCGTCGAGAGATACTTCATCGCCGCACCGAAGATCTTCACATGGGTCGGATGCGACTCCGCCCAGCGCTCCAGTGCGGCCAGGCTCTTCCACCAGCTCTGGCCGTAGGACTTTTCGCTGGCGCTGCCGTCGGCCCGGAGCACCTGCATGTAGCGGTTGGCATAGCAACCGATCGCAAGGCCGTCGTCGCGCAGGAAGTCCATGCCCTCCCGCAGCACCGGCTCGACGTCGTCGAGATAGAGCTTTCGCTCGGACGCCTCGGCATCGCTCCAGTCCTGCCCGGAACGGATCAGGCAGAGATTGTCGTGCGCCTTCACGCGCAGCCGCGCACCCTCGCGGATCAACTCGGGGTTGCCACCCGGCGACATCGGATCGGTCTGCGACAGCGGAATGCGGTCGCGCATGCCGCCCCAATAAGCGTGCTCCTGAACTTCGCCGCTCATGCCCTCCGCGATGGAAGCAACGCCCTCGCTGCGGTCCGGGGACGAGAATAGCGTCTCGTGCCGCGCGACGGTGGGACGCAGCACCTCGATGAAGGTCCCGATGCCCTCGCGCTGCCGTCCGGTCCAGGCCTCGCGCGTCAGCTCGAACCAGGCATCGAAGCGCGCGGTGTCGTCCCAATAGCCCACCGAGACGATGGTCTCATACCCGGCCTGATCGACATGGTGTGCGCGGTCCCAGTGCGAAGGCCCGCCCGCCGCCGCGAATTGGCGCGCGATGTCGACGAGCGCCTCGGTCGCGGACGCCGGCGCCGTTCCGCGAAACTGCACGCCGAAATAGGCCATCACGACGCGGCTCACGGCCGGCTTGTAGCGCGCCACAAAGGACGGGTATGGCGGCTGGTAGTCGTCCGGCACGCGCTTGTGGCGCGTGCGCTGGGTTTCGAGATGCGCAGGAATTGCGGATTCCATGATCATGCCCTCCTCTCGATCCCGGTGATCAGCTCGCCGCCGCCGCAATGTCCGTGGGCTCGACGGTGTCCACCGGCAACGCAAACTGCTCGACGCGCTGATATCGCTTCTTGTTGAGCAGCAGCCGCGTCACGTCGGGGCGCGAATAGTGCCCGGCGGGATCGGCGGCATTCTTGGCGACACCGACGGCGCCGAGGTCGATCTCGGCAATCAGCAGCCCCTCCTGGTCCGGCGCGAGCCTGTCGCCGATCTGGCTGCCGTCAGGGCCGTAGATCGCGGCGAAGCCGCCGCCGGCATGCAGCAGCGCGTGCTTGTCCGGACGATCGCAGAGCTCGTCGATCATGGCCTGCGACACCGTCGCGCAAGGCGCCAGCACGAAGCACGAGCCCTCCACCGCATAGACACGCGAGGCGGCGTTGTTGACCTCGGCGCCCAGCGCCGGCGCGAAGGGATCGTAAAGCGAGAAGCTCGGCCAGGCCGCGACGTGCACCTGCTCGTTCTGAGCGTACATCGCGTATTTCGACAGCGGCTGCAGATGCTCCCAGCAGCACAACGCTCCGAGCCGGCCGATGTCGGCCCGCGCATGCACGGCAAGATCGCTGCCGTCGCCTTCGCCATAGACCGTGCGCTCGGCATGGGTCGGACGCAGCTTGCGGCGCTTGGCGATGGTCTCGCCGTCCGGGCCGATCAGCCATTGCGCGAGGTAAAGGCTGCCGCCGTCGCGTTCGGACAGGCCGATCACCGCCGTGAGCTTCGCCTTGCGTACGGCATCGCGCAGCCATTCGGCCTGCGGGCTGTCATAGGACAGCGAATTGTCGAAATAGCGCTGCACGAAGCCGCGCCCGATCGCCCAGGCCGGCGAGTCCATCCAGATATGCCAGGGATACCCGGGGATGAAGGCCTCCGGGAAGGCGATCAGCTTGGCGCCCTTCTCGGCGGCCTCCCTGATCAGGGCGATCGACTTGTCGATGGAGGCGTCGAGATCGAGCCATGCGGGCGCCGCCTGCACCACCGCCACCTTGTATTTCGGATGTTCGATGCCCATTCCCGCCTCCATGCCGGTTGATCGGAAGCCATCTCCGATGCAGTCTATTGAGCCAAGCCGGGCGGCCGAGCGCTCGACCACGGCGGAACGAAAACTCGACTGGACGGAAACGCCGCGGCGGTACGGAACTTGCCTGCGCTGAAGTCAGATCTCCGCCAACATGCGGTTTTGCGGGATGTGAAAGGGAGGCTGTCCCAATGACGATCCAGTTCACGACGGACGGCAGCCCCGGCTATCGGCGCCTCGCGCTCTGGCAGGACATCGTCTGCGACGTCTTCGTCGGGCTCGACTGCAAGTCCGATCTCGGCAGCGCCTTTCGCGGTTCGGTGACGCAGGCGCAGCTCGGCAAGGCGGTCTGCTCCGAGGTCTGCTCCGATCGCCAGCATGTCTTCCGCACGCCCTCCCGCATCGCGCGCTCGGATCAGGATTTCGTGCTGGTCGCGCTCGGCCATCGCGGCGACGGCGGCGTGGTGCAGGACGGCCGCGAGACGGTGATCCATCCCGGCGAGTTCGCGCTTTACGACACCACGCGCCCTTATGAGCTGAAGTTCGACGATCCCTTCACGCAATCCATCTTCAAGGTGCCGCGCGAGATGTTGCAGCGCCGGCTCGGCGGCACGGAGACGCTGACCGCAATGTCATTCGGCGCCGAGGCGCCGCTCGAGCGGCTTGCTTATGATTTCATCTTCCGGCTTTGCCAGAGCGCCGACCGGCTCGCGCCCGATAACGCCGCCGCCTTGTCGGAGCAGGCCGTCGATCTGCTCGCGATGGCGCTGAGCGAGCGGCTCGGCAAGGCCTCGCTGCCGTCCTCGACCCACCGCTCCGCCCTGATCTACCGGCTCAAGGGTCATGTCCGCGCCCATCTCGCCGATCCCGACCTTTCACTATCGGAGACCGCAGCCGCACTCGGCATTTCGCCGCGCTACGTGAACGACCTTCTCGCCGACGAGCAGACCTCGTTCCAACGCTACCTCCTTGCCGAACGCCTCGCCCAGTGCCGGCGCGACCTCGCCTCGCCCCTGCTCGTCCATCGCCACATCAGCGAGATCGCCTTCGCCTGGGGCTTCAACGACCTCTCGCATTTCGGCCGCGTCTTCCGCGAGCATTTCGGCATGTCGCCGCGCGACTTCCGGCAGAGCCAGTTGCGGCACTGAGGCACGGTCAGTGGCCGCTCATGGCGACCCGATCCGGCATGCAGGCCTGGACTGTCGGAGGTATCGCATTCCTCGCGCCGTGGGCATCAACAGCACCGGGCGCCGAGCGGTTTGCGGAATTCCGATATGATTACTTACCGGCTGTTCAGCTTGATTTCCTAGAATGGAATCGGTCCTCCATTCAGCCCAGCCGGAAAAAGCCGCATGTCCATTCTCGCCAGCGCCCACCGCAAGCGTTCGACCGTCGCTCCGGATGGATCTGATGCCGCGGTGGACCAGCTGGCGAGATTGAAAGCCCGTGACGAGGCTTTGACGGCGTATATCGAGACATTGATCGAAGGTAATTTCCTCGCACCGGCCTGCACGGGAGACGACAACCTGTCCAGCGCCGTTTCGAGGCTTGCAACGAGGTTGGCCGGCGATGCGTCGAGCAGGCTCGATGCCATCGTGGACCTCAACGTCCAGAGCAATGAAACCGCGATCTCCGCGGCCCGCATGCTCACGGCTTGCCGAGATGTCGACCAGCGCACGCAAGCCCTCGCCGCCGCCAGCGAGGAAATGGTCGCGTCAGTCGGGCTGATCCGATCGAATGCCGCGGAGGCGGCCGCAAGCGCCGCTCAGATGAGGGCCAGCGCCGAACAGGGAATGGCGACCGTCCGGCTTGCATCCAAGGCAATGGAGCGCGTCGAGGCGACTGCGAACGACGCTTCGGACAAGATCATGGCCCTCAGCGCGGCGTCCGAGGAAATCGGCGCCATCGTCGGCTCGATCGATGCCATCGCCAGGCAGACCAACCTTCTGGCGCTGAACGCGACGATCGAAGCCGCACGCGCCGGCGAAGCGGGTCGCGGTTTTGCCGTGGTCGCCTCCGAGGTCAAGGGACTTTCGCAGCAGACCGGCAAGGCCACCGAGGACATCCGCGAGCGGATCCAGCGCCTGAGGGAGGAAGTCGAACTCATCGTGACCGCCATGTCCGGATGCAAGTCGGCGGCGGCCGAGAGCAAGGACGTCGTCGTGAAATTGGGCGGAGACATGTCCAGCGTCGAAGATCGAACGGTCTCCCTGACCAGCGGCATGGACGAAGTCGCCAGCATCCTGAACCAGCAGACCGACGCCTCTCGCGAAGTGGCCGAAGGCATCGCGGCGATCGCGCGCATGACGATGGCGAACGCCGATCAGATCAAGAATATTTCATCTCAGCTCGACGTCGCCCAAGGGATCGCCGGAAAGCAGCTTCAGGACATTGCGAGCCTGTCCTTCGACAACAAGATTCCGAGGCTCGCCAAGGCCGACCATGTCGTCTGGAAAAAGCGGCTCGCGGACATGGCGATCGGCCGCGTCACGCTCAAGGCGGACGAACTCGCCGACCACCATTCCTGCCGACTGGGCAAATGGTACTACGGCGATGGTTCCCTGGCGATGCGCAGTCACCGGGCGTTCGGCCCGCTCGAAAGGCCGCATGCCCTCGTTCATGACCATGGAAAGCGGGCCGCGAAGCTGTTCGCGGACGGCGACCTCGCCGGTGCGCTCCGGGAAATCTCGCTCGTCGAAGAGGCATCCGCGGATGTGCTGAGGCTGCTTGACGACCTTGCACGCTGATATCCCGCCGCGCGCGACGATGACGGCCGCGAGCCTGCGGATCACAAAAGCGTAGCGCGTCGACTGAACGCAGGTCCGCCATGTGCGCGCGCGATGGTTCGGCCTGATTGCCTGCGCTACCATTGCACCTCGCAGCCGCACCGATCATTCAGCGGCCAGCCGAGGGAGCAATATCGATGGAATACCGACGCTTGGGCCGGTCTGGCCTCATGGTGCCCGCCTTGAGTCTCGGGACCGGCACCTTCGGCGGCGTCGGCCGCCTTGCCGCCTGGGGCACGACGGATGCGACCGAGGCACGGCGTCTGCTCGACATCTGTCTCGAGGCCGGCGTGTCGATGTTCGACACCGCGAACGTCTATTCGCTCGGCGAATCCGAACGCGTGCTCGGCGAGGCCATCAAGGGTCGCCGCGACAAGGTGCTGGTCTCGACCAAAGCCACATTCCGCCTCGGCGACGGCCCCAACGACATCGGCTCGTCGCGGCAGAATTTGCTCAAGGCCATCGATGCCTCGTTGAGCCGGCTCGGCACCGACTACATCGATCTGTTCCAGCTCCATGGCTTCGACGCCTTCACCCCGCCCGAGGAGGTGCTCTCGACGCTCGACGTGCTCGTGCGCGCCGGCAAGATCCGCTATGTCGGCGTCTCGAATTTCTCGGGCTGGCACCTGATGAAGTCGCTCGGCGTTGCCGACAAGCACGGCTTCCCGCGCTACGTCGCCAACCAGACCTACTATTCGCTTGTAGGGCGCGACTACGAATGGGAGCTGATGCCGCTCGGCCTCGACCAGGGGATCGGCGCGGTGGTCTGGTCGCCGCTCGGATGGGGCCGCCTCACCGGCAAGATCCGGCGCGGCCAGCCGAAGCCCGAGGTGAGCCGCCTGCCCAAGACGGCCGAGTTCGGCCCGCCCGTGCCGGACGAGCACGTCTATCGCGTCGTCGATGCCATCGACGAGGTCGCGAAGGAGACCGGCAAGAGCGTCTCGCAGATCGCGCTGAACTGGCTGCTGCAGCGCCCCACCGTGTCGACGCTGATCATCGGCGCGCGCAACGAGGCGCAGCTGCGCGAAAATCTCGGCGCGGTCGGCTGGTCGCTGACCAAGGACCAGATCACCAAGCTCGACGCGGCGAGCAAGGTGACCCTGCCCTATCCCTACTGGCACCAGCGCACGACCTTCACCGACCGCAACCCGCCGGCGGTGTAGCGGCCTGTCCTTGAGCTACATCAAGCCAGCGCATTGCAGCCGTGGCATCGTGCCTTCTCGCGAGGCCCCCGATGCGCCGATTTGCCATGAAGGCCCTGTTCACGGCCCTCAATCTGAGCCGCGCTGAGCGGACGCGGATCGATTGGGATCGCCGCATCCTGATCTTCTCCACGGGAGTCACAATCGCCTTGATCACGCTCTACGTCTGGGCCAAAGCAACCTCGCGCTGGGAATGACGGAGTGCGCGCGATGAACAGGTTCGCACCGGCGCTGCTGGCCATTGGCGTGCTGTGGAGCACCGGAAGTCAGGCTCTGGACCTCGAACAGCACCGCGCTGAAGCAATGCTGCAGCGGATGTGCGCACGTTGCCACGCGGTCGGCCGCACCGGCACGAGCCCGAACGAGCTGGCACCGCCTTTCCGGTATCTCGGCGAGAACAAACTTTACGACCCCGACTTCATGCAGCGCCTCCAGGACGGCTACAGCAGCATTCACCGCGCCATGCCGACGGCCCGATTCGGCCGCGAGGACGCGGAGGCCGTGGTAAGCTACCTCAGGGCGATTCAGGAACCGCGAAGGCCGAAATAGGGCCGGAAACGGCGACGGCTTCGGCTGGAACCATCCCGGGTCGGACCAAGTTGCGAACCGGCAAACGCCGCTTCAACCGAATACGCCACGATGTCGTCAACCACAATCGAACATGCCGACGGCCTGCCGCAGCCGCAGCGCAACCAGGCGGTGCTGACCATTGCGCTCGGCATCATCATGGCCGTGGTCGACAGCGCCATCGCCAATGTCGCGCTGCCGACGATCGCGGCCGATCTCGACGCGAGCCCGGCCTTCTCGATCTGGATCGTCAATGGCTACCAGCTCGCCATCACCATCTCGCTGCTACCCCTGGCCTCGCTCGGCGAGATCGTCGGCTATCGCCGGGTCTATCTGGTCGGGCTCGTGCTGTTCACGCTGGCCTCGGCCTTCTGCGCGCTGGCGCATACGCTGCCGCTGCTGACCGTGGCGCGCATCATCCAGGGCTTTGGCGCCGCCGGCATCATGAGCGTCAATTCGGCGCTGGTGCGCTTCACCTATCCACGCAGCCAGCTTGGCCGCGGCATCGGGCTCAACGCGCTCGTCGTCGCCTTCTCGGCCGCAATCGGCCCGACGCTCGCCGCAGGCATCCTCGCGGTCGGAAGCTGGCCCTGGCTGTTCGCCATCAACGTGCCGCTCGGCGCGGTGACGCTGCTGATCGGCTTGCGCAGCCTGCCGCACACCAGGCCTGCCAGCCATTCGTTCGACTGGCAGAGCGCGGGGCTGTCCGCAATCACCTTCGGCGTCGGCATCGCCGCGGTCGACAGCGTCGGTCATGGCGAGGCGGCAATCACCTGCCTGATCCAGTTCGTCATCGCCATCGTCGCCGGCGCGATGCTGATCTATCGCGAGACGCACATGACCTCGCCGCTGCTGCCGGTCGACCTGTTGCGCATCCCGGTGTTCGCGCTGTCGATAGCGACCTCGATCGCATCGTTCTGCGGGCAGATGCTCGCCTTCGTCGCGATCCCCTTCTACCTCCAGAGCCGCTTCGGCTATTCGGCGGTGCATATGGGCCTGCTGATCACGCCATGGCCGATCGCGGTGGCGTTCGCGGCGCCGCTGGCCGGTCGTCTGGTCGAGCATTACCCGGCCGGCCTGCTCGGCGGCATCGGGCTTACGCTGTTCGCCTGCGGCCTTGCCGCGCTCGCCTTGCTGCCGGCGGCCCCGACGCCGTTCGACGTGATCTGGCGGATGGCGCTGGCGGGCGCCGGCTTCGGCCTGTTCCAGACCCCCAACAACCGCACCATGATCGCGGCCGCCCCGCGCGAGCGCGCCGGCGGTGCCAGCGGCATGCTGGGGACGGCGCGCCTGCTCGGCCAGACCACGGGCGCAGCCCTGGTGGCGCTGCTGCTCGGCCGCTATCCGGTCGAGGGCACCAGGCTGGCCCTGCTCGTGGGCGTCGGATTTGCGCTCTGCGGCGCTGTGCTGAGCATGCTGCGGCTGTCTCCGGCCGGCGCGCGTGGCGCCGAGCACGTCCGCGTCCAGGACGATCAGCGCCTGCGCGGCGACTGACGCAGCTCCCGCCTTCCGGTACCGCCGTTCCCGTGCACAACCCCTGCGTGGCTTAACTACCCGGACCAATGACTACTTGCCCTCGCGCTCCGGTTGCGGTTGATTGGCGTCGGGGAAATTAAGGGGCATTCATGCGATTAGTGGGAATTTTGGCGCTCAGCGTCATGCTGGGCGGCTGCGCGTCTGTCACGCGCGGCACGACTGAGAATATCAGCATCTCATCGACACCTTCAGGCGTGGAAGCCGTCGTCAGCGGGCTTGAGGTGCCGACAACGTGCACAACACCTTGCGCCATCGTCGCCAAGCGCAGCGCCGACATCACGATCACCTTCGAAAAGGAAGGCTATCAATCCCAGACGGTGCAGCTCACCAAGGAAGTGTCGGGCACGGGCGCCGCCGGCTTCGCCGGCAATCTCCTCGCCGGCGGGATCGTCGGCATGGGCGTCGATGCCGCGACGGGCGCGGCCACCGATCACAAGCCCAATCCGGTCATCGTGACGATGCAGCCGACAGTCCGCGCACGGCCGGCGGCGCCGAAGAAACCACGGGCGCCGGCGGCGCCAGCGCCCGATACCGGGACGTAAGCGGTCCCGCACTGCCTCACAAACAAAAAGGCCGGCTTTTCAGCCGGCCTTTTCAATTCATGATGTACCGATCAAGCCTTGACCAGCGGGCCCTTGGAGGTCGGCCCCTTCGAGCCGCCGGGGCCACCCGGCTTGGACTTGCCGGGCGGACGCTTGCGGGTGCCGGGCAGCTTCTCCTGCTTCGGCGTGACCGGGCCCTCGACGAATTCGAAGCCGATCTTGTCCTTGGTCTCGTCGGCCTCGTCCTTGACGAGCACGACGCGGACGTGACCGCCGCCCTTGAGCTTGCCGAACAGCACCTCGTCGGCCAGCGGCTTCTTGATGTGCTCCTGGATCACGCGGGCCATGGGCCGCGCGCCCATCTGCTCGTCGTAACCATGCTGGACCAGCCAGGCCTTGGCCGGCTCGGACAGCTCGATGGTGACATCGCGGTCGCCGAGCTGCGCTTCGAGCTGAAGCACGAACTTCTCGACCACGGTGCCGATCACCTCGACGCTGAGATGGCCGAACGAGACGATGGCATCGAGACGGTTGCGGAATTCCGGCGCGAACTGCCGGTTGATCGCCTCGTGGTCGTCGCCTTCCCGCTTCGAGCGCGTGAAGCCGAACGCCTGCTTGGCGAGATCCGAAGCACCCGCGTTCGTGGTCATGATCAGAATCACGTTGCGGAAGTTGACCTGCTTGCCGTTGTGATCGGTGAGCCGGCCGTGATCCATGATCTGGAGCAGCACGTTGTAGAGGTCGGGATGCGCCTTCTCGATCTCGTCGAGCAGCACCACGCAATGCGGATGCTGGTCGACGCCGTCGGTAAGCAGGCCGCCCTGGTCGAAGCCGACATAGCCGGGAGGCGCGCCGATCAGGCGCGACACGGTGTGCCGCTCCATGTACTCGGACATGTCGAAGCGCAGCAGCTCAACGCCGAGGCTTGCCGCGAGCTGCTTTGCGACCTCGGTCTTGCCGACGCCGGTCGGACCCGAGAACAGATAGCAGCCGATCGGCTTCTCCGGCTCGCGCAGGCCCGCGCGTGCGAGCTTGATCGAGGCAGCCAGCGACTCGATCGCCTTGTCCTGGCCGAACACGGTGCGCTTGAGCGTCTGCTCGAGATGCTTGAGCACCTCGGCGTCGTCCTTCGACACGCTCTTCGGCGGGATCCGCGCCATCGAGGCGATCGTGGTCTCGATCTCCTTGATGCCGATGGTCTTCTTGCGCTTGTTCTCGGCGACCAGCATCTGCGCCGCACCGGATTCGTCGATCACGTCGATCGCCTTGTCCGGCAGCTTGCGGTCGTGGATGTAGCGCGAGGAGAGCTGCACCGCGGCCTCGATCGCCTCATTGGTGTATTTCAGCCGGTGGTAGTCCTCGAAATACGGCTTGAGGCCCTTGAGGATCGCGATGGCGTCCTCGACGGTCGGCTCGTTGATGTCGATCTTCTGGAAGCGCCGCACCAGCGCGCGGTCCTTCTCGAAGTGCTGGCGATATTCCTTGTAAGTGGTCGAGCCCATGCAACGGATCGTGCCCGAGGCAAGCGCCGGCTTGAGCAGGTTCGAGGCATCCATCGCTCCGCCCGACGTCGCGCCCGCACCGATCACGGTGTGGATCTCGTCGATGAACAGGATGGCGTTGGGATGCGCCTCGAGCTCCTTCAGCACCTGCTTCAGGCGCTCTTCGAAATCGCCGCGATAGCGCGTGCCCGCGAGCAGCGTGCCCATGTCGAGCGAGAACACCGTCGCCGCAGCCAGCACCTCCGGCACCTCGCTGTCGACGATACGCTTGGCGAGGCCCTCCGCGATCGCGGTCTTGCCGACGCCGGCTTCGCCGACGAACAGCGGATTGTTCTTCTGCCGGCGGCACAGAACCTGGATCGCACGGTTGATCTCGGAATTGCGTCCGATCACCGGATCGATCTTGCCGTCGCGCGCCTTCTTGTTGAGGTTGACGCAATAGGTCTCGAGCGCCTCGCCCTTCTTCTTGGCGTCCTCGTTGCCCTTGGCCTCGGTCTCCTCGTCGACGCCGCGAACGGGGCGCGCCTCGGAGACACCCGGCCGCTTGGCGATGCCGTGGCTGATATAGTTGACGGCGTCGTAGCGCGTCATGTCCTGCTCCTGCAGGAAATACGCGGCATGGCTCTCGCGCTCGGCGAAGATCGCGATCAGCACGTTGGCACCGGTCACCTCTTCACGACCGGACGACTGGACGTGGATCACCGCGCGCTGGATCACGCGCTGGAAGCCGGCTGTCGGCTTGGCGTCGTCGGCGCCATCCGTCACCAAATTCTCGAATTCGGTTTCAAGGTAATTGACGAGGCTCGTGCGGAGCTTGTCGAGATCGACGCTACAGGCGCGCATGACGGCGGCTGCATCGGAGTCATCGATCAAGGAGAGCAAGAGATGCTCGAGCGTCGCGTATTGGTGATGACGCTCGTTTGCGATCGCCAGCGCACGATGCAGGGATTGTTCAAGGCTTTGGGAAAAAGTCGGCATTCGCGTCCTCTATGGCCCCCACCATCATGGTCGTGATCGCCCGGTCAGGCAACAACAACCTTTGTCACATATAGTTATACAAGACTGCGGCGAAAGACCGGTTCCGCGACTCGGCGGCGACACTCCCGCGGTATTTTCGATGCAAAACCCGTTCCGATTTGGGCAGAACTACCCATATGGGCAGGATTGACGCTGGCGCCGATGTTTGCCGGATCACGCAGCAACATGTGCTGCCGCCACACACCACGCGAACAGAACCACTCTTAAAGAACGCGAACGCGCGATTACTTCTTTTCCATCACGCATTGCAGCGGATGCTGGTGCTTGCGGGCGAAATCCATCACCTGCGTCACCTTGGTTTCGGCGATCTCGTAGGTGAACACGCCGCACTCCCCGATGCCGTGATGATGGACGTGCAGCATGATCTTGGTCGCGGCTTCGATGTCCTTGTTGAAGAACTTCTCCAGCACGTGGACGACGAATTCCATCGGCGTGTAGTCGTCGTTCAGGATCAGCACGCGGTAGAGGTTCGGCCGTTTGGTCTTGGGCTTGACCTTGGTGATGACCGATGTGTTCGGACCCGAGGGATTGCCCGAACGGTTCTCGTCATTGCTCATGCGAGGAGCGTAGGCAGCGGCTGGCGCGGACAGGTCGAGTCTGGAAGTCAATTGCGGCATGGCTCAGGCGTTCAAATTCCCCACGGAAGCGAATGGCGGTCGCCGCGCGACCCCGCCCTTCGGAGCCTGGCGCAGGCGCGCCGCCTCGTTGGATCGCCGCTCCCGACAAATCCGGCCCGAGCCGGATTGTTCGCCAGCAATATGGGCCCGCCCCCGGCTCGCCGCAAGCGCGCAAAAGTCCGGCCGATGCGGCCGCAGGGCGGTCCCGATTCCCAGTCCGGGCGATCTCGGCAAGGTTAATCAATCCGGACCGATTTGACAAAATTTATGCCGCTCCCGTTTAGAGCATGTTGACCAGGAACTCGGTCATTTTACGCGATTGCGATATTTCTCCCCGGATACCCCGGACTTCTACGGTGCAATTTACCAAGCATTCAATGGCATGGCGCGAAATCAGGCAAATCTACGGATTTCGAGGGATCGCCATGTTTCGCTCGCCGCTTGTCAGCCTGATCGGTCGACGGCTCGCCCGCTTCGCGGCAGCCGAGCAAGGCAATATCGCCGTGATCTTCGCCATCGCACTGGTCCCGGTGCTGAGCTTCATCGGCGCCGCGGTGGACTATAGTCGCGCCGTCCAGGCCAGAACGTCCATGCAGGCCGCCCTCGATTCCGCCGCCCTGATGCTCTCCAAGGATCTGTCGGCCGGCACCATCACCCCGTCGCAGATCAGCACGAAGGCGCAAGCCTATTTCAACGGGCTGTTTACCGGTACCGCCACCCTGCCGTCGGTCAGCGTCGCCGCCACCTACACGGCGAGCACCAGCATGGGCTCGACGATCCAGCTCACCGGCACCGGCACCTACACGACCAGCTTCATGAAGATCGCGGGCTTCCCGACGCTCGGCATCGGCGCCTCCTCCACCAGCGCCTGGGGCAATGTCCGCATGCGCGTGGCCCTGGTGCTCGACAACACCGGCTCCATGGCCCAGGACGGCAAGATGCCCGCGATGCAGACGGCCGCGAAGAACCTGGTCGACCAGCTCAGCGCGCTCGCGAAGGCCGATGGCGACGTCTACATCTCGATCGTTCCGTTCGCCAAGGACGTCAACGTCGGCGCCAGCAACTACAACAAGGACTGGGTGGATTTCAGCGATTGGGATGCCGTCAACGGCAACTGGACCTGCACCGCGGGCAACGACTGGAACTGCAGCAAGTGGAAGTGGGTGCCGGCCAGCCACAGCGGCTGGAACGGTTGCGTGGTCGATCGCGACCAGGACTACGACACCAAGAACACCACCCCGACCAGCGGCAATGTGGGGACGCTCTTCCCCGCCGAACAGTATTCCTACTGCAATTCGGGCAGCTCGTCCTATCTGCAGCCGGTCATGCCGCTGAGCTACGATTGGAGCTCGCTCAAGGGTCGCATCGACGCCATGAAGCCGACCGGTAACACCAACCAGGGCATTGGCCTCGCCTGGGGCTGGATGACGTTGTCGACCGGCAATCCCATGAACGCACCGGCCAAGGATACGAACTACACCTACAAGGACGCGATCGTTCTGCTCTCGGACGGTCTGAACACGCAGAACCGCTGGTACAGCAACGCCTCGCAGATCGACGCGCGCCAGAAGAAGCTGTGCGACAACGCCAAGGCCGAGAACATCACGATCTACACGGTGCAGGTGAACACCGGCAGCGATCCGACCTCGAGCGTGCTGCAATATTGCGCCAGCAGCACCGACAAGTTCTACCTGGTCACATCGGCCGGCCAGACCGCCGCCGTGTTCAAGGACATCGGCACCTCGCTGTCGAAACTGCGCGTGGCGCGCTGACGGATCGACCGCGTGCAAACAAAAAGCCCGGCTGGTTCAGCCGGGCTTTTCGATTCCAGAATGTCGCGAAGAAACGTTACTGGGCGGCCGGGGTGAACTTCGACACGATGGTCTCGACCGGCTTGAACGCCTGCTTGGCGAGGTCGCTGTAGAGGCCAGCGATCTTCTGCGATTCCGCAACGAAGGTCTCGTAGGCGGAACGGGCGAAATCGGTCTGCGCTTCCATGGCCTTGTCCAGCGACTTCACGCCGGAAAGCTTCTCGACGAAGGACTTGGTGTCTTCGAACGACTTCTTCGTATAGTCGCCATAGGCGCTGGCGATCGCCTGGAGGCCGTGCTGCACCGAGGTCGCGGAGGCGACGTACTGCTCGAAGTGCTCTTTCCCGTAGTTCTGAAAGTCTTCAACCTTGAACATTTCGGAATCCCTTTTCCCTGGCTCGCGTCGGGAAGCCCCGGCTCCCTGACCTGCCACACAAATAGTGCAATGCACAAAAAAGTCAAGAATCTTGTGCGTCGCACAAGAAGAGGTATCGAAGGACGCAAATCGCGGAGATTCCCGGGGTTTCCCGCAAGGGTTCCTTAAGCTTTTGGAAACCGCGGCCCCCTACCCTGATTCCCTGGACGTGTTCAGCTTCCGCAGACGGTCAAAAGCCGTTTGAGAACATCACCTTAGCCAGAATAGCGGCTCAGGCCGAACGTCCCCCGCGGAGAACACCAGCGGAGAGACAGCCTGAGCAGGTAATGATCCCGGGTCGATTGGGCACAATTTCGCCTCACGAGCCGGTGATCAGTTGAGAAACGGGGACGGGGTTCCATGCTTCGTAAAAACTTGTCTTCCTCGCGCTTGGCGCGGGTTGGCGTTTTCGGGCTTCTTACGGTCACCACCGCGGTCATCTTCACCACCGATGCCGCCGAGGCGCGGCGCCATCGCCGGCACTACGCGCACCACCGGGTGCAGCGCGATGTGTCCGACAGCTCCAGCCCGAAATTCGCGTCCATCATCGTCGACGGCAATTCCGGCGCGGTGCTGCAGGCAACGAGCCCCGACGGCATCCGCCACCCCGCCTCGCTGACCAAGATCATGACGCTCTATTTGCTGTTCGAGCGCCTCGAATCCGGCAAGATGAAGCTCGACACCGAGATGCCGGTGTCCCAGCACGCCGCCGATCAGGATCCGACCAAGCTGAACCTGCGTGCCGGCCAGACAATCCGTGTCGAGGACGCGATCAAGGGTCTCGTCACCCGCTCCGCCAACGACGCCGCCGTCGTGATCGCCGAAGCGATCGCCGGCGACGAGGACGACTTCGCCCAGATGATGACGCGCAAGGCGCGCTCGCTCGGCATGTCCAGGACGGTCTACCGCAACGCCAACGGCCTTCCCAACGACGAGCAGGTCACGACCGCGCGCGACCAGGCCACCCTCGGCCGCGCCATCCAGGAGCGCTTCCCGCGCTACTATCGCTATTTCGCGACCTCGACCTTCAACTGGCGCGGCCAGTCGATCCGCAACCACAATCACCTGCTCGGCAGCGTCGAAGGCGTGGACGGCATCAAGACCGGTTACACCCGCGCCTCCGGCTTCAACCTCGTCAGCTCGATGCGCCGCGGCAACCGTCATCTGATCGGCGTCGTGCTCGGCGGCCGCAGCGGCGGCTCGCGCGATGCGATCATGCGCAACCTGCTCGCCGAGAACCTCGATAAGGGCGCGACCACGCACACCGTTGCCGCGGTCACCGAGCGCAACGGCGCCGACACCTCAACCGATGTGGCCGACGCCTCGGATACGCCGCCGGCTCGTCCTGCGGCACCGGTCCAGGCCGCAGCTCCTGCTCCCGAGCCAGCGCCGTCTCGTCTCGCAGCCCGCTTGTCGACGCTGGCTGCCGCCACGGCCGCGGTGCCGCCGGCCCCGATCAAGCCGGAAGCCAGCAAGCCCGAGGTTCGGCAGACGGAATCCAAGATCGAGCCCGCGCCGCTCACCAATGGCGTGATCTCGAGCCAGCCGCTCTCCATCATCCCCGGCTCGTCCGAGCCGATGAAGCCGGTCCGGGTCAAGACGGTTCAGGTCAAGGCCGGCGCCGTGAAGGTCGCCTCGGCCGCTCCCGCCCAGGTCCAGGTCGCCCCGCCCGTCACCAACGCCATTCCGTCCCGTTCCGACGTTGCGGAAACCTCCGGCGCCGTCGTCGCCCGCGCCGATCTCATCAACAAGCCCGAGATCGTCAGCCAGCCGGAAGCGCCGAAGGCCGAGATTGCCCGCAGCGAGCTGCCGCGCCAGCCGGCCGGCTTCGGCACCGGCAATGGCATCCTCGGCGTGCTGCCGGCCGCAACGGCCGCCGCGCCCGCCCCGGCTGGGCCGAAGCTTGCCTCTGCCGATCCGGCGCCGATCCAGATGAGCGCCACCACCAAGCCGGTCGTCAGCCACAGCGGCTGGATCGTCCAGGTCGGCGCACTCGAGAGCGAGAACGAAGCCCAGCAGCGCATCGACGCCGCGCGCAGCTCGGCCCGCGGCCTGCTCAGCAAGGCCGATCCGTTCACCGAGCCTGTCCTCGCCAAGGACAATCGCAAGCTCTACCGCGCCCGCTTTGCCGGCCTCGAGCGCGACCAGGCCGAAGCGGTCTGCCGCACCCTGAAGCGCGCCGAGATCTCCTGCATCACCGTCCGCAACTGATCCTCGTCACATCGCTCCGATCAAAAGCCCGCGCCTTCGGCGCGGGCTTTTTCGTTCCGCCGATGCGGGGATGCGAAGTCTGTTCCGCGACAACCTCTCGTCAACAATTTACGGTTAAATTTTTACTCAAGAGATCGACCACGCCGACAATGGCGGGCATCGGGGCGACGACAGACAGAGCAAGCGGAGCTCACGCGGGTACGGGCGTTTGTAGCGTGGTGCCGGAGTTAGCCGTTATGCGTGCGAAGCAGAGTATCCTTGGCCTCGTTTACCCGGGCAGCGAGATAGTTCGAGCCCCCCTGGTCGGGATGGAGTTTCTTCATCAGGGACTTGTGCGCCCGGCTGATGTCGTCACGGCCCGCCCCCGGCTGCAGGCCAAGGATCTGATAGGCCTCCTCCGCCGTCATTTTGCTGCTCGCCGCCGTGCGGCGCTGCCCCCCTGCCGCATCGCCCTGCGCGTTCTGACGCCAAGCGGGAAACCGGCGGTCCAGATAGCTTTCAAGTAAGGCCACGCTCTCGGCGTCGAACGTCGGGACCATGGCCAACAGGCCCGGAAGATCGAACTCGCCGAGATCGCGCCCGGCGTGAGGCCCGGCGACGATCTGCCCGCCGAGTTGGCCGGAATCGTGGTCGAGCCGCATATCCAGATATTGCGAGCGCACCCGCGAGGTCTGCCCCGACGCAGGCGCAGCACCGCCGCCGAACAGCCCGCCGATGTTGCCGAAGCCGGCATTTGCCAGCGGTGTCCAACCCAGCAGCCCGGCCCCGAAGAATCCCAGCGGGATCGCCACCACCAGCTCACCGCGCAAGCCGGTGAAGGCTGCGATCGCCAGCGCCAGCACACCGCCGCCGAATCGGATGGCGCGCGCCAGTACCGCCGGATTGGCGGCGCGGAACATCTGGAGCAGCAGATAAAGCGTGATAACAGCGACGGCGCCGGCGATCAGGGTCATGGCCGGAATATAGGCGCCCTCACGGCAAAATGCATGGCGTAGGCCGGCGCGAGCTGCGAAGTCCCGCGCTACTTCATCTGGCCGATCAGCTTGGCCGCGCCGCTTGCGCTCTTCGCCAGTTTCAACAACGCCTCGCGGCCGCCGGCGGCATAGGCTGCGGCCGCCCGCAGCAGCTCGCGCAACTGTGCCGCCGCGCCCGGATCGAACCGGCACCAGGCACCGCCGGTCAGGCGCGCGATCTCGCGAAAGGCCTGCTCGGCGACGGCGTCATGACCTTCCTGAAACACGAACACGGGCACCTTGAGCATGCCGAGCTCGCCGGCCTTGGCGCAGAGCTCGTCGACCTTCTCCTCCATGGCGTCGCCGACAAACACGACGGCCCGCACGCCCGATGCGACGGCTTCGCGCCGCGCCTCGCTCAGCACCTTGCCGATCTGGGTATCGCCGCCGCGGCAATCGATCTTGCTCATCAGCGTTGCGAGCTTGGCGCTGTCGGAAATCCACCCCGTGGCGCGGCACTCGTTGAAGCCGCGATAATAGACCAGCCTGATGTCGAGGCTGCCGAGTGCCGCGGTCTCGCGAAACATGTCGGCCTGCAGCGCGCAGGCCATGTCCCAGGTCGGCTGCCGGCTCATCGTCGCATCCAGCGCGAAGATCAGCCGCCCCCTCGCGCCCGGCGCATGCGGTGACAGCGCCCGCGCCTTGGCGACGAAGGCGGCAATGTCGTCCGCGGTCGACGTTCCCGCCTGTGGCACCGTACCGCCGCCCTGCGCGGTCACGGCATCGGCGCCGCGCGTCTTGGTGGGTTCGCTCGACATCCTCTGACCCTTGCGTGAGCGGCTAATGTGGTCAGCGCCGGCAGCCCGGTCAATGTGCAAAGCCCCCGCTGGCGGAAGCCGGCAGGGGCTTTGAAATCAGGACAGGCGGGCTCGAAGGTGTCGCCTGCTGGATGTCAGCTCTTGGCGGGCGCCATCAGCGCGACCGGGCCCGGCTCGAGGATCTTGGGCGGCGACGATTGCGTGTCGACCGGCGCGATCTCGCTGTCGGTTGCGCTCAGGAATTTGTCGAGCATGCTCTGGATCGAGCTCTTGGCGACATCCGGGCCGGTGTCGCGCATGTCGTTATGCTGGAATTCGGTCTTCACGACCTGAATGCCGGCCTTCTCGCATTCCTCGTCGGTCGGGATCACGCCGGCATCGGTCTTGAACTGCGGATCCTGCGAGCGGAACGACAGGATCTTGAACTTGCCGGCGGTGACGAAGGGCACGCGCAGATTGTCGAGCGTGACGACCTTCTTGACCTCATCCGGATACTGCTTGGCGAAATACATGGTGATGTCGCCGCCCATGGAATGACCGACCATCGTCACCTTCTCGTAGTCGGCGTTGGGCTGAACCTTCTTCATCTCCTGCATCGCCAGATGGATGTTGGCAACGCCGCGCAGGATCTGCGGCAGGCGGCCGACATAGAGCTCGCCCGGCTTGGTCACCATCGGAGGATCGGTCGGCAAATCATGCTGCGGGCTCAAAACCATGTAGCCGCGGGCCGCGAAGATGTTGGCGAGGAAGCCGTATTCGGTGTTCTTGACGGTGTTGCCGTGATTGATCACCGCGACCGGCAGCGTGATCATGCCGGCATTGGCCTGCATTTCCTTGTCGCGGCGCACGGCTATGTAAACCGGCACAGGACGATTGTCGCGCGAGGCGTCGTAAAAGGTAATGGTCTCGTGCTTGATCGCCCACTTGCTCGCCGTGAAATAGGCGATGCCGCAGAGGGCACTGACCGAAACCAGAACGGCAATTCCACGCTTCATTTTCGTCCTCAGCCTCAGGCTCTTGCGGCCTGAATCCCTGTTGAAAATCGTGTTCTTCCGGGGCTCTTCGTCCCCTGGTCGCCTATTCGCTAATATATGTCACAGGCGCGTGACAGGAAGGCCAAATATTGTGAACCGGCAGCCCTTTCGTTGTGCGCCGCACACGTTTTCTGGGCACCCCGTTCTCCGGTAGCGACGTCAGGGTGCATCTCACCATCCGACGCAACCGGTCTCGATCGGGTTCAATTTCGCGGTAAACGTAGGATGAAAACGGCCGAAGGCCGCCGGCGTTCCCCTGGGAACCCGGCCCTCAAGGCGATCGGAAGTAGCGCTATACCGCCTCAGGCGCCCAGGATGTCGTGGACTTCGAGCGGCTTGTCGACCTGGTTGAACCACTCGGCCCGGTTGGCGGCGCGGCGACGGCCACGCTCGTCGAGCGGCAGCTTGAGCTGGCGGAGCAGGCTCGTCACCTCTTCCCGCGCGGTGAGGTGGCCGAGATTGGGCCGCATGCCGAGCGTGGCCTCGTCGATCTCGTCGAGGGCGGTCAGGCCGCGCGGGAAAAACTCGCGATAGACGACGCGTTCGGCGAAGCCGTCGACATAGCGGAAGCCGAGCCGCAGCGACAGGTCCTTCAGCCCTTCGGCGACCAGCTGCTTGTTGCGCGAGCCGAGCATCGACAGGCGGTTGCGCACCACGATCCAGTCGGTGGTCGAGCCGTCGAGCTGGCGGCGCTTGCGGCGGACGTCGCGCACCATCTCGGCGTAATGGCTCTCGCCCGTCACCGCGTAGCTGGCGGGATCGACGGTGCCGAGCACGTCGAAATCGAGGAAGCTGTCGTTGATCGGCGTGACCAGCGTGTCGGCCATCGAGTGCGCGAGCCGCATCAAATAGCTGTCGGTGCCGGGCGTATCGATGACGATGAAGTCGAAGCTGCTTTCGACCGCCGAGACCGCCTCCATGAACTGCTGGAACTCGGAGTTCTCGTTCTCGGCGATCTGCATGGTCTCGCCGAGCTTGATGCAGCGATGCACCGGCAGCTCGAGGTCGAGCTTGGTGCGGCGGGCCCAGGCGGAACGGTTGTTGATGTAGTGGGTGAAGCTCTGCTGGCGGCAGTCGAGATCGATGGTGGCGACGCGCTGGCCGGCCTTCAGGAGCGCAACGGCGATGTGCAGGGCGGTCGTCGACTTGCCGGAGCCGCCCTTCTCGTTGCCGAGCACGACCACATGCGCCGCGCCGGATTGGCTTTGGCTAGCCTGCACAAGCATGGCGATCCTCAACACCCCTGATGAATATCTTCGAGTTGGCCGCGCCTGCGGTCAAGTGAAATGCGTGACAGGTAATGCAAATCGTACTGCGCCGATCTTCATCATGAATCGCGGCGCCAATCTTCGTCTGTGATCCAGCCCACAATGTCGCGATGTCGTGCGCGACGCTGCGCGGGATGCTGTGCCGCATCGCCATGCATGGCGTCCACGCCCTCCGCTTGTTAAGGTTAGCCGCCCCGGACGCCGGATCACGCCGCGCCGATTCCCCAACTCTGTCGAGTCCCGATGTCTTCAAGTCCCTTGATCGCCCGCACGGTCCCGGCCCTGCGCCGCGCCGTCGACAGTCTTCGCAAGCGAAAAGCCACGATCGCGCTGGTCCCGACCATGGGGGCCCTCCATGACGGGCATGTGTCCCTCGTCCGCCTCGCCAAGCGGCGCGCCAGCCGCGTCGTGGTCTCAATCTTCGTCAACCCGACCCAGTTCGCCCCGACCGAGGATTTTGGCGCCTACCCGCGCACCTGGAAGGCCGACATCGCCAAGCTCGCCGCCGAGGACGTCGACATCGTCTGGCATCCGGAGGTCAAGGCCATGTATCCCGACGGCTTTGCCACCCGCATCGTGCCGGAGGGCCCGGCGCTCGCCGGCCTCGAGGACCGCTTCCGCCCGCATTTCTTCGGCGGCGTCGCCACCGTCGTCGGCAAGCTGTTCACGCAAGTCCGGCCCGACTTTGCGATCTTCGGCGAAAAGGACTTCCAGCAGTTGCGAGTGGTGACGCAGATGGCCCGCGACCTCGACCTCGGCGTCAAGGTGATCGGCTCGCGCACCGTGCGCGAGCGCGACGGGCTCGCGATGTCCTCGCGCAACGTCTACCTGTCGCCCGGGGAGCGGCAGACTGCCACCATCCTCTACCGCGCCATGAAGGACAGTGCCGGCCGCATCCGTGCCGGCGAAGCCATCGCGCCGGCAATGAGGCGCGGCGCCGAGATGATCAAGGCGGCGGGCTTTGCACTCGACTATTACGAACTTCGTCATGCCGAGACGCTGGCGCCGGTCTCCTCGCGCAAGGACGGCCCGTTGCGGATCCTGGTCGCGGCCAAGCTCGGCAGCACCCGGCTGATCGACAATATCGCGGTCTGAAGCGCGACAACCTCATCGCGCTTCAGCTTATTGTTTGAGCATGATCTTTTCGGAAAACCGCTTCGCACTTTTCCGGATCATGCTCAGAGCAGACCGAGATCGCGCAATTCGCGCCGCATCGGCTCCGGCATCGCCGCGATCGAGCCGGCGGCGGACTTGCCGAGATCGGGCGGCACGGAATCGTCGGTCAGATAGCGCCAGCCCTGGAACGGGCGCATCGGCCGGGGCGACACCGAGATCACCTTCGGCTGCATCACGATGCGGCAGCGCCCGATGCCGTCCTTGTCGCGGAACGGCTCGATGCCGATGATCTTTTCGCGCGCGGCGATCTCGCCCTTGATGACCCAATAGAGCGACCCGCCCGCCAGGATCTCGGCATCGCGCTTGGGGACCATGCGGGTGATGTGGATGTGATGTTGCGGCAGGCCCTTTTTCTTGGCGGTCTGCATCCGCTCGGCCACCCACTCCTTCAATTCCTTGACGGAGTCGCAACCGACGGCGAGCTTGATCAGATGTAGCGGCATGCCCCAGCATTAGCCGGGCAGCACCGCATTTGGAATGCCGATCTACTCGTTATCCGCAGCCGCGGGAGCGGCCACCGACGCCGGCGGAGGCGCCAGCGGAACCGGTGCTGCGGGAGCGCGCGCCGCCTTCGGTGCCGGCGGCCTCTTCGCGGCCGGTGCTGCCGCAGGCGCCGCGGCCTGAGCCGGTGCACGCGCCGCTGCCGGTGCGGCAGGCGATCTCGGGCACCGTCGTCCGTGCGAACCCCTGCCGTTCGAACAGGTCGAAGGCGGCGTCGACGAGGCGCTCGGGAACTCCGCACTGGTCGGCTTGCCCGTCGGCATCGAGGGCGGGAGCCCCGCAAGCGCCGCGGTCGGTGGCAGCGCCGCCGGTGCCGCAGCCATCGCGGATGCGGGCGCATTCCAGGCCGGCGCATGGCGCGCGACCAGTTGGTCGTACAGATGCGAATCCATGTTGGCGGCGACCTGCTGCTGGTCGGTCAGCGAGCGGAACGCGGCGCAGTCGAACTGGGTGCAGCCATCGCGCGCCACCAGCACCTGCGCCACGAGACCGTAGCGGTCATGCTCCAGCGCCTTGCGCAGCGCCTTCATGTCCGCCGTCAGGCTCTTCTCCGCCGTCGCGGCATCACCGAGCGCCGTCAACCGGTCGATCCGGACGGCGGTGTAGGATACGGCTGCGGCCGCAGCATCGGGCGAACCGAACAGCGCCTTCTCGCAGCCGATGGCGACAGCATCACCGGCGAGATCATCGAGACAGGACAGCGCCGGCAGGCTTGCGATGACCGGTCCTTGCGCGCGCGCTTCGGTCGGCGCCTCCTGCAGCAGCGGTCCATAGACACGCACGGTGGCGGCGCCGGCGATCGCGATGGACAGCAGCGTAATCACCGTGAGCGCGCCGTTGGCGACCGATCTCTCGGCGCGCAGCAGCGTGATCAGCAGGATCAGCCCGAAGAATCCGGCAGCGGCCAGCGTCATCCACATCGGGAAAGCCGGCGAGCGCCAGATTTGGTCGAGCGAAGTGGCCCATGCCCAGTTCATGCGCGACGTCCCCTCACGCGAGCAGAGAGCGAATGGTCAAGCGAGCACCGCGAGTCGGCAACTGCCCCCGCGTCACCTTGTGAAGGCGAAGCGGGCCTTTTGACGGCGGCAGGACACAATTCCCTGATGGCACCAATGCGCTGGCACCGTCAGCCTTTGAGAAGCACGAGCCGGCTTCAGGAGAGCGCGAGCTGACTTTCCTTGGCAACGCGCTCGAAAGCTTCGGTCGAGCTCTTGATCCGGTACTGGCAATCGTCGCCTTCGGTCGGCAGCAGACGGATGACCTCATACGAGCCGCTGGCGGCGGGGCGCGCAACGTTGCTGGCCGTGAACAATACGCGCGTTCCAATCGGGAATTTGTGCTTCAACACCCTCTCCATCACTCAAACAACGCCTGCCTCGCCCAGTGTCCCTCTGCGATGGCCGGCCGGAAACCCGGGCCGTTGTATAGCACGCGCCCCGCCGTTTTGGCCAGCGCCATGCCCGCATGGCAAACGCGTAAATTTTGTAGTCCTTTCAAAATGATAGGCCCGGAACCGGCGGGCCGATGATACCGTCGGCGTGGCGCATTCCCATACAGCTGTCGCAGGCAGGTCGCAGCCCCCGGCGGATCCCCCGGTCCCTCAGGTTCCGCAGCGTGAGCACCGCCGGCCGACACGTCGCCAGCGGCGCCGTCGAGCCCAGCAATCAGGCGTCCTCGAACTTGGCGATGACGAGGGTTTCGGCCAGTCCATCGCGGGTCCATTCCTGGAACGCTGGCAGCGCCATCATCGTCTCCATGTAGGCCTTGGTGTCCGGCGCGACGTCGATCGCGTAGGTGCGCAGGCGGTGCACGACCGGCGCGTACATGGCGTCTGCCGCGCCGAAGCGGCCGAACAGGAACGGCCCCTTCGCCCCATAGCGGGTGCGGCACTCGCGCCAGATCTCCTCGATACGCGCGACGTTGGCCATGGCGTCCGCCGAGAGCGCCACGGGACGGATCGGCCGATGCAGGTTCATGCCGCATTCGCTGCGCAGCGCCACGAAGCCGGAATGCATCTCGGCGCACACCGATCGGGCATGCGCGCGCGCGGCGACGTCGTCGGGCCACAGCTTCTTTTCCGGATAGCGCTCGGCGATGTACTCGATGATGGCGAGCGAATCCCACACCGTGACATCGCCGTCGACCAGCACCGGCACCTTGCCGGCGCGGCTGAAGGACAGGATCTGCTCCTTGTCGGCGGGATTGTCGGTGTAGAGCGGGATCAGCGTCTCCACGAACGGGATGTTGTTGGCACGAAGCGCGAGCCAGGGCCGCATCGACCATGACGAGTAGTTCTTGTTGCCGATCGCGAGTTTCAGCGCAGCCATGTCACAGTCCTTCCCGAGACGCTTTGAAGCAAGCCGCTTTTAACGCCATCGCCTGCCGCCAATCAATCGTTGCCGCATGCTGCCATGCGTGGCAATCGTGGCGGCTTCCGAGGAGAGACAGATGAGCAGGCATTGGGTCGACGTCACCGCGATCGGCTTCTTCATCGTCGAATGGCTGGTCTATGCCCTGACCCTGGAGCACTCGGCCTACGGCCGCGACAGCCTGTCGGCGCGCATGAATCGTTATCGCGAGGTCTGGGTGCGCCGGTTGCTCGACCGCGAGACGCGCATGGTGGACATGCAGATCATGGCCTCGCTGCAGAACGGCACGGCGTTCTTCGCCTCCACCAGCCTGATCGCGCTCGGCGGCGCGCTGGCGTTGCTGCACGCCACCAACGACGCCATCACCATCCTGAGCAAGCTGCCGATCGACCTCAGCACATCGCCGGCGATGTGGGAGCTCAAATGCGTCGGCCTCGTGCTGATCTGCGTCTACGCCTTCTTCAAGTTCGCCTGGGCTTATCGCCTGTTCAACTATGTCGCGATCCTGTTCGGCGGCATGCCGCCGGCCGAGCGGCGCGACACGCCCGAGGCGGAAGCCCATGTCATCCGCACCTCGCGCCTGTTCGAATCCGCCGGCCGCCATTTCAACCGCGGCCAGCGCGCCTTCTTCTTCGCGCTCGGCTATCTCGGCTGGTTCGTCAGCCCCTGGGTGCTGTTCGTGACCACGGCCGCGGTGGTGGTGGTGACATGGCGACGGCAATTCGCGTCGAGTGCCTGGGCCGCTATGGCGCCGGACGTGGCCGACGGTGACGAGGGGATCAGGCGCGGTCAGTGAGTGAGGCACTCGTGTCCCGGACACGCTGCAGCGTGGAACGCTGCTGCGCAGAGCCGGGACCCAGGGCGGCACGGCACGATGCGGATGGATGGGCCCCGGCTCTGCAGCGCACCACTGCGTGATGCGCTGCGTCCGGGGCACGAGAGCGGCGTGTGGCGCGCATACTCTCTCCACGTCACTGCGAGCGCAGCGAAGCAATCCAGAATCTCTCCGCGGAGGGATTCTGGATTGCTTCGTCGCAAG
>NZ_CAKZJO010000060.1 GCF_936943645.1 uncultured Bradyrhizobium sp. | reverse complement strand
TAGTCGGCAAGCATGACAGCGCCTTGACAGCTGAGGTCATGCGCCAAGCCTTCATGCCCTATTATCTGAATAGTCACCTCGTTGAACTGGAGGGGTGTGGACACTATCCGCTCTTTGAATCGCCCGTTGCGCTCGCGACAATGATCCATGAACATTTGAAGGACTAGCGAGGTCAATTCCTCAATCTGGCTGAGCTCCTTGCGCCAACGGAAAAGTTAGCTGATATGGATACCGGCCGCACGGGCAATCTTGGAAAGCACCGCCCCGGCTCCAGGCGGGCTGTAACGAGCCGCTCCCAATCCTCGCGAGACCAGCGCATATGTGTGATCAATGCGATCGGCGACTTCGTCATAGGACTACTCCTAGATGGGGTATTCGGCTTGCGCTGCATCTGGGATGGATGAAGTGAGACGTTGCGGCTCGAGCTGGTGATAAATCTGGTCTGAAAACAGCCACTAGTCACCCGGAACTAAAGTAAGCTTCATTTTGTTGGATTCTGTCACCACGGCAGGAGTTTGATCAATGGCTGGCAGGCAAGCGGACGTCGTCGTTCTGGGCAATGATGCTAGAACTTTCCTTGAATCTCAGGTGCGCCGGCATAAAGCGCCACGGTCCTTGTCGGATCGATGCCGGATGATCTTGCTGTGCGCGCAGGGTCTGCAAAGCAAGGACGTTGCCGAGCGTCTCGGGGTCCACGAGCATACGGTTGGCAAGTGGCGCCGCCGGTTCGTAAAGGATGGCATCGAAGGGTTGACGGACGAATACCGGGCCGGTCGGCCACGAACTGTCTCAGATGCCCAGGTTGCGGAGGTCGTCGAGCGCACGTTGAACACCACGCCCAAGGATGCCACGCACTGGTCCATCCGTTCGATGGCAGCTGACAGCGGGCTTTCGCATACCACCATCCGCCGGATCTGGACCGCATTTGGCCTGCAGCCGCATCGTGCCGAGACATTCAAGCTATCTTGGCCCCTGAACATTAAAGGGGCACAGATATACGGTAGGCGCTTTACGGCTTTGCACCCAAGCGCGGCTCTGTCCCAGACAATAGGCGGTGAATGTTGGCGCGATGGCGAGCTATTACATAAATCGCCCCTGCGATTACCAGCCAGCGGTAGGGTAGCGGTTGCGGGAGAACGAAGATAAGGGCGATTGCGGCCAGTGCCGCGAGCATTGAACTAAGGGAAACGATTCTAAAAATGGCGATTCCGGCGACGAACACTATAGCCGCGCCTATGCCAACTTGCCACGACAGTGCCAATAAGACGCCCAGCCCGGTGGCGGCAGATTTTCCGCCGGCAAAACTCAGCCAGATTGGACGGGCGTGACCCAGCAACACAGCGAGACCAGCTACACAAACGACCCAAGGCTGCCAGGCTTGGAGTTCTAGCGCTGATGGAGACGTGCTCGAGACTAGCGTGATCCACCAAGGGCAGATCCAGCGAACGAAGGCAACCGCTCCAGCCCCTTTCAAAATATCTACCAAAAGGACCACAGCCGCAGGCAATTTGCCCAACGTCCGCAACACGTTCGTTGCTCCCGTGGATTTTGAACCGTGCTCTCGGATATCGATACCCTTGAGTTTGCCCGCCAGATAGCCGGTTGGGATGGAACCCAGGAGATAGGCGATCATCAGCCCAGCCACATTTGCTATCCAGAAAGCCATAAGTGTCCCTTCAGTGTTTGATTTCGGAGGATTAGCATTTCATCGTCTACGTCATTGGCCGCTTTCGGCGATCGAGCAATTTCACACCATCGGCTCGCAACTCTCCCTTCGGATCGACGAACCGGTAGAGCGTCTGTCGGGTGATACCAAGTTCGGCGCAGAGATCGGCCACCTTCGTCTCCGGCTTTCCCATCGCGGCTTGAGCGAGGCGCAGTTTCGCCGGCGTCATCTTGAACGGTGCTCCGCCGTTCCGGCCGCGCGCGCGGGCGGCTGCCAGACCGGCTTTGGTGCGCTCGACGATCAGCGCCCGCTCGAATTCCGCAAGCGCGGCGAAGATACCGAACACCAGCCGACCATTCGCGGTTGACGTGTCGATCGACGCGCCCTCGCCGGCGAGTACCTTCAGACCGATGTGTCGTTGGGTCAGTTCATCGACCAGATTAACGAGGTGGCGGAGATCGCGGCCGAGCCGGTCGAGCTTCCACACGACAAGCGTGTCGCCACGGCGCAGGGCCTTTAGGCAAGCGGCGAGACCGGGGCGGTCCTCTTTCTTTCCTGACGCGGCGTCTTCGTAAATATTCCCACTCTCGACACCAGCCTGCGCCAGTGCATCACGCTGGAGGTCATGCACCTGGCTGCCATCGGCTTTCGACACCCGCGCGTATCCGATCAAGGCTGTCATTTATACGTCCGTCTGCGTGACAATTTTGATTTGGCCGCGCCAAAGCCCGTAGATTGTCACATAACCCGTCTTGCAAAGTAAGCTCCGCGAACGGTTATCTCCAGTCTTTTTGTGACTTATGGAGCGCCGATGCCTCGCCGCATGATATTGACGGATGCCGAACGGCAGAATTTCCTCGCCTTGCCAACCGACGACGACACCCTGATCCGCCATTGGAGCCTCAACGATGAAGACCATCATCTTCTCGAAACGCGCCGGCGAGACGATACCCGCCTTGGCCTGGCGCTTCAGCTTTGTGCGCTCCGTTATCCCGGCCGCCTCATCCAGCGCGGAGAGGTCATTCCGGAAAGCACGCTCAGCTTTCTGGCCGAGCAGCTCCACATTGAGCCGGAGGCGCTTGCTGCCTTTGCACAGAGAGCACCGACCCGCTACGAGCAACTGGCTGTCCTTCGCCAACACTATAGGTTCAGCGAACTGAGCCACCCGGCGCGCGCCGACCTTCTGGCCTTTGCGCGGGGTGTGGCGATCGCCTCGACCAAGGACAAATTCGTCGTCGCCGCTCTTGCCGATGAGATGCGCCGGCGGCGTATCGTCATTCCCGGCATCACCGTGATTGAACGGATGGCCGGGCAGGCTTGCACCGAGGCTGAGGAAGCTCTGTTTGCCGATGTTGCCGCAAGGCTGTCGCCGGACATCATCGTCAGGATGGAGGCGTTGCTGGGTATCGGGCCTCGAGTCCGACAAAGTGGAATTTCCTGGTTACGCGAACCACCTGGGAAAGCCGGAGAAGCAGCCATGCGGGGTTTGATCGATCGGCTTGAGGCCGTGCGCCATGTCGGTCTTTCCAGCGATGTGCTTCAGGCCGTCCCGACCCATCGTGTCAGCCGCATGGCCCAGGAAGGTCGCCGCCTCACTGCTCAGAATTTCGAGCAAATGCGGTCAGGACGCCGATATGCCACCCTGGCAGCCTTCCTTCTGGAGATGGAAATCGCCCTCACGGATGCCGCGATCGCCATGTTCGAGGTGCTGATCGGCAAGGCGTTTCGTCAGGCCGAGGCCGAACGCGACAAGCAAGTTTTGGAAAATGCGTCGTCGGCAACATCGGCGCTGGATTTCTTCGTGGGCTTCGGTGAGGCGATCGCCGCCAAACGGGAAACCGGGCTTTCCCTCGATGAGGCCGTCAATGCGGTCGCCAGTTGGGAACAACTGATACGGGCGACTGCGGCAGCAAAAGCAGCGTCGCGGACCCGCAAGGACGACGATCTGATCGCCTACCTTCCAGCCCAATTCGTACGCATCCGGCGTTTTGCTGTCCCGTTCATAAGCGCATTCATCTTCGAGGGTAATCGGCAAAGCCGCGATTTCATCAGCGTGGTGATGCAAATGAAGGATGCCGGAAAAAGCCGTCGTCGCTCTTCGGAGCCAGCTTGGGTGCAAGGCGCGCTCGATCTGGTTGACAAACGCTGGAGTAGGGAAATCCGAGTACCAGATGGCTTGGTCGATCACAGAATGCTCGAACTCTTCATGATCGTCGAGCTGAAGAACCGGATCGCTGCCAACGAGATCTGGATCAAAGGCTCTCGCACCTACCGTGCCCTCGACGAGGGTATGATCTCCCACCAGACCTACGCCATCATCAAGGCTGAAGCTCGCATTCCCGTTGCGATCCCGGTCGATGTCGAGATCTATCTCGCCCAAAAGGCCGAAACGCTCGACCAGAAACTTCGTGAGGCTGCAAGCCGCCTGGAGACCGGCAGAGGCGACACGCGTCTCGGCGCAAAAGGCTTGCGGGTGCCAGCGGTCAAAACCGTCGAGACCGAAGCCGCGCTCGCCTTCGCACGGAGAGTGGCGAGTAGCATGCCACCGATCAGGCTGACGGATCTTGTCGCTGACGTGGATCGGATGACCGGCTTCAGCTCCCTCTTCGAGCACCTTCAAACAGGGCGGACGCCGGGCCAAATGCGTATTTTCTATGCTGCACTCATCGCCGAGGCCACCAATCTCGGCTTCTCCAAGATGGCGCTGGCCTGCCCCGGCATCACACGCCGCCAGCTACAGCAAATGGCGATCTGGCACTTTAGAGAGGAAACTTTCACGCTGGCGCTCGCCCGGTTAGTCGAGGCTCAGCACGCCGCACCATTCGCCAGCGTCTTCGGTTCCCACACCATATCGTCTTCCGATGGACAGCATATTCATCTCGGCGATGGTGGTGAAGTCGCAGGCGGCGTCAACGGACGCTACGGCACCAATCCGATTATCAAGCTCTACACGGCGATCTCCGGACGGTATGCCCCCTTCCATACCAAAATCATCGCTGCTACGGCAAGCGAGGCCGTCCACGTTCTCGACGCGCTTCTCGAAACGGACGCGGGCCTCGACATCCTCCGCCATCATGTCGATGGCGGAGGTGTCAGCGATCTCGTCTTCGCCTTCTGCCATGCGCTCGGCTTTGCGTTCGTCCCGCGCATTCCTGATCTCGACGGCCGATGCCTCTATGGCTTCGGTCCCGGCAAACAGTATGGAATGCTCCAAAATGTCATGGGCGACCGCATCGACGCCAACCTGATCCGGGCACATTGGGACGACATTCTGCGCCTGATGACCTCGCTGCGCACGCGCACCGTCAGCGTCTCGCTCATGCTCAAAAGGCTGTCCGCCACCACAAGGCAGAGCGGTCTCTCCCAGGCACTACGCCAGATGGGTCGGATCGAGCGAACACTGTTCACGCTGGACTGGATCAACGACGAGGATCTGAGAAAGACAACAACGGCAGAGCTGAACAAGGGCGAGAGCCGAAACAGCCTCGTACGCGCCGTCAATCTCCATCGCCTCGGCCGCTTCCGCGATCGCAGCCAGGAAAATCTCTCGATCCGGGCATCTGCCCTCAACCTGGTCGTCACCGCCATTATTCACTGGAACACGATCTATACGGGCCGTGTGGTCGATGCCCTGCATGCCGGCCGGCAGCATGTCCCTGATCATTTGCTATCCAGCCTGTCGCCGCTCACGTGGGAGCACGTGAACCTCACTGGCGATTACATATGGGAGGAAAATCCAACGCTTGATGATTCCGGCTTCCGACCCCTGCCGTTCTCGGTCTGATCCGCCTACCGTATATCTGTGCCCCTTTAATGTTCAGGGGTCGAAGTGTTCAGGGTTCGATCCGATCGTCGCCAGCGTGGATTTCGCGACAGTCTCGTCTTGCAGCATCGCGTCGACATTGATTGCCTTGAACGCGCTATGCGGCTGCGCATAGACGAGGTGGAAACGGGTCGAAACCTCCTCCCACTGCTTCTTCAAGCCGGGATCGGCTGCGACCTTGTCCTCGACCGCCTGATCGATCGACTTAGCGAAGGTGGTGATGCCGGAAACCATGGGTTTTGCCTTCCTGACAGTGTCCTGGAGTGGAGATTTCACCGAGCCGACGATCAGCCCGAGCTTGCCGGCAACCGCGGCAAGACGCGCACCAAGATCGATGAGCTTTTGCTTTTGCGCGACCGTCCATTCCAGCCGATCGCGAAGGAGCGCGCGAGCCACGTTGACGAGATTGAGGCCGCGCGCCTCGGCGAAGCGAAGGGCTTGCCGGTAAAAGCTGCCTTTCTCGTAGTCGAGCGTCGTTTCCTTGGCGTTACTGCGCGAGAGGACAGGGATCAGGCCGCCGGCCTTGGCGAAGGAGCGGCGACCGTAATAGACGCTGAGATCCTCGCGATGGCGGG
>NZ_CAKZJO010000059.1 GCF_936943645.1 uncultured Bradyrhizobium sp. | reverse complement strand
ACCCTCCCCTGGAGGGGCAGGGTCGATCGCGCGAAGCGCGAGCGGGGGGGGGTGATCTCTCCACTCGGGCACTGTCGGATGAGGAGAGACCGTCACCCCACCCCGTCTCACATTTTCGCTACGCTCAATGTGAGCCGACCCTCCCCCTCCAGGGGAGGGTCAGAGCCTGCCCGTGGTTAACCGCGCCCCAACGGCCTTCGCGCACGCCGCATACGGCATCCACGCCTCGTTTACGCATCTGTCCCTATCGTGTGGTCGAAAGGCTTCTCATAGGGGGAATGACCATGGGGCATCGCACCCGGCCTACGGCCGCGCAGCAATTCGCGCCCGCCGATCTCTTGCAGGGAATTCTCGTCGTTTCGTCGTTCGGGTTCTGGGCGGTGATGCTCGGCCTGATCCCGGTGCTGCTGTATCGGGTCTGGCTCGCCTGAGGCGAGGCTCGGCGCGGATGGTTAAGCCGCGGTCACAAATGCGTTCAAAATGCGAGCGGGCTCGCAAGCCGGAATCTTAAAACATCCCGGGTATGGTTCACGCCCATAAGCGAAGAAATCGCGGGGGCATTTGTGAATAGTCAGAATGAAATGGCGCCGTATTTCGGCGCCGGACAGGAGAAGCTGTCCAACGAGCAGAGCTTTACCACCGAAGACATCCTCTGGGCCGTCGGCATCTGGTCGGTGATCCTCACGCTGTCGCCGGTCATCGTGTTCTACATGCTGATGGTGGCGTAGCCTCCTTCGGCAGATCCCGAAAACGCAAAACGCGCGGACACCGCGCGTTTTTCGTCCGGGGAATGATTTAAAGAATTACGCCGCCTGCTTGTGCATTGCGCCGGATGCCGACGCCGTGCCGCGAATGGCCTTCACCGAACGCTCGATCGCCGCCCACAGCCTTGCGATTTCCTGGGCCGCGCGGCTCTCGGCCTGGTACTCCCGCGCGCCCTCGCCATGGCTCAGCGCCATCAGCAGATCCGAACGGTTGGTGATCTGGCCGCCCCACACCGGCGCACGGAATTTGGCAAGGGCTTCGCGGGCGATGGTGACGATCGGGCTTTCCGACTCGTCGCGCTTGGCCGGCGCACCGTTGAGCACGACCGCATAGGGCTTGCGCGCGGCGCGGCACATCTGGATGGTTTCCTGCACCGCGTTGACGTCGAACACGCCGGGACGGGCGGGAATCACCACCATGGTGGCGTTCTTGATCGCGTCGTCGACCACGGCCGACAGGTTCGGCGGCGTGTCGATCAACACCCATTCATAACCGTCGCGCTTGGCAGCGGAGACGATGCCGCTGACGGAGTTCACGGCCGCCTTGATCGGCGGTTCGTTGGTGCCGCGCAGCTTGTGCCACAGCGTCAGCGAGCCCTGCGGGTCCGCGTCCACGAGCATGACCTGCTTGCTCGCCTTGATCTGTGCGGCAAGATGTGCGGCGAGGGTACTCTTGCCCGAGCCGCCTTTACGCGAAGCGAAAACAATAACGTTCATACCTTCGGCCTCCAGATTGACCCCAGGCCGCGAAAATGAATCACCGCGCTGATTCGTGAAAGAAAAATTTATCGAGGGTTGCGTTACGGCCACGAAATAACAAGGCGTGTTGGCTTTTGAGTCACACTGCGATGTGCGAGGCGCGACACCAACTGCAATGAAACGCTGCGCGTGTGCCTTGTGTGCGTTTTTTGAGCAGTCGTTTGGGAGAAAGCGGCATGCAACCTCGCCGCGCAAACCGGCAGCCGACTCTTTTCCGTCGCACCTGCCCGTCGCCCGCAAGCCTCGCGCCAGCTCGCGAACAAAAGGAGTCCGTCACGTCGAGGAGTTTCGAAAGGGGAACGCTGCCCTGCCCCGCGCTCAGCCGTCGCTGGTCTTCTTTTTCTTGGGCGCCGGCTTGGTGCTCTTCTTCGCGGTTTTGGGCGCGATGTTGGTCCGCTTGCCGGCGCGCTGCTCGCCCGGCTCCGGTCCACGGCGGAAGAACACCGCGCATTGCGGCGAAAGCTGCGCCTTCTTCTTGATCATGCAGGCGGTGATGGCATCGACGTTCGGAACGAACTCGCTGCACAGCCGCATCGCATCCGGCGTGCAGGCCTGCTGCTCCTCCTGGGTGTAGGCGAAGCCGGCACCGGGCTGCACCAGCACGGACAGGGCCAGCCCGAGGGTCGCAGCAACCAGGGATGTCTTGAAGCGAAGCGCCGGCATTTCGTCCCCCACATGTCGAGTCGGGGCGAATAGTGGGTGAACCGCGGTTCGTTGGCAACGAGGCGGGATGCGAAAGCCGGAAGCTGTGCGGTCTCGGCAACAGGCGGGGTTCACCCGCCTGCGCGGGGGACGACAGCGCTGCGCGAGGAGAGACTGCCGCTTACAGGTCCGCCCCACCCCCAAAAATTGAAAAACAACCCCATGCACAGTAGCCAAGTCACGGTAATCGCTCGGCATTTTTTAGGATTAAGCGAAGCCCGGTTTGACTTGTCGGGCAAAACAGGGGCATCATGGGACCATCAACAAGATGCGCGTGGGCTGGCCGATCTGTCTCCTGCGCTGGTCCAATAAGCGCACGGAGGGACGGTCGCATGAACGGGACTGAGGCGGAGCTGCCGCTTTCGGGCGTCACGGTGGTCTCGCTGGAGCAGGCGATCGCGGCGCCGCTGGCGAGCCGGCACCTCGCGGACTGGGGCGCGCGGGTGATCAAGATCGAGCGGCCGGGCGCGGGCGATTTCTGCCGCGACTACGACCACGTCATGAACGGCCTGTCGAGCCAGTTCGTCTGGACCAACCGCTCCAAGGAGAGCCTTGCCATCGACATCAAGAGCGAGGACGGCCGCAAGGTGCTCGACGCCCTGCTGCCGCAGGCCGATGTGTTCATCCAGAACCTTGCGCCCGGCGCCGCCGAGCGGCTCGGCCTCGATGCGGCTTCGCTGCTGCGCAAGCATCCGCGCATCATCGCCTGCGACGTCTCGGGCTATGGGACTGGTGGTCCCTACAGCGACAAGAAGGCCTATGACCTGCTGGTGCAGTGCGAGGCCGGCGTGCTCGCCATCAACGGCACCGAGGCGGAGCCGGCCAAGGTCGGCCTGTCGGTGGTCGATATCGCGACCGGCATGTACATCCTCAACGGCGTGCTGATGGCGCTGTACCGCCGCGAGCGGACCGGCAAGGGCACGGCGTTCCAGGCTTCGCTGTTCGACTCCATCACCGACTGGATGAGCTATCCCGCCTTCTACACCCAGAGCACCGGCCGTCCGCTGCCGCGCACCGGCGCCAGGCACGCGACCATCGCGCCCTACGGCCCGTTCAAGGTCGGCGACGGAACGACCGTCTTCTTCGGCATCCAGAACGACCGGGAATGGCGCTCGCTGTGCCGCATCGTGCTCGGCGATGCGGGTTTCGCCGGCCATCCGAACTTCCGCACCAATCCGCTGCGGATGCAGAACCGCGACGAGCTGCAGGCGCATATCGAGCAGCGCTTTGCCGCCATGACCGGCGAAGCGGTGTTGCGGCTGCTCGACGAGGCCGGGGTCGCCAACGCGCATCTGAACTCGGTCGAGGCCTTTCTGCAACACGAGCAACTCCACACGCGCGGCCGCGTGCAAAGCGTGGGATCGCCGTGCGGGCCGGTGATGAGCTTCCTGCCGGCGCTGACCATTCCGGGCTTGAGGCCGCGGATGGACCCGGTGCCGGATGTCGGAGAGCATAACGAGGCCATCCTCGGCGAGCTCGGCCTTTCCAAGGACATTTGACAATGACGCATCAGCGGCCCGTGCGGGCCACCCTCGCCGTCCCCGCGCATCGCGCCCGTCTCGTCGCCAAGGCGGCGGCCTCAAGCGCGGACGCAGTGTTCATGGATCTCGAGGACGCGGTGCCGCCCGCCGAGAAGGGGCTTGCGCTGGAGGAAGCCGTCCGCTCCCTCGCCGCGCTCGACTGGGGCCACAAGCGCGTCACGGTGCGGATCAACGCCGTCGACAGTCCCTTCATCGCGCAGGAGATCCGCGCGCTGGCGGCGGCGCCGCGGCTCGATGCGGTGATCGTGCCGAAGGCGGAGCGCCCCGGCGACATCGTCGCAATCGCCGAACAGATGCGCGCGGCCGCGCCCGATCGCGCATCGCTGGTCGCGCTGGACTTGCTGATCGAGACCGCGCTCGGCCTCGTCAATGTCGATGCGCTCGCCGCCTGCCACGACAGCATTGCCGCGCTGCATCTCGGCGTCGGCGACTTCGCGGCGTCGATCGGCGCCCGGTCCTCCGACATCGGGGTATCGCCGGACGGCTATCGCCATGTCGGCTCGGCGCAAAGCGGCTACGCCACCGCCCCTCTCGACCTGTTCGCCTATCCCATGATGCGCGTCCTGGTGGCGGCCCGCGCGTTCGGCCGGATCGCCATCGACGGCCCCTGCGGCGCGTTCCGCGACGAAAGGCTGACCGAGAGCAGCGCGCAGAAGGCCGCCGCGATGGGCTTTGACGGCAAGCAGGTCATCCACCCCGACCAGATCGAACCGACGCGGCGCGCGTTCATGCCGTCGGAACGGGAGCTGGACGAGGCGCAGCGGATCGTCGAGGCCATGGAGCAGGCGGAGGCGCAGGGCCAGGGCGCGGTGACGCTGGACGGCAAGATGATCGACTACGCCAATGTGCGCATGGCGCGCCGGATCATCGCCCTGGGATCGTAGCGGCGCATGGCCACCTTGCTGATCGTCGCACCCGTGTTCGCGCTGATCGCGGCCGGCTATGCCGCGGTGCTGTTTCGGTTCGTCTCGGAGGGCGCGCACAAGGGCATCAGCGAATTCGCCTTCAGCATCGCGATCCCTGCGCTGCTGTTCCGCACCATCGTCGTCTCGGAATTCCCAGACGTCAGCCCCTACAGGATGTGGGGCAGCTATTACGGCGCACTCGCGCTGACCTGGATCGCGGCGCTCGCGATCTCCGCCCTCATCCGCGCGCGGCGCGAGGACCGCGAGGATGGCGTCGTGTTCGCGATCGGCTCGGTCTACGGCAACATCGTGATGCTCGGCATTCCCCTCGTGCTCTCCGCGCTCGGCAGCGAGGCGGCGGGGCCGATGGCGCTGATCCTGTCGGTGAACACGCCGCTGCTCTGGCTCTGCGGCATTTTGCAGATGGAGCTGGTCAGCCGTGAGCGCACCGGCTCGCCGCTCTCGGTGATCCGCCCCGTGATCGCCGACCTCGCCCGCAACCCCCTGATGCTGGCGATCGGCTTCGGCGTGGTCTGGCGCTTCACCGGCCTCGGCCTCACCCCCGTCGTCGACCGCACCATCGAGCTGCTGGCGCAGGCGGGCTCGCCGACCGCGCTGATCGCGCTCGGCATCAATCTCTTTCGTTTCGAGGTGAAGGGCGAGAAGCTGAGCATTCTGCTGATGTGCGCGCTGAAGCTGGCGGCGATGCCCGCGGCCGCGTTCGTGCTGGCGAAGCTGCTGGGCCTGCCGCCGAATGCTGCCGGCGTCGTCGTGCTGTTCGCGGCGATGCCGACGGGCGCGAATGCCTACATCTTCGCCGTGCAGTATCAGCGGCTGGTGAACCCGGTCTCGGGCGCGGTGGCGCTGGGCACGCTGCTGGCGGCGGCAACGTTGCCCGTGGTGGTGTGGGTGGTGGCGCGGTAACGCGTCCAAGCCGCGCAGACGCCCAAGGCGCGCGGACGACGCCGCGCTGCCTCGGTGAGCTCTAATGGTCAGCGCAGGCCCAGGAACGACAGCACCGCACCGATCACGACGACGAGTCCGACGAGGTAGATAATCCCGTTCATGTCTCAGCTCCCTTGCTTCATCCTGCCGCCGTTCCAAACACGCAAAGGGCCGAAAAGGTTCGCCGCCACGCGCCGCTGTTTTCTGCCGAAGGCGCGGAACGAAAACGCACGATCGCGCCGGCGCGCCGCGCCTTGCGCGATCATCCGCGATACCGGGATGTTGGACCTGTTCAGGTCTCGGGATGAGACGTTTGCGGAGCTTAGCGCTTGCCCTCGCGCCAGCCCATCTCCCAAAAGTCCGCCTCGAGCCGGGTGGCTTCCCTGAAGATCGCAATCAGCTCGGCCTCGCGGGCCGGCGTGACGTAGCGATCGGCGAGATGGTCCAGGTGCGCGCGCGCCTTGGCAGCGACCTCCTGGTACGGCGCGCCGGCGTATTCGGCGATCCAGACGCGGTAGGCGTTCGTCGCAGCGTCCGCGCCGGGCCGCGCGGCAAGCCGCGTTGCGATCTCCGCGTACCCGATCACGCAAGGCGCAAGCGCCACCTTGAGCGCCAGCAGATCGCCGCGCATGCCCGCATCGAGCACGTAGCGCGTATAGGCCAGCATCTCGGCCGCCGGAGGCGCCCGTTCGAGGTCGGCCGGAGACAGGCCCCAACCGGCGCACAGCTTCACATGCAGGTCCATCTCGACATCGAGGATGGCCGACAGGCCGGAAGCGGCCTCACGCATGTCGGCAAGCCCAGGCGACTTGTAGACCGCGAGCGCGTAGGCGCGCGCAAACTCGATGAGGAACAGGTAATCCTGAACGAGGTAATGACGAAACGCCGCTTCAGGGAGCGAGCCGTCCGCAAGACCGTTCGTGAAGGGATGCTCGGTGTAGGCTCGCCACTCGGCGGAGGCTGCTGTCTTGAGACGGTTGAAGAAGGTCACGATGTCTTTATCACCAACTTTGAGATTAGTGCTTACGCGCCGGTAGGGCGACTTATCCGGCATAGAAGATCATCTCACGCACGGCAGAACGTTCTACACCCTTCGAGGCCCCCAAGCTGGAATGTTCGTGGTCAATTACCTTAGCCAGCTCCACTTGGCGAAAATACTTACGCAACAGCGGCAAAATAGATTCTTTCGTTCCGGGGAGTAGCCCGTTCTCTGGATAGTTTATGATGAGGTCTGCACCAAGGTGAGCCGCATTTGCTACCAGCTTTTCAAATGCTTGAACGACTTTCGACTTAAGGGAAAATTCGGAAACAAAGCGTTCGGGTCGATACTGGCCCTTGCCTTCAATTTTTGGATAGTCGTACGTCAGTAATGTATCCAACAGGTGATAGTAACGCGAATATTGATCCCCAGTATAAGGAGGATCGGCGTAAACAACGGCGGGTACGCTCGACTCTCTTCCGAGTTGCTGCAGCAAGACGTTTGCATCGGATCGGAACGTCCTGTTTTGCGATCGCCAATCAGGCGATCCGTAAGGACGCAGCTCCTTCAAGGCAGCGGCCCACTCTGCGAATACGTCTCGCCGCCTTCTCAATCGAAACCGATTAAGAGATGCGGTCTTTACCTCCAAATATTGCGCAAAGTGGCCGGTTGTGTTGGCCACGCTAAAGCATGCTCGGCAAAGAGCCAGCATGTACCATCGATGCTGATCTATATCGATCCTCGCTTCTGCCAGAAGTTTATCAAACGCGAACTTGAGTGAATCGATATCTGCTGCTTGGCGGACTCCGAAATAGCCCCCGCTGTGCGTTAGCAGGAAGAGCGCATAAGGCGCGCGACGATCTTGCTTATGTTTCGTACGAAATCGCTCTGCTTGCCTTGAAGTGCAAAATTCGATTTGACGTCTATTGAACTCGCTAATCCGCCTGATTTTCCCGGTCAAAAGAAGCTCGTCTTCTTCGAGGATCCATGATCCGAACGACCGCAGAAGGCTATAGCGATTCTGTGCCTGATATTCAGCAATCCCACCGAGCACATCGGAATTAATGATCGGCGAGGTCAGAGAGGTAAACTTTGCGGTTGCCAAGTCGTACGCAAAGCGCTCCGCATCGTTGCACCAGACTGGTCGGGCGGGCGCTACAGCGGTGGCGACAGTAGATATACCCGCGAACAGATCTAGGAATGGCCCCTTGCGCGCCCGCGCTATAACGTCAGCAACGTCAGAAACGATTTGCTTCTTAGTGCCCATGTAGGTGAAGGGCATCGCAGGTCACTCCTGCTGAAGATTACGGGGAAAGAGCCCAATCCATCTAGGATGGTTGGTATGCAGGATGGGTATCGAATTGTTTGGCGTTTTGTGACTCAACACATACAGCAGTCCAGTTTCGCTGAATCCCTTCGGATTTTGCGCATCAGCGATTCTACAATATTTGAGAAGCGAGTTTTTCTCAGGCTGGCTAAATCTTGTACACCGACTGGAGAAGACGTTCTCGTTCTGCTGAATGGTAATATGGCTAATCACCTCAAGTTCGGTTTCGTGTTCGATCTTTTTCTTCGCGTCAGCGGTGGCTGCAGTAAGAATGATCAGGCAGCGAGCATCGCTGGCGATCAACTCTTGAAGTTGAGGCCAACGCTTACAGACTTGTTTGCCACTGCCGGAGAAATCGTCAACCAAGATGATTGTGTCGGCAGCGGTCAACTTGAGCTTCGGAATCTCTGTGACATGCCTGAAAAGATCGTCATATTGCGATCTCGTCAATCCGTTGGCCTCACGGAATATCCTAAGCATTGATAGACCGCTCTCGCCAGGTTTGCCAAAAGCTGTAAATACCCATCGTCCTTCGCGCGAAGCAGGACTTTTGTGCCATCCGTTTAGCGAGGCTAAGGCAGACTTGTAACCCTCCTGAATTCTCGCTTCCGAAACAACCTCAACACAGTCGAGAATGCGCGCAGCGACATCTTGGTCCGCCACTTTAAAGCGCGCCAGCCAAGCCTTGACCGTGTCGGCATTTGGCGGATGTCGGTAGAATCGGAATTGCTGATCCCACTCGTGCAACCGAGCTTCGTCTATAGCTGTTCCGCGCGGCTTGGGAAGCTTCATTCCGACCGTCTGTCCGCTTCTGCTAATTTTTTGGTGAGCGCTTTGACAAGACCTTCGAGGCCCGCCCAGAGGTCTTCCTCGGCAACGAACGTGTCGACGTCGATCGTCTCAAGGATCGAGTAGAGATCCTCAACCTTCTTCACAATCTCCGACGCTTCTCGGTGTATCCGAGCGGTATCGATTTCCAACGAGGAATAGTCGACGTCGTCGTGCTCCAGCAAATAATGGAAGCGCTCCAACACAGCTTCCTGCTGGTTCGCGACTCGAGCGATCGCGAGATATTGTTTTATCTTCCGAAAATCGGTGATCGCCTTAAAGCCGGACTTTCGATTCTGATATTTGAATAGGAAGCGGTCGATCATGTGATTGCGCTTGAGCGACTTATCACTGCGAATCACGGTGTCATTTATGACAGGATACAGCTCGATGAAGAAGTCTGCTTTGATCCGATCCTCAGGATCTACGAACAGCATCATCTCTTGGTACTTTTGAGGATACCAAAGTAGCTTCTTGCAGCGTGTTACGACCGCGAGTTCGAGGCCGGTGAGTTCAGCAAGTTGCCGATCTCTCTTTTCTTTCAACTCGTCCATTAGGACGCCGAGCTTCAAGGCCGTCGGCATAAGCTCCCAATCTTTGCGGAGCTTATGAATTTGGAACATCGTGACGATGTTTGTCGCGACTGAGGGTTCGGCGACTTGATTGATTGGCATTGTCGGGAGGTTCAGGCGCTGAGCGCAAACCCAACGGCGCTGACCATCCAAGATCGTATACTTGTCTGAACCGCTCGCTTTAAAGACTGTGAGAGGAACTAGAATGCCAACCTTCTTGATCGACTCTTCCAGAGTCTTGAGTGGAAGTTCATCGAATAGTATTCGCGGATTATGTGGATTGGGTTTGAGCGAACTGGTAGGCACGCTGGCCGGGCCGAGCATTGGCTCGGCTTTCTTTGACGACGGACGAGGGGACTTTGTCATGGGGCTACCGTGCCAACGCAGGAAACAAGCGTTACGTGGGCTGAGGGGCTTCGTGATGGCTCAAACGCTGAAATGCTAGACTAGCTTGATTGACAATCCCTTTTGAAAACGTATCGACGGTTGTATCCCCGGAGAATCGGCAACTTACAATACGACTTTTGGAAAGCCGTTGATCCATACTGAGAGTGTGCGCTTTGAAATTTCCCCAGACGATTTGGAGGCTCTCCCGAGCAGCTAGGGTCGGTTAGACCGACGGTACGCGACGAATGCGCGATAGTGCTGTCGAGAAACAGCACCTCAAAAGTCTTATAAGAGCTTGGCAAGCACAGGGGTCAGACCTGCGGCAATCGGGGCAGACAAGAGGTTCTCGTCAGATGCGATCAACGTGATGCACTGACCCTCGCTGGTACAGTTGGGTGGGCTCGAACCACCGACCTCCTGTTCCACAGACAGGCGCTCTAACCAACTGAGCTACAACTGCATCCTGGCGAGCCGCGCCTTGGGCTGCCTGAAAAGGCTCGTTGCCGAGGGGGCTGGACGGGGCGGAAACTAGGTGCAACGGCCCGGTTTGGCAAGGCCGCAATGGGGTGAAAAACCGGGGGAAATCAGGTTTGGTGCAGGGAAATCGGGCGCGATGGCGGGCATCGGAAGGTTGCGCGGTCTGTGGCGTGAGGGGGCACTCCCCTAGAGGAGAGAACCCTCACCCGCCGCCCGGCGATGCTTCGCATCGCTTGGCGCCGGCCTCTCCCGCAAGCGGGAGAGGCAAGAAAAAACCCGGGCACTTGGCCCGGGCTTCTCAACTCAAACCTGCCTCGGCGCTCAGGCGGCGGGCGGCATGTACTTCGAGGCAGAGGCCTTGATCGGCTCGGCGGTCTCGGCGGCGACGCGCTGGGTCAGCTCGACCAGCTCCTTGGCCTGGGCCTGAAAGGTCTCGAGCTGGGTGCGGGTGTGGCCGGTCCACAGCTGCAGCGCTTCCGCCGGCGACTTCAGGCCGAACAGCTGCTGGGCGAAGTCGAGCTGGGCGCTGGTGTTGGCCTTCATGAACTCGACCAGCTTGGCGGTGTACTCGCTCGCGCCCTTGCTGGCGGAGGTGAACACGGCCTCGACGGTGCCGTTGTGGCTCTCGGCCGCGTCCTTGAACTTGGCGTAGTTCTCGCGGGCCTGCGCCGCGCCCTTTTCGGCGAACGCACGCATCTGCTCGGGGACCTCGAACGGAATGATCGAGGCAGAAAACGGATCAGTCGCACCTGTCATGGTCGTCCCTCACGATAATGAAAAAATGGAGTGAGCCTTCTGGCGCGCCCGCCGGCCAACCGGGGCCTTGTCTTCTGGTTTCAAGACTGGCGGGAACGAAGACTGGAACGCGGAACAAACGAGATGGCTCGCCCAGTGCCCAGTATTATGGCTGCCTATCATGTCAACATTGTGCAGCGCAACGCGCCAGACGGGTGCGGTGCGAAATTTAATCTCGGAGAGGGTGAGGGTCCCCGGCGGGGGAACCGGGGGTTGAGGGGTGAAGCTGGCGTGAAGGGCCGAAGTCGTGCGGCGTAAATGGTGCCCATCCTCCCCTGGAGGGGGAGGATCGGTTCGCATGGAGCGAAGCGCACTGCGAACCGAGGTGGGGTGAAAGTCTTTCGACGCAGGCGGTGCCCGAGTGGAGAGATCACCCCACCCCGCTCGCGCTGCGCGCGATCGACCCTCCCCCTCCA
>NZ_CAKZJO010000058.1 GCF_936943645.1 uncultured Bradyrhizobium sp. | reverse complement strand
GAGATCAACGTCACGCCGTTCATCGACGTGATGCTGGTGCTGCTGATCATCTTCATGGTGGCAGCACCCCTCGCGACCGTCGACATCGGCGTCGAGCTGCCCGCGACCGCGGCCGAGCCGCAGCCGCGGCCGGACAAGCCGACCTTCGTGACCGTGAAGGCGGATCTCACCGTTGCCGTCGGCGAGGACACGGTGGCCCGCGATGGCCTCGTCACGGCGCTCGATGCGGCGACCAACAGCCGCAAGGACGAGCGCATCTACCTGCGTGCCGACAAGGCGGTCTCCTACGGTGACCTGATGGAGGTGATGAACAGCTTGCGCAATGCCGGTTATCTCAAGGTCGCGCTGGTCGGCCTCGACGGACGCAGCTGATGGCCGCCAACGCCTTTGCCCTGCACGAGCCGCCTGGCGAGCGGGAGACTGCGCGCTGGGCCTTGTCGGCAGCGATCATCGTGGCGCTGCATCTTGCCGCCGCGCTGCTCGCGATGAACTGGCTGAAGCCGGTGCCGGAGCAGGGCGTCAGCATGCCGGCGATCCTCATCGACATGACGCCGGAGACGTCCGCGCCGCAGGCGATGCCGCTGGATATCGCGCCGGGACCGGTGATGCAGCAGGCGGATGCATCGCCGCCCGAGCCGGTGCTGCAGCAACAGGTCGCGGAGGAGATGATTCCGTCAACGCCGCCGCAGGAGAAGCCGGACGTCGTGGCGCCGCCGGAGCAGAAGCCCGAGCCAAGTCCGCCGAAGCCCGAGTTTGCCAAAGTGGAGCCCGTGGCGAAGCCGGCGCCTGCGAAGCCCAAGGTGGTGCGCCCCGATGCAAGGAAGCCGTCGGAGGCGCCGCCGGCTCCCCGCACCAGCGCGCCGCCGCGTGCGGAGCGCCAGGCTCCGCTGGCATCTGCCGTGAGCGCCGGCGCGGTCGCTTCTGCGATGGCGACGTACTACCAGCGCGTCCGCGCGCATCTGATGCGCTTTCACCAGTATCCGGCAGGCGCCAACGGTCAGAAGGGCGTTGTCAGGTTGAGCTTCACGCTCGGCCGCGGTGGCCAGGTCCTGTCCAGCCGCGTCAGCGGATCCTCGGGCGTTGCGGCGCTCGATGCCCAGGCCGCGGCGATGATGCGGCAGGCTCAACCATTTCCGGCAATGCCGCCCGAGATCACATATGCAACGGTTCCCATCAACATCCCGGTGATCTTCGGGCGGTGACCGGGGCTCCTCCCCCGCGCGAAGCGGGAGAGGAGACGGCGACCGCCTACTTCGCCTTCAGGAAGTCGGCGACTTCGAGCAGCATGAACTCGTCGTCGTCGGCCTTGTTGGGATCGCGGCTGGACGAGAACGGCAGATTGTTGTCGTTGCCGACGATGATGTGGGTGTCGTCGACCCGATCGACGTTCTCGATGGTGAAGAACGGGAAGGTGTAGACGCCGTCGTTGAGCGGCTTCCGCGCCTTCTTGTCGGGATCCCTGATCTTCATGAGGTCGATATAGCCGATCTTGCGCACGGGCTTGCCGACATTGGCGTCTGTGAGCTCGATCTTGTAGATGCGCTTGAACTTGGCGATGTCAGGGAAGCAGTTCTCGCCGCGGGTGCCTTGCGGGCAGGCCTTGTCGGCGGTGCCTTCGCCGTTGTCGCGCTCGATGATCAGGCCGGAGGCCTGGTCGATCATGTTGAAGTCGCCGATGGCGTTGCCGTTCTGCTCGAACACATACTGCCAGTAGCGGCCGGTGAACTTTTCCGCGGCGACGTCGAACTCGAGGATGCGGGAGGCTTCCTTGCCGTCGACCTTCTCCCAGTCCTTCTTCTCGGCGTCCCACAGCGGTCCTTCGAGCAGGCCGTAGAGGAACTTGCCGTCCTTCGACGATGCAAAGCCCTCATAGCCCTTGGAGCGGCGGAGATTGACGTTGGTGTAGGTCGCACCCGGCGCGCCTGGCGTCGCCACGGCCCAATTGTCGGGCGAGCGCACCGGCTTGCCGTCGGCGACGGTCTCGAACACACCGAGGATCTTGCCGGATTTGTCGGCCTTCAGGATGTAGGGGCCGAACTCGTCGCCGATCCAGAAGACGTCGCCGATGATCTGAAAACCTTCGGTGTCGAAGTCGGATCCGGTGAGGTAGCGCCTCTCGGTGTCCTCATGCACGATGCGGAAGGGGACCTTCTTGTCGGGATCGTGCAGGAAGATGGTCTCCAGCCGCTCGATCTTGCCGCCGGCCCAATCCATCTTGTAGCGGTTGAGGTACAGCATCGAGTCCGGCGAGTTGGCGCGCGCGCCCATGCCGTTGTCGGTGATGACCCAGAAGCTTCCGTCGGGCATGTGCTTGATGCCGGAATGGCCCTGCAGCGGCTGGCCCTTGAACGGCAGCGACACGCCGGTCGCGCGCTCATACGACTTGCCCATCACAGTGCCGGGCGCATCGACGCGCTTGCCGGTGGTGTACTTGCCGGAAGTCCTGAGATCGGCGGGGGCATCGGCCGGCGCATCGATGAACGTAGCGGCCGGCATCACAACGTGGCCGGCGAGCCTGGCCGGGAATTCACCTTCGCTCTGCGCGAGCGCGGGGCTCGCGGAGAGAATGATCGTTGCGACGGTCGTGAGAAAAGTCGCGCGCATGTGCGTCTCCTGTTGGCGGACGCACGCCTTATGCGGATGGCCTATTGCAGTTTTGTGAAGCTGGGCGAAAGGCCGCAGGCTCAGGCTATTCCCCTACCGTGCGCGGCCTCTCACGCGGTCTCGTAGACCAGTCTGGTGAAGAAACCGGGGTCGATAAGAAATTGTCCCCACCTCGCGTCGAACTTGGCAGTGGGCTTGGCAGCAACGGCTTCGTCGCGCGTCTTTCCCTGCTTCTTGAGATTGCCGACATTGTCCCTGATGGCGGCCAGCATGTCGCGGAATTCCTGCAGCTCGGCCTTGTTGCTGACGGGCTTGCCGTGACCGGTGATGATGATGGTGTCGTTGTTGGCGGCCGCAAGATTGGCGTCGCAGGCCGCGATCATGCCGCCGATGCTGCCGCCGGTCGAATGGTCGATGAAGGGGTAGATGTTGTTCCAGTAGGTGTCACCGGCGTGAAGAATGTTGGCCTCGGCAAACATGACCGAGATGTCGCCGTCGGTATGAGCCGGACCGCTATATTTCAGCGCGATGGATGCGCCGTTGACCTTGAGATGATGTTCCTTGGCGAAAACCTCCGTCGGGACTGCCTTCGCCGCCGGAGGCAGGAAATTGTAGTCCCAGTCTTCGACCCGCTGAATGCTGGAGAGATGCTTGCGGGTGTTCTCGTGGGCGATGATTTTCGCGCCGGCCGCATGCAGCCATTCATTGCCGTCGGCATGGTCGAAGTGCCAGTGCGTGTTGATGAGATGCGCGATCGGCTCGTTGCCGAGTTCTGTCAGTGCCTTGCTGAGCTGTGGGCGCGAGACGCCGATGCCTCCGTCCACCAGCAGCTTGCCATCAGGTCCCGTGAGCACGGCGATGTTGCCGCCGGATCCTTCGAGCACGCTGATGTTGTTGCGCAACTTGTAGGTTTTGATCGGCGACGTCGCCGCGCTGTCCTTGATCAGGCTGACGATACCGCGCGCTTCCGCGTAGGCCTGCTTCGGGGTGAGCCATCCGCCGGTAGCGGCGAGCGCCGCGCCGCCGACGCAGCACAGGCAAAAGCCGCGTCTTGAGAGCTGGTTGGTTCGTGGCGATGCCATGCTGATCTCGCGATCTCGTGCGATCAAGGACGACGTCAAGGGGCGACCCCCGCCGTCTGCGTGGTAAGATCGAGCGAAACAGGTCAGCGATCTATCACGATTGCACGAACCTTCGCGGTCTCGCGGAAGCTGCTACTCCTTCACCGCGCCGGTCAGCGAGGACACGTAGTAGTCCACGAACAGCGAATAGAAGACCGCAACCGGCAGCGAGCCGAGCAGCGATCCCGCCATCAGCGCGCCCCATTGGTAGACGTCGCCGGTGATGAGCTCGGTCAGGATCGCGACCGGCACCGTCTTGTTGGCGCCGCTCTGGATGAAGGCGAGCGCGTAGATGAACTCGTTCCACGACAGCGTGAAGGAGAAGATGCCGGCCGAGATCAGCCCGGGCACTGCCAGCGGCAGCGTGATCCGCCGCAGGATCTGCAGGCGCGTCGCGCCGTCGACCAGCGCGCATTCCTCGAGCTCGTAGGGGATCGACTTGAAATAGCCGATCAGGAGCCAGGTGCAGAACGGCACCAGGAAGGTCGGGTAGACCAGGATCAGGGCGAGCGGCGAATCGAACAGGCCGAACTGCACCACCACGGTGGCGAGCGGGATGAACAGGATCGAGGGCGGCACGAGATAGGCGAGGTAGATGCCGAGGCCCACATAGGGACTGCCGCGGAAGCGCAGGCGCTCGATGGCGTAGGCCGCGAGCGTCGAGGCGATCAGGGACAGCGTGGTCGAGCCGATCGCCACCGTCATCGTCGTCCACAGCCAGCGCGGATAGGCGGTGTCGAACAGCAGATGTTTGATGTGGGCGAGCGTCGGCGAGGAGATCCAGAAGGGATTATGGTCCTTGTAGTTCAACAGCTCCGCGTTCGGCTTGAACGACGTGATCGCCATCCAGTAGAACGGAAACAGCAGGATCAGCACGAAGCAGCCGAGCGGCAGGTAGATCATCATCAGCCGCCGCAGACCGGAATCCCAGGCCATGGTGTCCGGTGCCGCTTTCGCGTCGGCGACAGCTGCGGTTTGCGCGACGGTGTCAGTCATTGGCCTCTCCCTGCTGCCATTTGCGGCGCGCCAGGCCGAAATAGGAGAACAGCGTCGCGAACACCAGGAACGGGATCATGGACACCGCGATCGCGGCGCCTTCGCCGAGCTCGCCGCCGGCGATGCCGCGCTGGAACGCGAGCGTCGCCAGCAGGTGCGTCGAGTTCACGGGACCGCCGCGCGTGATGGCGTAGACGAGCTGGAAGTCGGTGAAGGTGAAGATGATCGAGAAGGTCATGACGATGGCGAGGATCGGCATCATCATCGGGAAGGTGATGTAGCGGAAGCGCTGCCAGGCGCTGGCGCCGTCGAGCATCGCGGCCTCGTAGAGCGAGGGCGAGATGGTCTGCAGGCCCGCGAGCAGCGAGATCGCGACGAACGGAATGCCGCGCCAGACGTTGGCGGCGATCAGCGAGAGGCGCGCTGGCCAGGCCGAGCCGAGAAAGTCGATATTGCTCGAACGCCAATGCAGGACGTCGACCAGGAGGTAGGAGATGATCGAGAATTGCGGATCGTAGATCCACCAGAACGCGAGCGCCGAAAGCACGGTCGGCACGATCCAGGGCAAAAGGATGATCGCACGCAACAGGCTCTTGAATGGAAAATGGTTGTTGAGCAGCAGCGCGAGCCAGAAGCCGAGCGCGAACTTTCCGAAGGTCGCGATTCCCGTATAGACCACGCTGTAGAACACCGCGTTCCACCACAAGGGATCGGTGAGCAGATACTGGAAGTTCTCGAAGCCGACATAGATGCCGCGCCGGCCGATCGTGGTGTCGGTGAAGGCGAGCCAGATGCCGAGGCCGAGCGGATAGGTCAGGAACACCAGGAGCAGCCCGATCGCGGGCGCAAGGCACATCGCGATCAGGAACGGCTTGTAGTCGAACAGCCGCACCAGCCAGTTCGGCTGCCGGTGAGTCAGGGCGGGGGAGGAGAGGGTGGTCACGGACATTAGTCTGTTGTCCTGTTGTTGAACGTCACCACGCCGTCATTGCGGGGAGCCCGCGACAAGATTGCGAAGCAATTTTGCGCTGGTGCGACGAAGCAATCCAGACTGCATCCGCGGAAGGATTTCTGGATTGCTTCGCTTCGCTCGCAATGACGATCGTTATCGCTGCCGCCGGAAGTACCGCTTGCAGCGCTGCTCTGCCTCCGCGGCCGCGGCCTCGGGGGTTGCGGCGCCGGTCGCAACGGAGGCGCACATCTGAATCAGCACGTAGTCTGCGCTGACGGCACCCGTCGCCGTGGAGATCGGGCCCTTGTAACCGTCGTAATATGTGCTCTTCATCGTGTCCTTGAAGATGGAGACCTTGGGGTCGCCTTTCCAGACGGCTGCCTCGGCATAGGCGGCCAGCGGCTGCGACCAATAGCCGGAATTGGCGTTGAGCCAGGGCTCGTACTGATCGTTCTCCAGCATGAATTGCAGGAAGGCCTTTGCCGCGTTGGGGTACTGGCTGTGCTTGAACACCATGGCGTTCAGCGTCAGGCCCGCCATCGGCGAGACTTTGGCGAGGCCCTTCGGCAGCAGCTGATGCTCGCTGTCCTCGGCGATCGCCTTGGTCGCCGGGTCGTTCTTGAGCGAGAAATACAGCGAGACGCCGTTGGCGGTCAGCGAGATCTCCTGCGAGGAGTAGGCGCGGTTGTTGCTGACGTCATTCCATGACGGCGTGCCGGCGATGAAGGTCGGATAGATCTGCTTGACCCAGTTCAGCGCGGCGATCGTCTCCTTGCTGTTGATGACGACGTTGCCTTCCTCGTCGAGCAGGGACGCGTTGTGCGACCACAGCGCCCAGTTGGCGAAGCCGTTGCCGTCGCCCTTGGCGTTGCCGAGCGCGAAGCCGGCCGGCTTGCCGGCCTTGTGCAGCTTCTGACAGAGGTCGAGGATTCCGGCATGGTCTTCGGGCACCTTGTCGAAGCCGACCGATTGCAGGATCGACTTGCGGTAGATCAGCGGCCCCGCAGTGGCGCCGAACGGAATTCCGATCCAGGCATCGCTCTTGTTCTTCTTGCCGTAGCGCTGCGCCAGCGGCAGCCAGCCGCCATAGCGCTTGCCGATGTAATCGGCGACGTCGGTCAGCTCGATCAGCTTGTCGATGTAGATGTGCGGTGCATCGGAGAAGCCGATGATGATGTCGGGACCGGCGCCCGAATTGGCGGTCACCGCAGTCTGCTGGTTGATGTCCTCCCAGCCGACGAAGTCGACCTTGACCTCGACCCCCGTCTCCTTGGTGAACTTTGCCGCATTGGCGCGGAACACGTCTTCGTCGGCCTGGACGAAGCGCACCGGGCGCAGCATGCGCAGGGATGCGCCCTTCTCGATCTCGCGCTTGGGTGCCGCCACGGCGGCGGCCTTGATCGTCGATGGTGTTGTTTGCGCCGCAGCACCGGTGGCAGCGAGCGTTGCAGCGGACAGGCCCAGCGCCAAGGCATCACGACGTGTGATGTCGTTCCTCATCAGTACCTCCCTATATGTTCCCTTCCCGGCGTTGATCGCCGGTGAAGGGTCGTTCCGGTCGTAGGGCGCTTGTGCGCCGGCCGCCTAGCTGTTCGGCCCGCGATCCATGCTGACGGGTTGCCAGCGACGGAGCATGGTGTTCTGCAGCACCGACGGATTGACGCAGCTTACCGGCCACATGCCCTGCAGCACCAGTGACAATTCGTAGCCCACCCGGCGCTTGCGCGCTTCGTCAAACCGTGCCGAGGCCGAGGCGACGTGGGCGGTCAGGGTCACGTTCTCCATGCCGAGCAAGGGATTGTTGTGGGAGGGCGGTTCCTTCTCGAGGACGTCGAGGGCGGCATGCGCGATCCAGCCCTCCTGCAGCGCCTTGATCAGGCTCTCCTCGTCCACGGTGGCGCCGCGCCCGGTGTTGATGAAGATCGAGCCCTTCTTCATTTGCCGGAAGTGCTTCTCGGTCAGCATGTGATGCACCTCAGGCCTTGCGGGGGCATGCATCGAGACGAAGTCGGATTGCGACAGCACCTCGTTCAGCGTCGACGGGATCACGCCGTGGTCGTACATCAGCGTTTCCTGGATGAAGGGGTCGTAGGCCATCATGCGCAGGCCGAAGGGGGCGGCGCGCTTCGCAACTGCACGCGCGACGCGCCCGAACGAGATGAAGCCGAGCGTCTGGCCCATCAGCCTGGGGATCTTGAGCAGAGCCGGCCGGCCCTCGGCCCAGCGGCCGTCGCGCACCATGCGATCCTGCTCGACCAGGCGGCGGAAGCCTGCGAGCAGCAGCATCATGGCATGGTCGGCGACCTCCTCGATGAAGGTGTCGGGAATGTTGGTCACCGGAATTCCACGGGCGGTGGCGGCCTTGACGTCGACGCTGTCGACGCCGACCGAGCCCAGCGTGATGACCTTGCAGCTCTGCAGGCTGTCGATGATGGTCTTGGTGATGGGGATGCCCTTGGCGTAGATCGCGTCGGCGTCTTTCGCGGCTGCGATGAACCCGGCCTCGTCGGCGGGCGCCTCGACGATCTCGGCGTCGATCGGATCGAGCGCCTCGCGCTCAAAGGAATAGTCGCTGCCCGCGACCGTAAAGCTCGCGCCCTTCGGCGTCACCACCCTGTATTTCGGCATTTTTCGTTCCCCGATTTGGTTTGTCGGTTCTTGTTGTGACCCGCCTTCACGGGCAGGCCTTTTCGTCTTTTACGCGAAATCGAGACGATATCGTACAATTCCCGGTTGTTGAGCGAGAGATAAATTGCCGATTTTGGCGGCGGCGTCCGGGCTACTACGGAGGCCCGTAAGTAACTTGCTAAGGCATCTCCCCCTAAAACTTGATTCGATTTTGATCGATCTGTTCGCGTGCCCGTATCCCTATTTGCCGGAGCCATCCCGTGAAGTTGAGCAATCTGAAGATCGCCCCCAAGCTGGGCATCCTTGTCGGCGTCACCTTGTTCGGCCTGTGCGTCTCCGGTGTCCTCGCCGGCTATCTGATGAAGCGCGAGATGGTGAATGCGCGCATCGACCAGGCCAAGGCCATCGTCGAGTTGGCGCGCAACTACGCCGCTGCCCTGAAGAAGCGCGTCGATGCCGGCGAGCTGACGAAGGACGCGGCCATGGCCGAGCTTCGACGCTACGGCAATTCGATGACTTACGACAACGGCTCGGGCTATCTGTTCGGCACGTCCTATGACGGCATCACGCAGCTTGCGCCCGATCCCAAGCAGATCGGCACCAACCGCATGGACGTCGTGACCAACGGCCGCAAGCTGTCGGTCGAACTGATGGACGGCGTCAAGGCCAATGGGTCGATCCTGCTGTACTATGAATATGTCAAGCCCGGTCAGCCGACGCCGATCCGCAAGATCGGCTACGCAGTGGCGATCCCCGGCTTCGACATGTATCTCGGCACCGGCGCCTATCTCGACGACATCGACGCCAAGATGGGTCCGGTCTACTGGCTGCTCGGCCTTGCCATGCTCGGCATCTTCATTGTTGCCGGCGGCGTGGCCTGGCTGATCGGCCGCGGCATCAGCCGTCCGCTGGCACTGCTCGGCGGCCGCATGAAGGACCTCGCCGACGGCAAGCTCGACGGCGACATTCCCGGCGTCGGCCGCGGCGACGAGGTCGGCGCGATGGCCGCCACGGTGCAGATCTTCAAGGACAACGCGGTCCGCATCCGCGACCTCGAGAAGACCGAGGCCGATGCCAAGGAACGCGTCGCGGCAGAACGTCGCAGCGCGATGGAGGATATCGCCAACGACTTCGAGCGCAGCGTCAACGGCATCGTCCGCTCGGTCTCTTCGGCCGCGGCCGGCATGCAGACCACGGCGCAGTCGATGACCGCGACCGCGAGCGATGCCTCCTCGCGTGCCGCAACGGTCGGCGCGGCCTCGCAAAAGGCCTCCGGCAATGTCGGCACGGTTGCGGCGGCCGCCGAAGAGCTGTCGAGTTCGGTTGCGGAAATCTCCCGCCAGGTCACGCGGTCGACGGAAGTGGCGAGCCGCGCGGTCAATGACGCCGAGCGCACCAATGCCACCGTTCAGGAGCTCTCCACCGGCGCCGAGAAGATCGGCGAAGTCGTCAAGCTGATCCACTCGATCGCGGCGCAGACCAACCTGCTCGCGCTCAACGCCACCATCGAGGCGGCCCGCGCCGGCGAGTCCGGCCGCGGCTTTGCCGTCGTCGCCTCCGAGGTCAAGGCGCTGGCGAACCAGACCGCCAAGGCGACCGAGGAAATCTCCGCACAGGTCGCGGCGATGCAGACCTCGACCAGCGATGCGGTGGCGGCCATCGGCGGCATCACGCAGACCATCGCGGAGATGAGCGAGATCACGGCCGGCATTTCTTCCTCGATCGAGCAGCAGGGCGAGGCGACGCGCGAGATCGCTCGTAACATTCAGTCGGTCGCGGCCGGCTCGAGCGAGATCAACGCCCATATCGGCAGCGTCACCTCGGCCGCGGAAGCGACCGGCACGGCGGCAGGCGACGTGCTCACCAATGCCCGCGAGCTGGACACCCAGTCCGGCGCGCTGCGCAGCGCGGTGGACGGCTTCCTCGCCAAGGTGCGCGCGGCATAAAACCATACGCACGAAATTCGCGAGGTGGGCAAAGACGCGGAAGCGTCGTGCCCACCTTTTTTATTCGCGATGACCTACGACAATCCCGTGCCCCGGACGCGTCGCACCGCTTCGCGCCGCGCCGCGTCCGGGACACGAGACCTCACTGCTTCTCGATCTTGGCGTTGGTGATCAGCTTCTCCCACAGCACCAGCTGCTCGTTCACGAAGGTGCCGAGCTGCTCCGGCGTGCCCGAAAACGCGTCCATGCCGAGGGTGGCGAGCTGCGCCTTGATCTCCGGCTTCTCGATGATCTTCCTGATCTCGGAATTGAGCCGCGTCACGATCTCCTTGGGCAGGCCGGCCGGGCCGAAATAGCCCTGCCATGACGAGATGTCGAAATCAGGCACGCCGGCTTCCTGCATCGAGGGCAGATGCGGCACCAGCGGCGAGCGCTCCTTGGTGGTGACGGCGAGCGCGCGCAGCGCGTTGCCGTTGACGTGGGGAAGGCCGGTCAGGATGTCGACGAACATCATCGAGACACGGCCGCCCATGACGTCGTTGAGCGCCGGCGGCGAGCTCTTGTAGGGCACGTGCAGCAGATCGAGGCCGGCATTGTGCGCAAAGGTCGCACCCGACACGATCGCCGAGGACGAGCCCGAGGCGTAGCTCAGCTTGCCCGGATTGGCCTTGCCGTAGGCGACGAGCTCGGCGACGGTTTTCGCCGGCACTTCCGGGTTGACCACCAGCATGAAGGGCAGGTCGCCGGTGCGTGCGATCGGCGTGAAGTCCTTGACCGGATCGTAAGTGAGGCTCTTGAGCAGATAGGGATTGGCCGAATGCGTCGTGTTGGTGGTCACCAGCAGCGTGTAGCCGTCGGGGGCGGCCTTCGCGACATAGCTTGCGGCAAGCATGCCGTTGGCGCCGGCCTTGTTCTCGATGACGATGCCGACGCCGAGCGCCTGCGACAGGTGCTGCGAGATCAGCCGCGTCGTGGTGTCGGTGCCGCTGCCGGCCGCGAATGGCAGCACCAGCGTGATGTTGCGGCTCGGATACGTGTCGGCCTGGGCCGCGGATGCGGCGGCAAGGCACAGCGCGGCCACGCCGACGGCACGCAGGTTTCGAATCAGCCCTGAAATCATCTTGGTCGTTCCCTCCTTTTGGTTGGCGGGGAACCTAGCGTCTCCTCAATGAAATCGGAAGGTGCGAGTTTATCGCAAGGTCTCGTGCCCCGGACGCAGCGCAGCGCTTCTTCAGCGGTGCGCTGCAGAGCCGGGGCCCA